>NZ_JAKKRL010000017.1:0-104476 GCF_025654335.1 Shewanella sp. SM21
AATGAATTCTGATTTTTTGTTTCTAACTAAAGAAACAAACTGTACATATTGCTATGAACACTCATTGTTACATTGATTTAAATTTTTGACTGCCAACCCGAAGGTTAAGCAGTTTCGATTAACTCAACACCTGTGAGTGTCCACACAGATTTCTTGTTTTATCTTGTTAAAGAGCAACTCAATATTCGTAATAGAACTTGAGTACCACACTGAGCGCCGAACGCTTCCAGTTGGCTAGGGCTGCGTATTTTACGCATTTCCCGTTTCGCGTCAAGGAGTTTTTGCAAACTTTCTCAACACTCATCAATCAGTAAACTCATCAATGAACTGTCACACCAGGCTGCTTAACGCTGTCTGCCGTGTCAGTGGATGCGCATTATAGGCAGCAGGAGATTTTGTGCAACCCCTATTTTCAGGAAATTTGCAGTTAATTCTAATTATCTAATCTAGCCACACCATACCCACAACTTACCCCCCAAAGTTATCCACAATTCAGCCAAGACTGCGCCTTTGTTTCGCATTCTGTATAGCCAAAAGCCATTAGATGATTTGTTGGTAGTTATAAAAATAGAAGACTTTCGTCTTTTAAAATGAAGATTAAATGGGGCTAAGCGCGAGATTGACCAACGGATCGGCTTAAATGGATTTGTTTTAATGGCGACAACGCCTGACCATTAGTAAGTAACGAGTTTGTGTGTAAAAACTAAAGGCATGACTATGATAGGGTTCATTGGTGCATATAGATGTAGAAATAAAACAAACCCACAAAAAAAGCCAGCTTACGCTGGCTTTTTACATCAAGTTACCTTAACGGCAATCGATTACACGGCAGTCTGGAAGATCACTTCCGATGCTTTTTTTGTGTAAGACTCGATTTGATCGAAGTTCAAATAACGGTATGTGTCAGCTGCTGTTGCATCTAACTCTTTAGCGTATTCTTGATATTCTTCAGGTGACGGCAGACGACCTAACAGTGCAGCAACCGCAGCCAATTCAGCAGAGGCTAAGTAAACGTTAGCACCTGTACCTAAACGGTTAGGGAAGTTACGGGTAGAAGTCGATACCACAGTTGAACCTTCAGCTACACGTGCTTGGTTACCCATACACAGTGAACAACCAGGGATCTCGATGCGCGCACCTACACGACCAAAAATCGCGTAGTAGCCTTCTTCAGTCAGCTGATCTCTATCCATCTTAGTCGGTGGTGCAATCCACAGACGTGTTGGCAGGGTTTTAGCAAACTTGTCTAGCATCTTACCGGTTGCGCGGAAGTGGCCAATGTTAGTCATACAAGAACCTACGAACACTTCATCAATCTTAGTTTGCGCAACAGATGACAGTAAAACGGCATCATCAGGATCGTTTGGCGCACACAGGATTGGCTCTTTGATGTCATTTAGGTCGATTTCGATTACTGCAGCGTACTCAGCATCTTTATCGGCGCTCATCAGCTCAGGATTGGCTAACCACTCTTGCATGCCTTTGATACGACGTTCAATCGTACGACGATCGCCATAACCTTCAGCGATCATCCACTTGAGCATGATAATGTTTGAGTTCAGGTATTCAATGATAGGTTCTTTGTCTAACTTGATGGTACAACCGGCAGCAGAGCGCTCAGCTGAAGCATCAGACAGTTCGAAAGCTTGTTCAACTTTCAGTGATTCTAAGCCTTCGATTTCCAGTACGCGACCAGAGAAGATGTTTACTTTACCTTTCTTCTCAACGGTCAGCATGCCCAGTTCAATGGCTTTTAATGGGATAGCATGAACCAGATCACGCAGTGTGATACCCGGTTGCATTTTGCCCTTGAAGCGCACTAATACGGATTCAGGCATGTCGAGTGGCATAACGCCAGTCGCAGCAGCAAATGCTACTAAGCCAGAACCCGCTGGGAATGAAATACCAATTGGGAAACGCGTATGTGAGTCACCACCCGTACCAACGGTATCTGGTAGCAGCATACGGTTTAACCATGAGTGGATAACACCGTCACCTGGACGCAGTGATACACCGCCGCGGTTCATGATGAAATCTGGCAGAGTATGATGTGTGTTCACATCCACTGGCTTTGGATAAGCCGCAGTGTGACAGAATGACTGCATAGTCAAATCAGCACTGAAACCTAAACAAGCTAAATCTTTCAGCTCATCACGGGTCATAGGACCTGTCGTGTCTTGTGAACCGACAGACGTCATCTTAGGTTCGCAGTATTGACCAGGACGCACACCCGCTACGCCACAAGCTTTACCGACCATCTTCTGTGCAAGTGTATAACCTTTGCCAGTATCAGCGACATCTTGAGAACGTACAAAGACGTCAGATAACCCTAAGCCTAATACGTCACGGGCTTTGTCAGTTAAACCACGACCGATGATCAATGGAATACGACCACCAGCACGAACTTCGTCTAACAAGACTTCAGTTTTTAAGCTGAATTCTGAAATCACTTCGTCGCTATCGTGACGCTTAACCACACCGGCGTATGGGTAGATGTCAATCACATCGCCCATTTCCATCTTGTTTACGTCAAGCTCGATTGGCAGTGCGCCCGCATCTTCCATAGTGTTGAAGAAAATCGGTGCAATTTTACCGCCAAGGCAGAAACCACCAGCGCGCTTGTTGGGTACGAATGGAATATCATCGCCCATAAACCACAGTACTGAGTTAGTCGCAGATTTACGTGATGAACCCGTACCCACAACGTCACCCACATATACTAATGGATGACCTTGTGCTTTTAATGCTTCAATTTTTTTCACTGGGCCAACGGCGCCAGCAACATCAGGCTCGATACCATCACGGGCGTTTTTCAGCATAGCTAACGCGTGCAATGGGATATCAGGACGTGACCATGCATCTGGTGCAGGTGACAAGTCATCGGTGTTGGTTTCACCAGAAACTTTAAATACTGTCAGAGTGACTTTGTCGGCCAGTTTTGGACGGCTTAAATACCAATCTGCATTCGCCCACGCTTCAACCACTTGCTTAGCAAACTCATTGCCCGCTTCCATCTTCTCAACCACATCGTGGAAAGAATCAAACATCAGCAGAGTGTGAGATAACGCTTTAACGGCTAAAGGTGCTAACGCTGGATTATCCAACTGCGCGATCAGAGGTTCGATGTTGTAGCCGCCTTGCATTGTGCCTAATAACTCAGTAGCACGCTCAGCAGACAGAATCGGTGATTTTTCAGTGCCTTTGGCAACCGCATCTAAAAAAGCAGCCTTAACATAAGCGGCTTCATCAACACCTGGGGGAATTCGATTTTCAAGCAGGTCGAGAACGAAAGCCTCTTCACCTGCGGGTGGGTTTTGAATTAACTTAACCAGTTCAGCCACTTGATGTGCATCTAATGGCTTAGGGACTACGCCCTCTGCAGCACGTTCTGCGACGTGTTTACGATATGCTTCTAGCACGGCAACATTCCTCTTTGTTTGGCGCTCTAACAACGAAACTGCACGTCTTCTTAATTGAAGCTGACAGTCCGACATGATCGACCCGTATTTCCGGCCTGCAGTATACTACAGCTTTGCAAAAGTATGAATCAGGTCACACTCGGCAAAAAGCGAAATAAGGACTAAATCCGGCGGCGAATGCCAACTTACGGGAAGATTAAAACAAGTGAAATTAGACAATAGTTTGAAAACAGACAAAAAACCATACACTACAAATAGTTAACAATGTTTCATTAATTTTAAATCGAACAAGCAATTTTCCGCGCCCCAGAGCAAATAGGTATAAATTTTTCTCATCTTGCTGCATTTTGGCTTTTAAGATGCAGTGCAAGAACTTACACTCAGGCTTAATTTACTGCATATCTCAGTTATTTCCTTAGTCCATCGGAGTACCAATGACATCCCTTAGCATTCAAGCCGTTATTTTTGATATGGATGGCGTTTTAATCGATTCAGAACCCCTATGGCAGCGAGTCGAGTATGAAGTGTTATCCGCACTCGGCGTGCCAGTGACGATAGAAACGATTCAACAAACCACGGGCTTACGCATCGATCAATGCGTCGATTATTGGTACCACAAGGCACCTTGGCCACACTATGATAATGCCAAGGTCAGCCAAACGATTGTTGATAAAGTTGCAAATGAAATTCTGGTTAGCGGCGAAGCTATGCTGGGCGTCCACGAAGCGATTGATCACTGCCAAGCGCTTGGCCTTAAAATCGGCTTAGCGACCTCGTCGTTCTACACTATTATTGAGGCAGTTCTTTCTAAGCTAGGACTCAGTGATAAATTTATGGCAGTACAATCGGCCGAGGGACTCACCTATGGCAAACCCCACCCAGAAGTTTATTTGAATTGCGCTAAGGCGTTAGATGTTGATCCCCGTTGTTGTCTTGCCATCGAAGATTCCTTTAACGGCTTAATTGCCGCCAGAGCAGCCAACATGCAAACGGTCGCGATCCCTGCGCCAGAACAAAGAGGCGATGCTAAGTGGATTATCGCCCATCATCAGGCCGAGAGTTTGTTGGCATTAACAACAATTTTGGCAAAATAACGTCACAACACACTGCGTTTCTGCAGGGCGGATAAGCTTAGTCTTTGCCCTACGGATAAATAGCACAATGGTGTATGCACCAGAAGGAATTCAATGTGAAATACCTGTCCTTAATACTGCCCATGGGCTTAATACTCATGTCCACCTGTTTACCCGCTAGTGCAGGTGAGACCATGCACTGTAAACAACAAGTGATCAATACGGGCGATACTTTAACGACTGTGCAGGATAAATGCGGCTCGCCCAGTGATATTCGAGAATACAGTCTGCCCGCGACTTATCTCAACGCTAACGGAGACAGGGTGATCGATCCCAGCAAGTTGCCAACTGAGTATCAAGAATGGACCTATGACTTTGGACCAACACGCTTAATGCGTCGCCTGTATGCCACTGATAATAAAGTCACTAAAATCGAATCCTTAGGTTACGGACATTAATCGGCAGCATCCTAGATTATGGTCATCAATAAAAAAGCCAGACATTGTCTGGCTTTTCTTATTTCAATCTAATGAATGTATTACCAAATTTTCACACGCTCATCTGGTGTTAAATACATTTTATCGCCTTGTTTCATATCGAAGGCCTTATAGAAGGCTTCCACGTTACGTGGCGTACCCATGGCACGATAATGGCTTGGTGAATGCGGATCTGTCAGCAAACGACGGCTCAGCTCTTCATCACGGTAATTACGGCGCCATACTTGCGACCAACCCACAAAGAAGCGTTGCTCGCCCGTTAAACCATCGAGCACAGGTGCAGGTTTGCCGTTAAGGCTCATCAAATACGAACGTGCCGCAACGGTTAAACCACCTAAGTCGCCGATGTTTTCCCCTAAGGTCAAATCACCATTAACAAACTTGCCGGGCATTGCCTCATAACCTGAGTATTGCGCAGACAACTGCTTACCGCGTTTTTGGAACTCTTCTCTGTCTTTATCTGACCACCAATCACGCAGGTTGCCATCACCATCGTATTTAGCGCCTTGGTCATCAAAACCATGGCTAATTTCATGGCCGATCACGGCACCTATACCACCGTAGTTAACGGCATCATCGGCATCCATATTAAAGAATGGCGGTTGCAGAATCGCAGCAGGGAACACAATTTCGTTTTTCACTGGACTGTAATAAGCATTCACCGTTTGTGGTGTCATGCCCCATTCCGTACGATCAATTGGCTTGCCTAGCTTGTTAATCATGTCTTGATATTCAAACTGAGCGTAACGCATGTAGTTACCGACTAACTCGTCAGCCTTAATATCTAAACCTGAGTAATCTTTCCATTTATCTGGATAGCCAATTTTGTAAGTAAATTTAGCCAGTTTTTCTTGGGCGGCGACTTTGGTTTCTGGCGTCATCCACTCAAGTTCATTAATGCTGACTTCAAAACCTTTGATCAAGTTTTTGATCATAGTTTCCATGCGCGCTTTAGCTTCTGGCTTGAAGTATTGCTTAACATACTCTTCACCCACTAACTCACCAATCACTTGGTCAGCACCATCAACTGCTTTTTTCCAGCGTGGCTGCTGCTCTTCGATACCCATTAAGGTTTTGCTCTTAAAGGCGAAGTTCAAATCAACAAAGTTTTTACTCAGTAACTCGGCGTAGCTATCCACTAAGTGGAACGCAAGATAATCCTGCCAAGCCGATACTGGGAATGTCTCGAAACTGGCGCCGAGTTTTTCAAAATAAGAGGGCTGACGCACGATCACTTCAGTCACTTTATCGCCTAAGCCCGCACTCGCAGCAAAGGCATTAAAATCGAATTGACTGGTTAACTTTTGCAGTTCAGCACGATCTAACTTGTTGTATGCCTTGTTGGCATCACGGGATTCGACTCGGCTCCACTGACTTTTGGCGATCATCATTTCGATGTCAGCGACGTTTTTAGCCGCACGTTTAGCGTCCTTGTAACCTGCTTCAGTCAGTATCTCTGTCACATACTTCGCCATGGCTTGACGATTAGCGGCAAATTTAGGGTCATCTTTAAGGTAATAATCGCGATCCGGTAGCGTGAGGCCTGACTGGCTTAAATACACCGCATACTGAGTTGAGTTTTTAGCGTCATTATTGACGTAAAAACCAAAAGGAATACCAGAACCCTTCGTCAGTAATTTGCCCATCACAGCGGGTAAGTCAGCGTGCGTTTTTACGGCTGCGATATCTGCCAGCAAAGGCTTTAGTGGTGTAACACCTAAGGTTTCAAGTAAATCGGTATTCATGAAACTGGCATTGAAATCACCGATTTTCTGCTCATTCGAGCCTGCGGCAGGATTCTTTTTAGCGGCCGCTTCGTCGATAATTTTCTTCAATGCATCTTGGCTTTGGTCGTACAACACAGAAAACGCGCCATAGTTAGATTTGTCAGCAGGAATAGGCGTATTTGCCAACCATTTTCCGTTAACGCTGTAATAGAAATCATCTTGATGGCGAACTGAGGCATCAAAGTTTTGCAATTCAATACCAGACACCGCGACGGCTTCAGTTTTAGGCTCAGTACTACAAGCCGCTAAACCTAAACTCAAGGCGATACTCAGTGCCAGTGTGCTTATCTTCTTCATTGTTTTCCCCAGCTTCCGTTGAGAGTTATTATTTTTCCCGCAAAACCTTAGCATCTTGACACGCCTCACAGTAGTAAGATTTTGTAAAAGGATATGACACTTTAGCGACACTCTTAGCTATTTCGGCAAGATAACTTCCATGGGATAACGCTTATAGGTTTTCCATCGACCAAAAAATAAGGGCACAACCTCAGTCATGCCCTTAAGTTCTTTACACAAATCTCAAACTAGAAGTTTTTACCCACAAATAAATAGAAGGACTTATCACCAAGATCTGTGATCCCAAAACCAAGTGCCGCGGGTCCCATGGAAGTATCTGTACCGATATAAAGACTCGATGCATAAATCAGATCGGTCAGGGTGACGTCAGTACGCTCGTCCCAGACATTCCCCGCCTCTAAGCTCCAACCTAGGTATAGAGGATAATCTGTCATACCTAGCGCATCACGCCCGAGATCATATTGATAAATAAAGGCCCCAAACACTTTATGTGCGCCCATAATGGAGTCTTTATGGTAACCAGACAGGTTTAAGAATCCTCCCAGCTCGGATAAATGCAGCGTATTGACACCATCATTATTGTTGGTAGCAATCGATGCCTTACCAACAAAAGCGTGGTTACCTACACTCAAGGCACCTTTCCAGTCGGCCTCTATTTGCACACTAAATTGGTTTTGATTATCGTCGATACTGTCATTGAAATCTTCATTGCGCACGTAGACGTTTAAGGTTACGCGATTACCTGATGTTGGAAAGCTAATGCTATCTAAGCTATCGTAACCGAACCTAAAGTAAGCACCATAGGAACTAAAATCTAAGTCCTGCGTTAGCCAAACATCATTGACTATCGACCCCTTCTCTGCGACTAAGCCTAACTCAATCATCCCTTGTAAGGTGTAGTTATAACCTATGCCTAATTCAATCGTATGGGTTTTCTTGTCGAAGGTTAAGATACGACTGTTATTATCGTATAAGTCCCAATCACGGGTATCGTATTGATAACGGGCACGGCTAAAGAACTGTTGGTCCCTGTCTAAAGGCTGATAGAACTCAGTTGCAAACAACTTTTCAATGCCGAGCTTCACCTCATTGCGCCACTCGCCACCATTAAAGGTCAAATCGGTCATGGTATAAGCCATATCAAAACTGATGGCAGATTCTGAATTAAAGTCATCCTCCCAATTAAAGCCCAGTTGGAAATAATTCGGCCCCCAAGACTTAGCCTTAGTGGTGACTGTGAGTATGCGGCCATCCTCACCTTCTACAAATTCAGCATCGACACGCTCAAATTTATTGAGGGAGTAAATACGCTTTAACGCCTCATTAAGCTCGTCTTTAGATACAGCTTGCCCAGGTTTAATATTCAAGGTTTCCGTCAAGAGATTCAAACTCACCTTAGATTGGTTTTCAAATACGATTTCATTAATGGGATGACGTACATCCGCCATTAATAATTTACCTTTGGCTTTTTTATCCTCGACGTAGGCGGCATATTCCTCGGGGCTCACGCTCATACTGCTCAACTTATAAAGCTGACCATTAGCGGCTTCTTTTCCAAGGGTTAATGCCAGCGGCATAATAGTGAAATCAGTGGTGCTGAGGGCGTCAATCGCGGGTCGGATCAATACATCTTTATCTGTCAGTAATTGTTTTTGTTTTTCAGTGCTGGCATTGGTCAAAAAATTAGAGAGCTGATCAAGCACTGCGATAGTACTGTCTAATTTATCTTTTTTAACCAGAGGCGAGCCAATATCGACGGCGATAATAATATCGGCTCCCATGGCCTTAACCACATCGACGGGCATGTTATTAGCAATACCACCATCGACCAATAACTTGCCTTCAATTTGTGCGGGCTGAAGTGCACCAGGTACAGTTGCAGACGCTTGCATGGCTTTAACCATACTGCCGTGACTAATCACCACAGGTAAGCTAGTTTCTAAGTCGGTTGCAACCGCTCGGTAGGGAATGGCTAAATCATCAAAATGACCAAATTGCTGTACCAGATCTGTCGACTGACGTAAAAGTTGTGACATAGTCTGTCCACGTAGCAGACCACTTGGCGCCCTCACTTGGCCTTCGTTATAGCCAATGTTTAACGGAATATTGTAACGGTCACGTAACTGTTTATCCCTGTAACTCAAAATATTGCGCGGTATGGTGTCCGAGTAACCACTGTCCCAGTTGACCCCCATCATGATAGCTTCCACTTCACTCGCACTGTAACCCAGTGAATACATGCCAGCGACATAGGCGCCTATACTGGTGCCCGCGATATAATCGACTGGGATGTTATGTTCTTCTAATATTTTGAGCACGCCCACGTGAGCGGCGCCTTTAGCACCACCACCACTGAGTACGACACCAATTTTAAGGCGCTCTGCAGCCAAAGACGGGGTAACACACAAACACAAAATAATAGAAGCGAGTAGTTGACGCATCATGTGAGGCTACTTTTTATGGGATAAAAATCCGAGTTATATTAACAAACTTATCGATTTAACCGTCAGTCATATTTTATCTGGACCGACTAGTGATAAGTTTGTGTACTCTTTATACAAACAGATGAAGTTTAATTGAATAAACCGCTAAACAAAATATCCATCACCACTGAAGACGATAACGTTTACATCTCAAGCTCACAGGCTTATATCGTGCAGACGATTGCCCATCAGCTGTACAAATATTAAGTATTCGCGAGCCAATAATAGACTATGTTTCTAGCTTAATGATCAATAGAGACGATTTTGTTATCTGTCTCTAAATAGCGCTCAAAATCATCAACGCACATAGGCTTAGCAAAATAATACCCTTGAATAATATAACAGCCACGGCTAAAGACTTGCTCTAACTGCTCAACCGTCTCAATCCCTTCAGCAACCACATTTAATTTAAGGTTACGGGCTAATTCAATAATACTGCTCACAATCGCCTGATCTGCGGTATTAGTGGCGATATCAATCAAAAAGGAGCGATCAATTTTTAGAGTATTGACCTCAAAATTACGCAAATAAGCAAGTGAAGAATACCCAGTACCAAAGTCATCGATGGCAACCTCGATCCCCAAAGATTTCAATCGAGTCAGATGGTCTTTAGCGACATGCAACTCCTTCATCAATACGCCTTCGGTGATTTCTAATCCTAAAGATGCTGTTGGCATTTGGGTTTCTTGTAAAATTCTTTGAATATCTTCAATAAAATCTGGCTGCCTAAAATGCACCGCCGAAATATTAACCGACAACTTAAAGCCCGAGCCATAGCGCTTAGTCCAATTGGCTCCCTGCACACAGGCTTGTCTTAATACCCAGCGGTCAATATCAACAATTAAACCGCAGGCCTCGGCGACTTTGATGAAAATATCGGGACGAATAAAGCCGTCCAGCGGATGTTTCCAGCGAATTAATGCCTCCATTCCTATGAGCTTATCGTTACGTAAAATATCAATTTGCGGCTGGTAATAAAGCTCGAACTCTTGCCGTTCTATGGCTTTGCGTAAATCGGCCTCAAGCCGTAAATGATAGAGGGCTTGAGCATTACGCTCCGAGGAATAATATTGGAAATTGCCTCGCCCTTCTTCTTTGGCATGGTACATAGCAAGATCGGCATTCTTGATAAAAGCCTCAGGCTGCACCGCATCGTCGGGCCAAATACTGATGCCTATGCTGGTCGAAATATAAAATTCCCGACCATATAACTTAAAAGGCGCGACAATTTGCTCCAACAGGCGCTCGGCGACATGGTTAATATCGTCAATGCTGTTTGCATTGCGGAGTAAAATCACAAATTCATCGCCACCAAAACGACAGAGTAAATGCTCGCTGGAAATACAAGATTGCAGTCGGCTTGATGCTTCGACCAGCAGTGCATCGCCCATGCTATGACCATAGGAATCATTAACATGCTTAAATCTATCGAGATCTAAAAACAGTAGCGCCAGTTTCTCACCTGTTTGCTGCGCAGCTTGAATCGACTGTAATAGACGGCTAGAAAATAAGGAGCGATTTGGCAACCCAGTAAGCACATCGTAATTAGCCAAACGGCGTAAATCGGCTTCAGTACGTTTACGCTCCGTGATATCAGAAAATACCACCACATAGTGGGTTACTTTCCCGTTAATGCTTTGCATCACCGACACGTTTAGCCACACAGGACAAAGTTGCTGATTGGCGCGGATTAACTCCCGCTCTCCAGTCCAAGACTGACTATCACGGAGAAGTTGCTTGATTTCCGATGCTAATCCGTCATTCATCTGTACGAATTGTGCAAATGGTTGCCCGACTAAGTCGTCAGAATCTATACCAATAATTTGTTGCGCAGCGTAATTCGCAACGCGAATACCGCCTTCGACATCTAAAATCAACACACCTTCAGAGGTATTGCCAAACGCTTTCGCCAATAAATTAATTTCATCTTCTAGCTGGCGTTGCACAGTAATATCGCTATAAATACCCGCGACCCGTTCAATTTCATTTGAGTGCTTATTGCGAGCAACTGGCCGCCCTCTAACCCTCAGCCATCCCCAATTACCGTCCTTACGCTGATAGCGATATTCGGCCTCGAATCGGTCAATCTCACCCGCCATCATGTTGTCCCACTGAGCGAGAGCTTTCTCCCTATCCTGCGGATGCACAGGCAAATCCTCTAAGCTCACCACAATCTCATTGGCATGCGTACCAAGCACCGAACCGCGATTATCAAGGTGAAATGCCTGAGTATTTTTATGCCACTCCCAGAGATCTGAGTCACTGCCGCGCAAAGACTGCCTTAACCTGTCCTCACTTTCCGTTAATGCCAGATTCATCTGCTTAAATGTATTGATCTGTCGTTGTCGATACCAAGCAAGACTTAAAGCAATAATTGAAAATAACAGCAGCAAAATACCTTTAAAACCTTGGGATAACCACCAATGCTGCTCAACATAAAAAGGATAAGAGAACGGCTTATCTGACCATATCCCATTAACTTGACTTAAAACATCTAACACATAGCCACCCGCAGCTAATCCTGCGAGGTTGATCTGAGATTCCCCCTGCAACAAGACATAATGGCTATCTTCATCCTGATAGCGTAATCGGTATTTAAATTGGATTGGCGAATCATCGAGGTAATCTAAGTTAGTGATTTGAAAACTCACCATATTCGCATCGGGTTTGATGGTCATCAGGTTACGCGGCAACAAGGATACTTCTGTCGTGTTGTTATAGTACACAGAGACAGATTCAAGCATCACATGGTCATCGGTTATACGATTGACCAGCCTATTGACATCGAGTCGCATCACACCTTCAGGTGTTCCTAAGTAAAAGCCTGTTTTTGGCGAATAAAAATAAGCGCCCTCGTTCATTTCATCGGAAATCAAACCATCGAGTTGATTAAACATGGCGATATTGCCAGTTTGAATATCCTGACGAATCAAAGAATCAGCACAACCCACAAGATTTGACTTAGGGGTCTTTTGAATAAAAAACACTGAACTACAATTTAATTGCCATTCGGAAGTCAGTGAAACTAACGATTCCGCCTGCTGCTGATATTCAAACAAACCTTTTTCATAGGAACCAAACCAGATAATTCCCGGGGACATTTCTTCAATATGGCTAATCGTTGGTTGTGCCGCAAAAGCATTAAATAAGTGCCGTTGATCATGAAACTCGTTTTGACTGTCTATGTAACCAAAGACTTTTTTACCGCCAACCCAAAGACGACCGTCAGAGGTACGATAAATCGTGCGGATCACTGGCCGCTTGGGGCCATCAAATTCGTTCGATGACTTATCAATATCAAATGGCTGGGGCTCATAGAGTCCCATTTCCCAAAAATAGAGTCCCGTGGTAGTCGCAATCCAGACACGTCCTTTCAGTTTGGGATCCCGATAAGTTTTATATATGAGCTTATTTTTAAAGTCATCCTGACCGTGAGTCCATTTAGAAAAACTGCTGCCTTGCAAGGTCTCTTTATCAATAACAAAAAGACCACTGGTTGTTGAGATCAGTAAATAATGGTCCTCAAACTCACTAATATCATAAATACTTTCGTGGGGATTAAACCCCTCAATCGGAATGTTAACCGCTTTTTTACTGCCCTTAGCAACAAAATCTAAACTAGAAGAACCGAGCCAAACCCCTTCATCACTGGCATGTACAGACCAAGTCATGGCATCGCTCAGCTGATAGGGTTCATCTGCCGCATAAGTATCAAGAATGAAATCAGGCGGTGACGCTAACAATGCCAATCCATCACCAGAGCCTCCAACCCACATCAAGCCTGCATCATCAAACAACATGGCTTTCAGCGTTTCCATGTTGGCCTCAGCCTTCAACTCTTGCTGATAATTCTCAATCAACCGCGTCTCAGGCGACCATTTTAACAAGCCAATACGACTGGCAAACCACAAATACCCTTTAGCATCTTCAATGATCGCTGTGCTCCAATCGGGTAATTCTGGCACAGGTGTAATTTGATGAGCGATTTGATCTAATTGATAAACACCACGCCCTGTCGCAATCCAGATCCTATGTTGAGTATCCTCCAACATATCGAGAATACTGCCCATAGATTCGGTCCAAGGGTATTGGAACAGCCGTTCGCCCTTGTTATCGAGAAGTTCTAGCTGCAACTGCCCCGCAACCAACATGTGTCCATTGGGCATAAGTAATAACTTGCGCCAAGGAAGGTCGCGATTAACAGCTAATTGGGTGATAAGGCGCAGTTCAGACTTTGAAGGAGAAAACTCATAGATCTGACCATTATCAATTAATAATCGCCATGTTTTGCTATTCTTGCGGGCTGCCGATATCAGCGCACCACCTGGAAACTGCGGGAATAGATAGGGAGAACCAAACGCGGTAAATTGATTTTGTACTATATCGTAAAGGTAAATCGCGGCATTGGTACTGACCAATAACTTGTCTCGGTCGATGTTCACCACTGTCGTTAAAAAGTCATCCGCAAGCCGTGATTCCGTGCCAATTTTATCAATGCGCCGCACCTTAGAATTACTGACCCGATACAAGCCCTGCTCAGTCGCTGCCCATACAAAACCGTAGTCATCTAAGGCTAAACCTCGGATGCTGGTGACAGCTAAACCGTCTCTATCGGTAAAAACACGCTGCACGAAGCCGCCCGCCCAAGCCGAATGGACGCTAATCAGTGAAAGGATGAAACATGTCAGAATTGTTCTAATTATTTTTGTTTGCATGTGACAACTTACCGCATACCATAGTTGTACTGTAGCAGCTCAATCCCTTCAATTCACCCGCTTGTTTACATAAAAGTTACAAAAAAATACAGGCAATAAAAAAGCGCTCAAGTGAGCGCTTTTTTAATCGACAGCTAAATTACTTTTTCTTTGCCTTTGGGTTTGGCAAATCAGTAATAGAACCTTCGTACATTTCAGCCGCTAAGCCTACTGATTCGTGCAGTGTTGGGTGAGCGTGAATGGTTAATGCTAAATCTTCAGCATCACAACCCATTTCAATCGCTAGACCGATTTCGCCTAACAGCTCGCCGCCGTTAACACCCACAATAGCACCACCGATCACGCGGTGAGTGTCTTTGTCGAAAATCAGCTTAGTCATACCTTCAGAACAATCTGACGCAATCGCACGACCACTTGCAGCCCATGGGAAAGTTGCGGTTTCGTAAGCAATACCTTGCTCTTTCGCTTCTTTCTCAGTCAGACCAACCCAAGCGACTTCAGGGTCAGTGTAAGCAATAGATGGGATGACTTTTGGATCGAAATAGTGCTTCATGCCAGCGATAACTTCAGCCGCTACATGGCCTTCGTGCACGCCTTTGTGAGCCAACATTGGTTGACCAACGATGTCACCAATTGCATAGATGTGCGGTACGTTAGTACGCAGTTGCTTATCAACCTTGATAAAGCCACGCTCATCAACGTTAACACCTGCTTTTTCAGCATCTAACGACTTGCCATTAGGTGCGCGGCCAATTGCTACCAATACGGCATCGTAACGGACTTCTTCAGTTGGTGCGCTCTTACCTTCCATAGAAACATAGATACCGTCTTCACGGGCTTCTACCGCTGTGACTTTAGTTTCAAGGATCAGGTTGAATTTCTTCTTGATTTGCTTAGTGAATACGCGAACAACGTCTTTATCAGCCGCAGGGATCACTTGGTCGAACATTTCAACCACGTCGATTTCACTGCCTAAAGAAGCGTACACAGTACCCATTTCTAGGCCGATAATACCGCCGCCCATCACTAACAACTTGCCTGGAACTTCTTTCAGTTCTAATGCGTCAGTCGAATCCCAAATACGTGGATCTTCATGCGGAATAAATGGCAGTTTGATTGGGCGAGAACCCGCTGCAATGATCGCTTGCTCGAAAGTCACTTTAGTCACAGTGCCATCTTCAGCAACCACTTCTAGCGTGTTAGGGCCAGTGAATTTACCAAAACCGTTAACCACGTTAACTTTACGCATTTTGGACATGCCGCCCAATCCGCCAGTTAATTGGCCAATGACTTTTTCTTTAAAGCCACGTAACTTATCTAAATCGATAGTTGGCTCGCCGAAGACCACGCCGTGAGCGGCAACCGCTTTGGCTTCTTCGATAACTTTAGCAACGTGCAGTAAGGCTTTAGATGGGATACAACCCACGTTAAGACACACGCCACCTAAAGTGCTAAAACGTTCAACTATGATGGTTTCCAGACCTAAGTCAGCAGCACGGAAAGCCGCAGAATAACCTGCAGGACCTGCACCTAATACCACTACCTGAGTTTTGATTTCGTTACTCATGTTTTCCTCTAATTCTCATTCAATCCGTTGGAGGAGCTATCCTGCCAACCGAAAATGCGCCAGCGCGTAAGGTGGGCGCATTTTAACCTGTGTTTGATACTGATCACAATAAACAAAAGGCTACTCAAGATGAGCAGCCTTATATGCTTACAGAACCAAAGTACGAATATCGGACAGAATTCCTGACAGCGTTACACTAAAACGTGCAGCCATGGCACCATCGATCACGCGGTGATCGTATGATAGTGACAGCGGCAACATCAATTTAGGTTCGAACTCTTTACCATTCCACTTAGGCTTAATTTCAGATTTAGACACACCTAAAATCGCCACATCTGGGTAGTTCACGATAGGCGTAAACGCCGTACCGCCAATACCACCTAAACTTGAAATGGTGAAACAGCTACCTTGCATATCAGCAGATTTCAGCTTGCCATCACGGGCACGGATAGAGATATCAGCCAGTTCACGAGATAACTCGATAATGCCTTTCTTATCCACGTCACGCACGACTGGCACAACCAAACCGTTTGGCGTATCAACCGCCACACCGATGTGGAAATACTTTTTCTGGATCAGTGATTCGCCATCAGAGCTTAAGCTCGAGTTGAACACAGGGAACTGTTGCAACGTTTTAGCCACAGCTTTCAGCATAAACACTAAAGGCGTGATCTTGTAATCGGCTTTTTTCTTCGCCGCTACATCGTTTTGCTGCTTGCGGAACTCTTCCATTTCAGTGATATCAGCTTCATCGAACTGAGTCACGTGAGGGATAGTCACCCAGTTGCGGTGTAAGTTAGGGCCAGAAATCTTCTGGATACGGCTTAATGGAATCTCTTCCACTTCACCAAACTTACTGAAATCAACTTTAGGTGCTGCAATCACTTGCAGACCGCCGCCATTACCTGAACCAACAGAAGTTGCCGCAGTCGCTTTCGGACGCGACAGTTCGTATTTCACATACGCCTGTACGTCTTCTTTCATGATGCGACCTTTACGGCCAGAACCTGTCACTTGGGTCAAGTCGACACCAAACTCACGGGCTAAACGACGTACCGCAGGAGACGCATGTACCGCACCAGTAGACACAGGTGTACCTGCGCTTGGGTGATGGGGTACTGGTGGACGGCTTGCAGGTGTTGGGGCTGCAACGGGTGCAGCGCTCACTGGAGCTGGAACAGCAGCTTGAGCTACCGCTGCTGGAGCTGCACCCGCACTTACTATTGCAACAGAAGTCGTCTCAATCGTCGCAATGACGCTACCTTGAGAAACCTTGTCACCCACTTTAACAGTCAAAGACAGCAGTTTACCGGCGAATGGCGCAGGCACTTCCATGGTGGCTTTGTCAGTTTCAAGCGTAATCAAACCTTGGTCGGCAGTGATTTCATCACCGACAGAGACGAGCACTTCGATCACATCGACATTGCTGGCATCGCCAATATCCGGCACTTGAATTTCTTTTACCGCAACCACACTTGCCGCTGGTGCAGCAGGTGCTGCGGCCACTGGCGCTACCGTAGCGGCAGGAGCAGCTTGGGCCACAGTTGCAGCTGCCGCGCTAACGCTTGGAGCCACAGCAGGTGCAGCACCGCCCACTTCAAGCATGATGACTAAAGAGCCTTGCGACACTTTATCGCCAACTGCAACTTTAACGTCTTTAACCACACCCGCGAAAGGTGATGGCACGTCCATCGTCGCTTTGTCTGTTTCTAGGGTAATTAAACCGCTATCAACTTCAATCGTGTCACCGACAGCAACCAATACTTCGATAACCGATACATCAGTGTCGCCACCGATATCTGGCACAGTGACTTCAACCACTTTGGTTGCGCCCGTCGCAGGAGCAGCAGCCACAGGGGCAGGAGCCGCTTGAACCGGTGCAGATGCTGGTGCCGCCTGAGCGGGTGCTGCAACTGGAGCCGGAGCGGCAACTGCCGCGCCCGCCGCTTGCATCATAGCAATCAATGTACCTTCAGATACTTTATCGCCCACAGCCACTTTCAATTCGGCTAAAACACCGGCGAAAGGCGCTGGAATATCCATAGTCGCCTTGTCGCTTTCGACGGTAAGAATCGATTCTTCTGCAGCTAAGGTATCACCCACAGCCACACAAATTTCGATCACTTGCACTTCATCGCCGCCGATATCAGGAACAAAAACTTCTTTTAATTCAGCCATTTTTATTGCCTCTTACGCGTACTGTGGATTGATCTTGTCAGCGTCGATACCATATTCTTTAATGGCTTTTGCTAACACATCGACAGGCAGCTCTTTGCGATCAACCAGTGATTTCAGCGCCGCAATAACGATGAACTTAGCATCCACTTCGAAGTGGTGACGCAGATTCTCGCGGCTGTCTGAACGACCGAAACCGTCAGTACCTAATACTTTGTAATCGGTAGGAATATAAGCACGTAACTGTTCGCCGTAAATCTTCATATAGTCAGTCGCGACGATTGCAGGTGCATCACTTGAAATCACTTGGCTGATATACGATTGTTTTGGCGTTTCGGTTGGGTGCAGCATGTTCCAACGCTCAGCGGCTTGACCATCGCGGGTCAATTCGTTAAAGCTGGTCACACTGAATACGTCGGCAGTAATACCAAAGTCTTTCGCCAGTGCTTGCGCCGCTTTACGAGTTTGTTCAAGGATAGTGCCACAGCTCATTAACTGAACTTTGCCTTTACCTGAACCCGCAACCGTTTCTAACTTGTAGATACCTTTTACTATGCCCACTTCCGCGCCTTCTGGCATGGCTGGTTGCTCATAGTTTTCGTTCATTGTGGTCAAGTAATAGAAGATATCTTCTTGATTTTCGCCGTACATACGACGGATACCATCTTGTACCACAACGGCGATTTCGTAGCCGTAGGTTGGATCGTAAGTAATACAGTTAGGGATAGTGTTCGCCAATACGTGGCTATGACCATCTTGATGCTGTAAACCTTCGCCGTTAAGCGTTGTACGACCTGAAGTGCCACCGACTAAGAAACCACGAGCACGCATATCACCCGCAGCCCAAGCCATGTCGCCAATACGTTGGAAACCGAACATTGAGTAGTAGATGTAGAACGGGATCATAGGTGTATCGTTGACTGAGTAGCTCGTCGCTGCTGATACCCATGAAGACATAGCGCCGAGTTCGTTAATCCCTTCTTGCAATACTTGACCGGTTTTGTCTTCACGGTAGTAAGCAACTTGGTCAGAATCCTGCGGAATATATTTTTGGCCTTCGTGAGCATAAATACCCACTTGACGGAACAAACCTTCCATACCGAAAGTACGAGCTTCGTCAGGAATAATTGGCACAATATTTTTGCCAATTTTCTTGTCTTTCAGCAGAGCTGTCAGAACACGAACGAATGCCATAGTCGATGAAATTTCACGGCCGTTAGAGCCCTGTAAAATCGAATCGAAAATCTTCAGTGACGGCACTTCCATCTCTTCGGTGAACTTTTGACGACGTTGTGGCACGCTACCATGCAGCGCTTCACGACGGCTCATCATGTACTTCACTTCTTCAGAATCTGGACCTGGGTGATAGAAAGGCAGATCTTCTAACTGGTCATCTGGGATCGGAATATTGAAACGATCGCGGAAGTAACGGATAGACTCGATACCCATTTTCTTCACGTTGTGAGCGATGTTTTTACCTTCACCCGCATCACCTAAGCCGTAACCTTTTACAGTCTTAGCTAAAATCACCGTTGGGCGACCTTTGGTTTTTTGTGCGTGATCTAAGGCAGCGTACACTTTCACTGGATCATGACCGCCACGGTTTAAGCGCCAAATGTCATCATCTGACATGTTAGCCACCATTTCGGCCGTTTCAGGATACTTACCAAAGAAGTGTTCGCGTGTATAAGCGCCACCTTTGGCTTTACAGTTTTGGTATTCACCGTCAACGGTTTCTTCCATTAACTGCAGTAACTTACCGCTCGTATCACGGGCTAATAATGGATCCCAGTAACGACCCCAAATCACTTTAACGACTTCCCAGCCTGCGCCGCGGAATTCGCCTTCAAGTTCTTGGATGATCTTACCGTTACCACGTACAGGGCCATCAAGACGCTGTAAGTTACAGTTAACGATGAAGACTAAGTTATCTAATTCTTCACGGGCCGCTAAACCAATCGCACCTAAGGCTTCTGGCTCATCACACTCACCGTCACCTAAGAAACAGTAAACAGTTTGTGCTGAACAATCTTTCAGACCACGGTCAGTCAGATATTTCAGGAAACGCGCCTGATAAATCGCTTGGATAGGACCTAAGCCCATAGAAACCGTTGGGAATTGCCAGTAATCCGGCATCAGTTTTGGATGTGGGTATGAAGACAGACCCTTACCATCCACTTCTTGACGGAAGTTAGCCAGTTGGTCTTCGCTTAAGCGACCTTCTAAGAATGAACGCGCATAAATACCAGGGGCAATATGGCCTTGGAAATACACTAAATCGCCACCGTCTTTTTCATTGGGTGCGCGGAAGAAGTGGTTAAAACATACGTCATAAATAGTCGCGCTTGAGGCGAAGCTTGAAATATGGCCGCCTAATTCTAAATCTTTCTTAGAACCACGAAGCACCATAGCTAAAGCGTTCCAACGGATGATGGCGCGAATGCGACGTTCCATCTCTTGGTTGCCAGGCATGTGCGGCTCTTGACCCGCAGGGATAGTATTCAGGTAAGCCGTTGTGGCGTTATAAGGCAAGTGAGTGCCATTACGACGCGCTTTATCGATCAGCTTTTCTAGTAAAAAATGCGCGCGCTCTGGGCCTTCCTGTTCCAACACGGCTTGCAGGGCATCAACCCATTCCTGAGTCTCTAACGGATCTACGTCTTGTAGCATATCTTCAGACATGACACTGTCCTTCTCTATATACATGATAATGAATGGTGTTTGCGGCATATTCCGATTTAGCTGGCAGCTAAATCACAGAACTTAAGCGCCACTCTTTAAACGGCGCAAGCTTCGCTGCAACCGGCTATCTTCTTCCCGCACAGATAACATCACCTCTTCGATGTAACTTAAGTGTTCATTCGAGGCTTCTCTGGCGGCGTCGGGATCACGACGAACGATGGCAGCGAGCAAGGCCCGTCTGTGATCGTTAGCCATAGTAGAAGCTTCTTCGCGGCGGCTTAAAAGCTCCAGGTTTTGCGCCACATTTTGATGCAGCACAGGGGTTAAACTAAGAACGAGGTGTAACATAGCCACGTTATGTGACGCTTCCGCCACAGCACGATAAAAACGCACAATCGCAGCAGCTTTTTGTTCGATATCGGTGGCGGCTTCCACCTCGAGGATCATACGCTTGATATTTTGCATATCGGCGTCGGTACCACGCAGGGCCGCAAAATAGGCCATCATGCCTTCGGTGGCATGGCGGAACTCCAGTAAGTCGTACTGACTCTCTGGATCTGAATTCATCAGTTCAACAATAGGATCGGCAAGGGTCTGCCAGAGTTGTTCTTTGACATAAGTACCACCGCCTTGGCGGCGCATTAACAGTCCTTTTGCCTCAAGCTTTTGAATAGCTTCACGCAAAGAAGGTCGAGACACTTCAAACTGGATCGCCAGTTCGCGTTCAGGCGGTAACTTCTGACCGGGCTGTAAACTCCCCTCTAAGATCATTTGCTCTAATTGCGCCATGATCACGTCAGAAATTTTTGGCTGATTAATTTTACTATAGGCCATCAGGCGCTCAGCTCCATTGTAAATTGGTCTTACCAATTTTTTTGAGTGAGCGCACTTTATCAAATCAGCGTTTTGATGTCCAGATTGAAGATCACTCCTTAAAAGCGATCTCGATCAAAAGCACCCACGAAGAGAGAGCATAGCGGAAAAAAATGTTTATGGGGTCAGACCATTTGACAAAAGCACGGACTTCGCCCACTAGGCGCTGCCAAAAGCGCAGCGGATAGATGCTAGGCTCTAGATTCTAGACTAGAAGGAGCACAACGACACCCTAGCAGCGAAGCGTTCTCGATTCTAGCTGCAAAGCATCCTTCTTTTAACTCACCAATCCAAAAATGGTCAGTAATGAAAGTATTGCAACAATAAGTGTAAAGTTACGTTTACTGAGCACTAATAATGCTAAGGTTGATTGTACACATATAGGTGCACTTGCGACCTCTGGTAAAGGTTGTGCCGCTAATGCCGTTTCAGCAACCACAGTACGAGCGCTCACATTTAAGGTCAATCCATTACGGCGCCACGCCGCTAAACCTTCACTAAATTGACCACTTAAGGCATAACCAAAGGCGAAAATCCGGCTCGGTAACCAATCCAGTAGCGTAACCACTTCATTGACTAAGGGTAGCTCTAGGGATTTACGGGCATTCTCTTCGGCATAAAAACGTACCGTGCAATACAGTACAGCACCGACTGGACCTAAAAAAATGAAAAACAGCGCCACTGCACCATAATAACGATAGTTAATCCAAGCAACACTTTGGCCCACTTTGGCACCAAGGTCTTTCTCGGATACAGCATCCAAACACTCGCTACAATCGAGTTCGGCGGCATAATGGTAACAAGCTTGGACGTCTGAGCGACAAGCGGCTTGCATATATTTTTTGAAAATATCACGCTGTTTCTGATGGTTAAAACAAACCACGGCCACAACAATCCATAGGGCTAAACTTAATAAGCCCCAAAACATTCCCGCCACTAACCAAGATAAAACATATACCAACAAGGCTGGTAGCACTAACGCCAACGCCATCATCACGCTTGTCAGTGACGCTTTATCACCAAAAAATGTTGTCTGATAGGATTGCAGTAAACGATCAAATTGCCATGATGAAGGAAGAAATTTAAGTCGCTCCACTAAAATGGCGACCAAGAGTGAAAATAATGCCATGGGCTGTACCTCTATAATTTGTCCATAAATAGTCTAGGTTTATATGGAATACGTCTAAAATCCAAAAAGTTAAGTGATTAACTAAGAGCGCAACGCCTGAGTATATTCCTTTAACTTGCCTAAATATCCTTCCCAATCAAAACTTTGCCCTGGGTCCGTTTTCCGCATTGGCGCAATATCACAATGACCCACAATCCGTTCAATACTCAGCAATGGATATTCTACCAGTAGGGCTTGTGTTAACTCGATAAGTGACTGATATTGTTCAGGAGTGTAAGGCTCAGCATCTGTGCCTTCCAGTTCAATACCAATGGAAAAATCATTACAATTCTCTCTCTCGCCATAACGAGACACCCCAGCATGCCAAGCCCTGTCATTACAGCTTACATATTGGACACGCTCGCCATTGCGGCGGATCAAAAAGTGCGCCGACACTTGCAAGCCCTTGAGCGGTGCAAAGCTGGAATCGGCATTAGTATCTAAACACCCTTGAAATAATTGATCAATGTAAGGTAATCCAAAGCAGCCTGCGGGCAGACTAATATTGTGGATCACTAACAAACTCACTTCATTCAAGGGACGTTGATTAAAATGTGGCGACTCACAACGCCTCGCACTATCACACCAACCCGAATCAAACCGCATTATGAGCTTATCCTCTATGCCACATATTACTGCTTACTCTAACAGTATTCCTCCAAGCAAAGAAGAAACCCTGCGCACGGAACTTACTGACTGAGCTATCTTTTAACATTGAGATCATGGAGCAAACCATCCACTATCAATTTAAATAAGGCTGCAGCTTACTCCTTTTGCTCAATCTTCCAACCTGTTCCGTGAGACCTAAGGCCGTGGTAATCTTAACCTAAAATGCAAGTAGGCCGTAATGCAAGGACTCCGCTTATGTTAGAAAACGATATCCGCCAATCAGTAAAATCAGCCCTCAGTGAAGACTTAGGTGGCACCGAAATCAACGATCAAACCAAAGCCATCGCTTATGGCGACATCACAGCAATGTTGATCCCCGCCGATAAGTACGCTGAAGCCACTTTAATCACCCGTGAAGAAGGCGTTTTTTGTGGTAAAGCATGGGCAGAGCAGGTTTTTAACCAACTCGGTGGTGAAGTCGCACTGCATTGGCATGTGGATGATGGCGATCTAGTATTACCCAACCAGCTATTATGTGAATTATCAGGTCCTGCGCGCGCTATTCTCACTGGCGAACGCACGGCAATGAACTTTATCCAAACACTTTCTGGTGTTGCCACCTTAACCAAACATTATGTCGATAAACTGGCGGGGACTCACACTCGCTTGTTGGATACTCGCAAGACAATTCCAGGCCTACGCACGGCACAAAAATATGCCGTCACCTGCGGTGGCGGAAAAAACCATCGTATTGGTTTATATGATGCTTTTTTGATTAAAGAAAACCACATTATGGCCTGTGGCGGTATTCGCCAAGCCGTAGATACCGCCCGCAGCTTGTACCCGAATAAACCCGTTGAAGTCGAAGTGGAGTCACTCGAAGAGCTCGCCTTAGCACTCGACTCTGGCACAGATATCATAATGTTAGATAACTTCGACATCACTAAGATGGTCGAAGCCGTAGAGATGAATAACCAGTACCTAGCTAAAGGCGCCGGCGCTAAGCTTGAAGTCTCTGGCAATGTAACCTTAGATACCTTGGCCGAATTTGCCAAAACAGGGGTGGACTATATCTCAGTTGGCGCACTCACTAAGCATGTTCGCGCCTTAGATTTATCACTCAGATTAAAAGCTTAAAACCGCTAGATGTTAAATGGCAGTGGAATGTTCTCGCAAAGTACCGTAAGCACATTCCACTCATAAAATATTAAGGCGAAGTGCATTTGTTTTGTAGGGCTCCTGCAAACCAAATGCAAAATCACGCCTGCACTATCATACTCAGCATTCACCCTCACGAAGCACCCAACCCGCCACCATTTCATGTCACCAATTTGACAACATCGAAAGACACGCCAGCTAAACTGAGATTGTCAAAAAGTTGTTATAACCTAACATGTCGATAAGTTAGACTTTTATACAAAAACAACACTTTATTAGTACTTTATACTTAATTTTTGTTTCCTTTTACCTAACTTTGTACTAACTTTTACCAAGGCGAGATGGCCGTTTGGTCAACCTCACCTAAGGTCAGCACTGGGATTCTTTTTAAAATTGCCTAGTTCACGTTTTTTGAGAGGCATATTTTTGAAAACGTTAGCCTAAGGTGCGGTTGCCGAAACAATTTATTCAAACAAGCGCTAACCCAGCATTAACTTAGTGCTAATTTAGCAAAGCTAGCTTGGATAAATCAGCATGAGTCATTACACATGGGTCATTCAAGATCATCGGTGTACTGTTAATGTTACATAGATCATATAAATGATTTTATTGACATAAATGAGTAATAAAGTTTGATGAGATAAAACAATTTATAGAGTAAAACAGCGGTTAGGTTAAACACTCTATTCAACCACAGTAAGTCACTAAATAGTTAGCTGGAGAGAAAAATGAAGGCCATGAATTTAAACAAAGCATTAAATAAAAAAGCTCAGGGTTTTACTCTGATCGAACTGATGATCGTTGTCGCCATTATCGGTATTTTAGCCGCGATCGCACTTCCTGCGTATAAGGATTATGTGAATAAAGGTAAAGTTAACTCATGCTTATCAGAAGCTGCTTCATTCGAAAAAGCATATGCTGCTGCAGTTATTGGTGAAATCACCCCTTTACCAGTGTACTCTGCATCAGCTTGTGCTAGCGGCCCGGTTGCTGCAGCTGCTGACACAACAAGAGTTTATGTACCGAAATCAGATCCTGTCAAAAATATTACATGTACTATGGCAACTGCTTCATGTGTAGCTGCTAGCTAATTTCTTTTTATAAAGAACACCTTGTTAGCAAGGTGTTCTTTTTTAGAAAAATGCTATAGGTTGTAGATAGTCAGAGCCAGTCTTAAAAAGTATTTTTCTTAGAAAATTTGTAGTATCACACATCTGTCAACATCAAACATATTTACAACTTAATAGCTAATCAATCCATTCACCCACATTCTAGGAAATAAGGCAGGGAGCAACTCTTCATTCTTGTAAGTGTTCAATAACACAAACGCCATAACACTCACGACTAAAAACAATAACATCCTGACTACGACACTTGCTTTATAGCCACGACATGTACCATATTGCACTTGCATGGCGACCACAAAAACCAGCATCAACTGTGCCAATGGCATGACAACAACACCGCTAAACAAAGAATAACAAAGCCCAGATAGCAGAGCATAAATAATAGGAATGACCTCGACGTCGTTTGCTAGATATAAATATCGTAATCTCTTATAAATTCGACTCAATACCCAAGCTATGCAAACGATACTGCAGATAACACCGTACTCATAAAGTAATTGCATCACTGAATTATGTGGATGAGCATGTGGTAATGGTTTACCTTCAGCCCAAGTAAAGCTCATCGGCCCAAAACCCAACCACAAACGTTCTGGAATAGATTTAAGAACATACAGCCATAAATCTAACCTTCCAGAACTCCCCGTTCTAATCTGAAAACTTGAACTGTCCATCAGCCAGTACGGAATTATGATGATAAATACTAGCCACAGGCAGATACCAAATAACATGGTTTGCAACATGGTCGAAATAAATTGTTTGCGGGTATTTGCATCTACAAAAAAAAACAGCACGACTGACGCTAAAATGAGCGAGAGCATAGCTCCCCGGGCTTCAGTCTGTAACAACACAGCCCAATGTAGTGCAACAAAAACTATGGAGACTCGTTTGAACTTAGCTAAACTTTGAACAAAAAAAGGCAAAAAAAGCAGAGGTGTCACCATTACTTGCAGTTGGTTAAAAAAGCGGACATTCACATAACCCGTAAGTAAGCCATGAATATCGAAGCTTTGTGCATCCGCATAAGAAAAGAATAAAAATAAAATATATTTAGCAAACGTCAATACAGAAAAGAATAAAACTCCCGCATAAACGGCAAAATACAAGATGCTGCGCTTCATCGAATTAATACTCAAAGCAAACAAGTAAAATGCTATTATGAGTATTCCGATATTAGTTATTTCAACCATTCCCCAAAAGGGATGTTTACTGAAAAAAGCAGATACAATAGCCAATACAAAAAAAATCGTTAAAGACACCTTGGTCAACCTTGAAAGCCTTATGAACTCAACATCCTTAACAAAACATAACCCCAACGAAGCAAGCCAAATAAAGCCAATAACAAGAAAACGCTTTAGATCATACTCACTGTCGATACCAACAAGATAAGAAAAATTAAAATAAAATACAGTCCCAAGCAGGAAAATACATGCAAATGTAATTAATAGTCCCCAAGAATAAGCTCCCAATTGCATATACAGACTTCCTCAAATAATTAATGGCTATAACGTTATAATTTACTAATTATCATACAAATTTATGTTAAGTCACCTCCATAACGTTCACCTAAGACTATAAAAGTTTGCAACTTCTTCTTTTTATTAAAACTTTAAAAATCCAAAATTTTTAATGTTTTTCTGCTAAAAATAAAATTTGATTTCATACGGTACATCTCGGAAGTTCCTTGCTATACGTATGCTCCTAGACTTACGATGACCGCAACGTTCAAAACCAACAACAAGCAATTGAAAATAAAGTAAATAATGCTTTCAATCTCACGACATCAATGAACTTCCGCACACATAAATTTGTTTGTTCCAAGGATAACTTTTTCATTAGACTAAATATGACAAAATGCTATAAAGACGTTATTATTTCAACACTTGTTTACAACTGGAGTCTCTATGCCATCTACAGGCCTGCATTTAGGGTTATCGACCCTCTTTATCCGTAAAGGTCTGCTAAATGAAGAGCAGATGGCGAATGCCATCACAAAATCCCGTCAGAATAAGCAAGCGTTAGTAAGCACTTTAGTTCAAAGTAAACTGGTTTCAGCACGTGCCATTGCTGAGATGTGCTATGAGGAATATGGCACGCCACTACTCGATCTCAATGAATTTGATCTTGCCTCGATTCCTGAGGACTTCCTCAATAAAAAACTCATTGAAAAACACCGCTGCTTACCCCTGTTTAAACGTGGTAATCGCCTCTATATAGGCACATCCGACCCGACCAATATTGCCGCCCTCGAAGATTTCCAATTTAGTGCAGGCCTGCACGCCGAAGCGATTCTGGTTGAAGAAGATAAATTGGCTAAAGCGCTAGAAAAAATCCTCGAAGAAGACATCAGCGGCCTAGATTTAGGCGGCATGGATGAAGCGGCACTGGCGAGCATTGAAATTACCGACACTGACAGACGTAATGAAGAGTCCGCAGGCGAGGCCAGCGATGATGCACCTATTGTTATCTATATCAATAAAATTCTAACCGATGCCATTCGTAAAGGAGCCTCGGATTTACACTTTGAACCCTATGAAAAGCGCTACCGCATTCGTTTTCGCATCGACGGTATCCTCCACGAAGTCTCTGAACCGCCTATAAGCCTTGCGGGTCGTTTATCAGCGCGCCTAAAAGTAATGTCAAAACTTGATATCGCCGAACGCCGCGTGCCACAAGACGGCCGAATCAAGATGAAACTTTCCCGCACTAAGTCCATCGACTTTCGGGTCAGCACTCTACCGACCTTATGGGGCGAAAAAATTGTAATGCGGATCTTGGATTCTTCCTCCGCACAATTGGGCATTGAAAAGCTCGGCTACGAACCCGACCAAGAAAAACTTTACCTTGAGATGTTAGCAAAACCCCAAGGGATGATTTTAGTGACCGGCCCAACAGGCTCAGGTAAAACAGTCTCCCTCTATACAGGATTAAATATTCTCAATACCGAAGAGCGCAATATTTCTACCGCCGAAGATCCGGTAGAAATAAACCTTGAGGGTGTAAACCAAGTTCACATAAACTTAAAAGCCGGTCTCACTTTCGCCTCTGCTTTACGCTCATTCCTGCGCCAAGACCCAGATGTGGTGATGGTGGGCGAAATTCGCGATCTTGAAACCGCCGAAATTGCCATTAAAGCAGCACAAACGGGTCACTTAGTGTTATCGACCCTACACACTAACTCGGCAGCCGAAACCTTGACCCGTTTAATCAATATGGGCGTGCCAGGTTATAACATCGCCAGCTCAGTTAACCTGATTATTGCCCAGCGTTTAGCACGTCGACTTTGCCCCGAATGTAAGCAAGCTGAAATCATCCCTGAGCATGAACTATTACGTTTAGGTTTTTCTCAAACACAAATTACCCACGGCTTTACTACCTTTAAACCTGTAGGCTGTGAACATTGCTCTGCAGGCTACAAAGGCCGGGTTGGTATTTACGAAGTGATGAAGATGTCCGATGAGATAGCGCGTACTATCATGGAAGGCGGTAACTCCTTACAAATCGCCTCCCAAGCTAAAGCGCAAGGGATGCGGGATTTGCGTCAGTCAGGATTATTGAAAGTAATTCATGGCGTAACTAGTATTGCAGAAGTCAATCGCGTAACCAGTTTTGGCTAAATCCAATCTTTTATATCTAAAATTTAGGCAATACCGTATTACTACTCGTATATTTGAATCTTAGAGTCCAAACTATTTCACAAGCACAGCGTTCAGTTAACTAGAAATCTAGAACGATTTATTTACAGGGATAATTTATGGCTACGGCAACGACAACAAGAAAGTCTCGAACTAAGAAAGCCGAGCAAAAAAGCCAGCCCAAAATCTATACCTTCGAATGGAAAGGCGTTAACCGCGATGGCAAAAAAACGGCAGGAGAGCTTAGAGGTGCTACCGCAGCCGAAATCCGTAGCCAGCTTAAATCACAAGGAGTAAACCCTAAGAGCGTTCGTAAGCAGTCCTCTCCGCTATTTAAGTTAGGTGAAGCCAATATCACCCCTATGGATATAGCCATGATGACCCGTCAAGTCGCGACTATGTTGGCGGCAGGCGTTCCTTTGGTAACGACATTTGAACTACTCGGCCGTGGCCATGAAAAAGCTAAAATGCGGGAATTACTGGGTACTATTTTAACCGAAATTCAATCGGGTATTCCCTTATCCGATGCTATGCGCCCCCATAGGCGTTACTTCGACGAACTATATGTTGACTTAGTCGCCGCGGGTGAGCATTCAGGTTCACTCGATTTGGTTTTCGATCGAGTCGCAACCTACAGAGAAAAAACGGAAGCGCTCAAATCAAAAATTAAGAAGGCCATGTTTTATCCTGCTGCAGTTGTAATTGTCGCTATTTTAGTTACGGTTTTGTTACTTCTTTTTGTGGTGCCACAGTTTGAAGATATTTTTAAAGGCTTTGGTGCAGAACTGCCCGCTTTTACGCAACTGGTACTGCATATTTCCCGCGGCTTACAATCTTCTTGGTATATCTTTTTAGCTGCCATTGTCGGCGGTGTATTTTTATTTGTACGCGCACATCGAAACTCGCAAATTTTACGGGATAGAGTCGATGAAGCCGTGCTTAAAATCCCAGCCATTGGACCGATTTTACACAAAGGTGCCATGGCACGTTTCGCCCGCACCTTAGCCACCACCTTTGCCGCAGGTGTGCCATTAATTGATGGCTTAGAGTCCGCCGCTGGCGCATCGGGTAATGCAGTTTATCGCAAAGCCATATTGAATATTCGCCAAGAGGTCATGGCGGGGATGCAGATGAATGTCGCGATGCAAACCACTGGTCTTTTTCCCGATATGTTAGTGCAGATGGTGATGATAGGCGAAGAATCCGGCTCACTAGATAACATGCTCAATAAAGTATCAACCATCTACGAAATGCAAGTCGATGATGCCGTCGATGGCTTATCAAGTCTGATAGAACCGATTATGATGGTGGTTATCGGTACTGTTGTGGGTGGTTTGATTGTTGCCATGTATTTACCTATCTTCCAGATGGGTAATATTGTTGGCGGCTAGTTATTACGCCTCACTTCCACAAATAATATATAAGAAATTGAATGACTGAATTTATCTCTCTTTTGGGCCACTCTTTTGATCAGAGTCCTTGGCTCTTTATTACGCTAAGCTTTATTTTTGCCGCCACCATAGGCAGTTTTTTAAACGTAGTGATCCACAGATTTCCTGTGATGATGAAACGGGAATGGCAGCAAGAATGTAATCAGTATTTGCAGGAATACCACTCAGAGATAGTCACACAAATCGGTATTGATAAACTCAATAAACCTATAGATAGCTTCCCCGAAAAATATAATCTTGTAGTGCCGTGCTCTGCTTGCCCTAAGTGCAAAACGGCGATTAAACCTTGGCATAATTTACCTGTATTCGGCTGGTTAATGCTCAAGGGAAAATGCGCCGCCTGTCACGCACCAATTTCCGCCCGCTACCCTATTATTGAATTCATCACAGGGCTGCTTATAGCGACTTTAGCGTGGCACTTTGGTCCAAGCTGGCAATTTGTCTTTGCGAGCATACTGACATTTGTACTTGTCGCCCTTACTGGTATCGATCTTGATGAGATGCTGCTGCCTGACCAAATGACGTTACCGTTACTTTGGCTCGGCTTGATCATCAATCTAAATCATACCTTTGCGAGTCCAACCGATGCCATTATCGGTGCGGCAGCTGGCTATTTAAGCTTGTGGTCCATTTTTTGGCTATTTAAAATCCTCACTGACAAGGAAGGCATGGGCTATGGGGACTTTAAACTGCTCGCCGTTTTCGGTGCTTGGCTCGGCTGGCAAATGCTGCCGCTGGTGATTTTACTTTCGTCCTTAGTCGGAGCTGTCGTCGGCATCACTATGATTGTCAGTAAACGCCTCAAGCAAGGAAATCCCATCCCATTTGGGCCTTATATTGCTGCCGCAGGCTGGATAGCCTTGCTATTTGGACAACAGATTGTTGATTGGTATTTAGGCACTCTATAGAGCGGACTTAGTCCTTCTAGGGTGATGCAAAAAACGCAGCGGCTAGAAAATGCAGAACGGGCTTCGCCCTTATAGATTCTCGCAGGACGAAGTCCGCCTTAGCAGCGAAGCGCTCTAGCTCCTAGTAGAGATGCGTCCTTTTTGGCTTTTAAGAGAAAGTTATGTCCAAATTTGTTGTTGGTTTAACGGGTGGGATTGGTAGCGGTAAAACGACTGTTGCCAATTTATTCGCCGCAGAAGGCATTACCTTAGTCGACGCCGATATCGTTGCCCGCGACGTTGTCGCTCAGGGTTCAAAAGGGCTTGAGGCCATCGTTAGCCATTTTGGCATTGAGATGTTAACGCCAGAAGGTGAACTCGATCGCGCCAAACTGCGGCAACGGATATTTAGCCACCCTGAAGAACGTGAATGGTTAAACCAGCTATTGCACCCCATGATCCGCAAAGAAATGTTAGCGCAGGTAGAAAAAGCAACCTCGGCCTATGTAATTATGGTCGTGCCCTTGCTATTTGAGAACGGGTTAGATAGGTTAGTCAATCGGACTTTAGTGGTGGATATTTCGCCTGAGTTACAAATCAGCCGCACCGTGAAAAGGGACAATGTTGATGTATCTCAAGTAAATAACATCATTAACAGCCAATTGAGCCGCAGCGAAAAACTCGCCCGAGCCGACGACATTATTGATAATCAGGGAGAGATATCAACCTTAAAACGAGAGGTGCTAGCATTGCACCAACGCTATTTACAACTATCTGGTACTCATAACGCCCATGACTGAATTAGTTTACGAACAGCCCCTAAACGAGAAAATTCGCAGCTACTTGCGGCTCGAATACCTCGATAAACAGCTGCAAAGTAACCTAAGCAATGACCACCAACATAGATGTTTTTATCCGCTGTTTTCCCTCTGTGAATTGTCCGAACGCTGCGATTATCGCAATGAAGTATTAAAAGATATTGAGCGGCACTTGCTGCAACTGAACAAATGGCAAGAATTAGATCACGTCGACCACCAGCAAATCAATATCTATATCAACGCCCTCACCCAAGCCCGCGAACAGTTACAAAAGCCTGAACGCTTCGGCAGCCAATTAAAACAAGACAAATTTATTTCCGCGCTACGACAACGCTTCGGCATGCCAGGTGCTTGCTGTAACTTCGACCTACCGCAACTGCATTATTGGCTATCTAAACCTTGGGAAGAAAAACAGCACGATTATCGCTCTTGGATAGCGCATTTCGAACCTTTGCTCACCCCCATCACACTATTACTCCAACTCACCCGCAGTACAGCCCATTACGACAATGCCGTTGCCCACGCTGGCTTTTATCAAGGCGACAGTGCCCAAGCACTTGCTTTGGTAAGGGTTAAAGTCGATGCTTCCCACGGGTGTTATCCTACGATTAGCGGCCATAAAAACCGTTTCGCTATCCATTTTGTGCAGTTTGAACAACAACGCCACTCCGACCGTTCAATTGATTTCTTACTGGCTACCTGTGCATGAAGCCTTTACACTAATGGCCTGAAAGACATTAGTATTGGCGGCCGCTTTATCGCCGTTAACCAAGAGAACAATTATGCCATTGACCGTTAACTGCCCTATTTGTAAAGCCCCTGTCGAGTGGGTGCCACAATCTGCATTTAAACCTTTTTGCAGCGAGCGCTGTAAGTTGATCGACCTCGGTGATTGGGCGTCAGAAAAACACGTCATCCCAGTCAAAGCCGAGTTTGATCCAGAAGCATTTGATGAATTTGATCTCGATGAAGGCGATTTTTTTAAAGAGTAATTTTGGGTTTACACACGAATAACTCAGCTCAAGCCTTTAATGCACTTACTTTTACCCACTCATTAATCGATAAATATTATGACTAAACGCATCCATGTTGCCGTCGGCATTATTACTAACTCGGCCGGTGAAATTCTGTTGGCAAAACGCCCAGATCATTTACATCAAGGTGGGAAATGGGAATTTCCTGGTGGTAAGGTTGAGACAGGCGAAACTGTCACTCAGGCATTGATCCGTGAACTCAAAGAGGAAGTCGCGCTCAATGTCACTGATAGTCAGCCATTTATGGCGTTGAGTTTCGACTATCCCGATAAACAAGTGCTACTCGATATCCATTCAGTCACAGAATTTAACGGCACAGCCCAAGGCCTTGAAGGCCAGCTTATCGCTTGGGTCACTAAAACCGACTTAACCAATTACGACTTCCCCGAAGCTAATAAGCCTATTCTTGAAAAAATTCTGGCTCAGTAATCAAGTAATTTACCTTATCCTCTCAATGTGTTCTGTCCCCGAATCACGATTCGGGGATGAAATTTTTCAATGCCTTAACTCCACAAACTAAGCAATTCTGTGATCGTTAAGCTGATAGATATTAGCAATGCGTGATCTTGCTTGCAGCAAATCAATTAATCGCTTTAATCGTATCCAGAATAATGTTTGAATCGAATTTCATTCTTTCTCTTCGATTTCGAGGGCGCATCATGCACAATAACGTTAAGGCATTCCTAGCCACTACTGCCTTATTTTTTAGTTGTCAGGTACTAGCCAATGGTGGCTGTGGATTTGAAGAACAACAGGGTTTAATTGCGACCTGCAGTGAGGAGAAACAAGAAGTGATTTTAACTGGCATAGTAGAAGCACAACATTTAGTCACAGATCTCAATGAGTTTGCTGAAGGGTATAAAACCTATCAAGTCGATACCACTGCAATCACCCCGCTTAAAAGCATCACTGAACCTACAGAAATTGTAGTGATCATTGGTACTTGGTGCCCAGATTGTCACCGGGAAACGCCGCGCTTTATCCGTATTATGGAAGAAGTCACTAATCCCAATATTAAAGTGACCTATATTGGTGTCGACCGAACGAAAAAAGATCCCGAAGGCTTAGCCGCAAAATACGACTTTACCCGCATTCCAACCTTTATTGTACTGCAGCAAGGTAAAGAAGTTGGCCGCATCGTAGAACGCCCAACGGTTTCCTTAGAAAAAGATCTCGCCGATTTATTGAAATAATCGACACAGTACAAAAACTAAAGGCCGCATCGCGGCCTTTAGTTTTTATCATGTTTTAATAAAATATTAGCTGACTTCGTCAATAATCCGCTGAGCTAACATCACTAAAACACCTTCACGTAATGCGCCGCCAGATAAGGCTAAATGCTCGATCCCCAGCAACTCAAACAAAGCCAATAGAATAGCGACACCCGCAGCAAAAGTCGGTGCTCGCTCACTGCAAAGCCCAACAATCCCCATTAAGCTAATATCTTCTTGAGCGAGGATCTCAGCCTTCAACTGAGTAAGCACATCGAGTGTGATAGTTTCAGATAACCCTCGGTGTAGTAACACTTCTACCACGGACTGTACAGCCCCGGAGGCACCAACGACACAATGCCAACCAAGATCACGTAGGGTTTGTCTATGCTCAGCTAATGCGGTTAGCACTTGCTGCTTAGCATCATCGAAATCTAACTGCTGCAGCGGCAAACTGCTGAAAAATTGGCGATTATAAGTCACGCTACCAAAGGGCAAACTGGTTTTGAACAGCACTTGATGCCCATCGCCAATGATAAACTCTGTACTCGCCCCACCGATATCAATAACCAAGCGACGGCCTTGACCACAAGTGGTCGCCACCATACCTTGATAGATGAGCTCTGCTTCACGCATACCAGAGATAATTTCGATCGGATGACCTAAGAGTGGCAATGCACGCTGATTAAACTCATCAGCATTGCTAATACTGCGAAGAGTTGCAGTTGCAATCACAGCAACATGGTTTGCTTCAATCTTATGTTGCACCAACATCTGGGCAAACATACTCAAACAGTCGAGGCCGCGCTGCATGACATCGGGGCTTAATTTGCCATCGTTGCCTATGCCTTCGGCGAGCCTCACCTTGCGTTTATATTTCGCAATAATATGCGGCTGACCACCACGCGTTTTGGCGATCAGCATATTAAAACTATTTGAGCCTAATGTTATAGCGGCATAAGCGGGTGTTGGCATTTACGAATGTCTACGTGTCCTATCATGACGAGGAGGGCGAGCACCACTGCGTTGAGCACCTGGACGGCTTGCCCCTGAACGATCACGCAAGTTTCGAGTGCCGCTAGGGTGTTTACGGTGGATCTTCGCTGGCGTAGGAATATCGGCCAGTAAAGCTTCACTGTCGTAGTTACTTACTGGAATCGAATGATTGATGTAGCTTTCGATTGCAGGCAAGTTCAATGCGTACTCTTCACAGGCAAAGCTTATCGACATGCCTTTGTTACCCGCACGACCCGTACGACCGATTCGGTGAACATAGTCTTCGCAATCATCAGGTAAATCATAGTTATACACGTGTGAAACGTCAGAAATATGTAAACCACGAGCCGCTACATCGGTAGCAACCAATATATCTAGCTGGCCACTGGTAAATTGCTCAAGGATACGAATACGCTTTTTCTGTGGCACATCACCCGTTAATAAACCCACACGATGTCCGTCACCTTCAAGCCAAGACCAAAGTGTTTCGCAACTGTGCTTAGTGTTGGAGAAAACGATGGCTTTTTCTGGCCAATCTTCTTCAATCAAGGTCAACAGCAAACGCATCTTCTCTTCTTGGGAAGGATAGAAGATTTCTTCTTTGATGTTTTTGGAGGTTTTTTCTTCGGGGGCGATTTCGACTTTAACGGGCTCATTCATATGATCATAAGCCAGCTCTTGTACTTTCATGGACAAGGTTGCCGAAAATAACATATTAAGACGTTGATTTGCCTCAGGCATACGTCTAAATAAGAAGCGAATATCTTTAATAAAACCAAGATCAAACATACGATCGGCTTCATCAAGTACCACAGCCTGAATTGAATTCAAGCCAATAATACCTTGGCGAACGTAGTCGATAATTCGACCCGTTGTACCAATCAAGATATCAACACCTTGATCTAATACTTTACGCTGCACATCATAACTTTCACCGCCATAAACAATACCCACCTTTAAGTGTGTGTGCTTAGCGAGTAAAATCGCATCTTTGGCAATCTGAATCGCCAGTTCGCGAGTCGGGGCCATAATGATGGCGCGGGGCTGATTAATCAGTCGACCTTCAGGTATGGGAGTCGATAATAAATGATTAAACGTGGCGACCAAAAAGGCCATTGTCTTACCAGTGCCCGTTTGTGCTTGGCCTGCGATATCTTTTGATTGGAGTAATACAGGCAGTGATAACGCCTGGATCGGCGTACAAAATTCGAAGCCGTTCTCGGCAAGGGCCTGTTTAACCTCAGGATGTAGAGGTAGGTCGGCAAACCTTTGGGTAGATAGATGTGTTTCGCTCATAGCGCAAGCTTACCTGTTGAGGTTGCAATAAGATACTCGATCGTTTGAAATAGCCACATTGTAAAAAGGTAACTTGAAAAGCTATTTTTCAGCCCCAATATACATGGTAAGCCATTAACAAACCAGCAATGGCACCCAAACTGGAGAACATCATGAGCGATAAAATTATATACCTGAGTGACGACAGCTTCGAAAACGACGTATTAAAGTCTGATTTGCCAGTATTGGTAGACTTCTGGGCCGAGTGGTGTGGTCCTTGTAAAATGATCGCTCCAATTTTAGACGATGTGTCTGAAGAATATGCAGGTCGCTTGACTATCGCTAAATTAAACGTTGACCAAAACAATGTTTCTCCAGCGAAATATGGCGTTCGTGGCATCCCAACTTTACTGCTATTCAAGAACGGCGAATTAGCCGCGACTAAAGTTGGCGCACTCTCAAAAACGCAATTGAAAGAGTTTATCGACGCTCAAATCTAATTTGACGTCGTAATGAGTGACCTCCGGCACAAGCTATAAATTAATTGTGCCGGAATTTCCCTAAATTTCTGGACGCCCCGCTTTGTTAGTGCTACTTTAATAACCAGATTCTTTCTAATAACCTCTTCTCGCTCGTCAATCACTATCCTGAATTACATCCTTACTGATTGATCGCGGTAAGCTTTGTCGCGTAACACAAGACCCCCAAAATGAACTTAACTGAATTAAAAGACACGCCGATTTCTGACCTAGTCTCGCTAGCTGAAAATATGAAGCTCGAAAATATGGCCCGCGCTCGCAAGCAGGACATTATTTTCTCAATCCTTAAAGCCCACGCAAAAAGTGGAGAAGACATTTTCGGTGGTGGGGTATTAGAAATACTCCAAGACGGTTTCGGCTTCTTACGCAGCTCAGACGGTTCTTATTTAGCTGGTCCAGATGACATCTATGTCTCACCAAGCCAAATTCGCCGCTTCAACATGCGAACGGGTGATACCATTTTTGGTAAAATTCGCCCACCAAAAGAAGGCGAGCGTTATTTTGCTCTATTGAAAGTCAACGAAGTTAACTTCGATAAACCAGAAAACTCCCGTAATAAAATCCTCTTTGAAAACTTAACCCCACTCCACGCAGAAGAACGTATGCGTATGGAGCGCGGCAACGGCTCAACTGAAGATATTACCGCGCGTATTCTAGATTTATGCTCACCGATTGGTAAAGGTCAACGTGGTTTGATCGTTGCACCACCAAAGGCCGGTAAAACGCTATTACTCCAAGGTATTGCTCAAAGCATCAGCTACAACAACCCAGAAGTGGTGTTGATGGTTCTGCTGATCGACGAACGCCCAGAAGAAGTAACAGAGATGCAGCGCCTCGTTAAAGGCGAAGTTATCGCATCAACCTTCGATGAGCCAGCCAGCCGCCACGTTCAAGTTGCCGAAATGGTGATTGAAAAAGCAAAACGTTTGGTTGAGCACAAGAAAGACGTCGTTATCTTACTCGATTCGATTACTCGTTTAGCCCGTGCTTATAACACTGTTATCCCGTCATCGGGCAAAGTGTTAACTGGTGGTGTAGATGCCAACGCCCTGCACCGTCCAAAACGCTTCTTCGGTGCGGCACGTAACATCGAACACGGCGGCAGCTTGACCATTATCGCCACAGCCTTGGTTGATACGGGTTCTAAGATGGACGAAGTGATCTACGAAGAATTTAAAGGTACAGGTAACCAAGAGCTACATTTGTCACGTAAAGCGGCAGAAAAGCGTGTGTTCCCAGCCATTGACTTCAACCGCAGCGGTACCCGTCGTGAAGAAAAACTCACGACTCAAGAAGAACTGCAAAAAATGTGGATCCTGCGTAAGATCCTCAATCCTATGGATGAAGTCAGCGCAATGGAATTCTTAATCGATAAATTGGCGATGACCAAGACTAACGAAGAGTTCTTTACCGCCATGAAACGCACTAAGTCTTAAATCTCAGTGAGTCTCTAAACTAAAAGCCGCATTATGCGGCTTTTTTGTTATCTAAGATTTTTTCACTGCTAATATTTTACTCAAGTTTTTACTCAAAGCCTGTGTTCGCTGCCGGAGCATTTCCCGCAGTAAGAGCACGACAGGCGTGACATGTTCGCGTCCTGGGCACACTAAGTACAAATCGACGGGCTCCCCTTGATACTCAGGCAACAAACGTACTAATCGCCCTGAGATTAAGTCATCGGCCAGATCTAGACTCGACTTAAATACCAACCCTTTGCCAGCCACAGCCCAACGGCGGGCAATCTCGGCATCATTAGCACTACGATTGCCCGTGACACGCACTTTGAATTCTTGACCATCACGCCTAAATAGCCATTGATCGTGGGTGCGATCATCCAACTTATAAAACAAGCAATTATGCTCAACTAATTGTTCTAATGAATTAAGCACACCAAACTTGGCGAGATATTCAGGTGAGGCGCACAAGACACGATCAACACTACAGATAGGGAAAGCCACTTGGTTAGAATCCTGCGGTTTTCCATAGCGCACGGCGACATCAATTTTATCGTGGTAAAAACTGCTGATATTGTCGCCAAGGTGCAAGCGCACTTGCAGTTGAGGAAAATCGAGCAAAAACTCGTCGAGCCAAGGCACAAACAAATTACGGCCAAAGTCTGAAGAAACCGACAGGCTTAAAGTGCCAGATATTTTACCTTTATCACTGGCGATAGCCTGTTCGCCAAGCGCTAAATCGCTTAGCGCTCGTCGGCAATGAATAAGATAACGTTCACCTTGCACAGTCAAACGTAAGCTGCGTGTCGTGCGGATAAATAAACTAGTATCGAGCTGTTTCTCAAGCCGTTTTATTGCTGCACTGGCAGAAGCAGCCGAGATATCCATCTCGGCTGCTGCGGCAGATATATTGCCGCAATCAGCGACTCGCACGAACAAAGCTAAATCATTAATTAGCATGATTATCAAAAATCCTTTGAAAAAATTACAAACTTTATCCTGTTTATCTCTTGGCTAATATTCCACACAATGGCTACACGATACAAGTACACTCAAACAAGTAGACTCCAGCAAGTACACCCAGAGGAATAAACATGAAAGCCATTGGTTACCAGACAGCAGGTGCAATCACAGCGCCCAATGCATTAGAAAACATCACGCTAGCCGAGCCAACTGCGACAGGTTTTGACCTTTTAGTGGAAATCAAAGCCATTTCTGTCAATCCGGTTGATACAAAAATCCGTGCATCTAGCTCTGCACCTGCAGGCGAATACAAAATTATCGGCTGGGATGCGGTCGGTGTCGTCAAAGCAGTTGGTGAGAAAGCCAGTCTTTTCAACATTGGCGATGAAGTGTGGTATGCGGGCGATATCAGTCGCAGTGGAAGTTATGCAGAATATCAATTGGTTGATGAGCGAATTGTCGGCCATAAACCTAAAATTTTAACCTATACCCAAGCCGCGGCATTACCTTTAACGGGGATTACGGCATGGGAGATTTTATTCGACCGTTTAGCTTTACCCCAAGATGGTTCGGCAACTGACGCCCGTATTTTAATTATCGGTGCGGCCGGCGGAGTGGGTTCAATCATCACTCAGCTTGCAGTAAAACTCACTGGTGCAGAAGTCATAGGCACTGCATCTCGTCCTGAATCCGCCGCTTGGGTGCACAAACTTGGTGCCGATGCTGTCATCGACCACACCAAGCCACTTTCGCAGGAACTTGCGAATATTGGCATTACTGATGTGACCCATGTGATTAGCTTAACCCAAACCGATCAACATTTTGATGAAATAGTACAAGTGCTTAAGCCACAAGGAAAACTAGCATTAATCGATGATCCTAAGGGGCCATTAGATGTGATGAAACTTAAGCGTAAAAGCTTATCCTTACACTGGGAACTGATGTTTACCCGCAGCCTTTATCAGACCGAGGATATGATTGCGCAACACCACTTACTCAACCGCTTAAGCGCCCTTATCGATACAGGCGAGTTACAGAGTACGTTCGGTGAGCACTACGGCACCATTAATGCCCAAAACTTAATCAAAGCTCACGCTCAGATAGAATCTGGCAAAGCGATCGGTAAAATTGTTTTAGAAGGTTTTAACCAATGAAAATAACAGTATTTGCCCAAATCATAGCGAATCAAGGCCAAAGCGATACGCTATTTAAGATACTCAAGCAACTCGTGACAGACACTCATACCGAGGCTGGCTGCATCGAATACAAACTGCATCACTCATTAGATGATGAAAATATCTTCTGGATGTACGAAATTTGGCAATCCCAAGCCGCACTGGATGAACATATGGCGAGTACGCACTTTCAAGCATTCGTCGCTCAAACCGCAGACATAATCAATCGAGCTGACATTCACAAAAGCTACGCCTGCTAATCAACAAAAAAGCGCCAAACACGTTGGCGCTTTTCATCATTTATCACTTATCAAATCAAAGTCATGGCCATCTTGCGGCGTAAATACGCGATTTGCTGCATGTGTGGCAAATCCTTAGGACAGTTGTCTTGGCAGCCGAGTAAAGTCATGCAGCCAAACACGCCATCCTGATTGCCAATCACATGGTAAAAATCCTCGGCAGTACGAGCGTCACGGCTGTCCATCTCAAAACGAGCGATTTTCATCATGCCCACAGCGCCGACAAAAGTTTCACGCATTTGTTTAGTCGCACAGGCAGAAACACACACGCCACATTCAACGCAGCGCTCTAGCTCATACAAACGCGCAGCTTCATCTGGATCCATAGGATCTTCAAGCCGATGCACGCTTATATCATTGGCCTTAGGGTGTAACCACAGCTTTAAGCGTTCGGCCAGTTCCCGCATAAACTTACCAGTGTTAACCGAGAGATCACCAATCAACTCAAAACCTGGCAGCGGCATTAAGGTGATTTCGCCCTTAGGGTATTTGGCTGTTAAGGTGCGGCAAGCTAGCGTCGGGAAACCGTTGATCACCATAGCGCAGCTACCACAGATACCAGCACGACAGACAAAGTCGAACTGCAATGAAGTGTCTTGTTCTTCCCTGAGTTTATTAAGGGCGATAAATACCGTCATCCCCGGCGTTTCGGTGAGCTGATAACGCACCATTTTCGGCTTATCGTTTGGCTCCTGCGGATCATAACGAAAGATATTAAAGGTTAACTGACGACCTTGGCTCATTATGATTTTTCTCCTAACGCATTGGCAGATGGACTTTTTAAAGTATCACTTAAACGTTCATTATTGGGTTGTAAGCTCTCGGGTAATTCAAAGGGCATAAGAGCCCGCTGCCTTTGATAACGGTCAGCATCATCACCTAGCTCAGCTAAAATCTCGGCAATTTGCTGTTCACGCTTTTCGGTATCGGGATGCACTATGGCGTTGTTGATGCCATAACCACGATAACCCGGCGGGAGTTCCATCTTCATCACATCGAGTGCTTCGTAGTTAAGCACAGGTTCGAGTGCATCGGGATCCGGCCAGCTGGCCAAGGTGCGATTCAGCCAGTCTCGATCATTTCGCTGCGGATAATCCTCGCGAGCATGGGCACCACGACTCTCTGTTCGCGCCGCTGCGCCGCAGGCTACGGTTAGCGCCACTTTTAGCATACGCTTGACCCGCAGGGCTTCAACTAACTCAGGATTGGCGTGACGCTTTTTACACTTAAGTCCGAGTTTACGCGAACGCTCGAGCAACACTTTTAGCTCGGCAACCGCTTTTTCAAGCTCGGGGCCATTACGGAAAATCCCCACATAATCCATCATGATGCGCTGCATTTCGCGCTTGAGCTCAAAGGCGCTCTCGTGACCATCACCCTCGACCAGCACATCGATTTCACTCTGCACCTGCTGCATAAACTGTTCAGCAAGCTGAGTGTCGATCTCAAGGCTATTGTTCTCACAAAAATCGGCGACATATTTACCAATAATCATGCCGCCAACCACGGTTTCGGCCAACGAATTACCGCCTAAACGGTTAAAGCCGTGCATGTCCCAACAAGCCGCCTCTCCTACGCTAAATAAGCCTTTAAGCTGCGGACTTTCACCTGTGGCATTAGTCCGAATACCGCCCATAGAATAATGCTGAGTTGGGCGTACAGGGATCCAATCTTTAGCGGGATCGATGCCAAGGAAATTCTCACAAATTTCCTGCACTTCCCTAAGATTCGTTTCAATATGCTTGCGACCTAAAAGGGTAATATCTAGCCACAGGTGGGGGCCATAAGGGCTATCGACGCCCTTACCTTTACGTATATGTTCAGTCATGCGACGCGATACGACATCCCGCGATGCCAACTCCTTTTTATCGGGCTCATAGTCAGGCATAAAGCGATAACCGTCTTTATCGCGCAATAAGCCGCCATCACCACGGCACCCTTCCGTTGTTAAAATGCCCACGGGTACAATGGCAGTGGGATGGAATTGTACCGCCTCCATATTGCCAAGCCTTGCCACGCCCGTTTCCAATGCCAACGCTTGGCCAATACCTTCGCAGATGATCGCATTGGTCGACACTTCATAAATTCGGCCATAACCACCAGTGGCTATCGTAGTGGACTTAGCCACATAGGCTCTAAGTTCACCCGTAATCAAACAACGAGCAATCACGCCATGGCAACGCTTACCATCGTGAATAAGTGCCAAGGCTTCGATACGTTCATGGACGGGAATATCCATGGAAATCGCTTTGTTATCCATAGCGTATAACAGCGAATGACCTGTACCGTCGGCGGTATAACAAGTGCGCCATTTTTTAGTCCCGCCAAAATCACGGGCGTTGATAAGACCATGGGCTTCTTGGGCCTCATGTAGCGTGACTTTTTGCGCATTGACTATCACTTCCCTCGGGCCAGCAGTCACCCGAGACCAAGGCACACCCCAATTGGCCAGCTCACGTACTGCCTTAGGTGCACAATGGGCAAACATCCGTGCGACATCTTGATCACAGCCCCAGTCGGAACCTTTTACCGTATCTTGAAAATGCACATCCTCATCATCGCCCATTCCCTTAACGGCATTGCCTAAACTCGCCTGCATCCCCCCTTGAGCGGCAGCAGAGTGGGAACGTTTTGCAGGAATGAGTGACAGAACTAAAGTATCAAGCCCACGCTCTTTCGAAGCGATAGCGACCCTTAAGCCCGCGAGCCCAGCTCCTACCACCAATGAATCGGTATAAATCAGTTTCACGCCTGCTCCTTAATGAGGTCTATTGTTTTGTGCTGTTTTTTATGTTCGACATTCTATTCACTGATTAGCTTAATCATTGATTAAAAGCGGAATTAACTCGCGTAGGGTAAAAATGCCAGGAGTGAGGCGACGCCAACAGTGACAAATAGCACGCTCACTATGGTCTTGATCTTACGTAATCGACTGCGGTTGTTGAGATCCCGCGCCGCGCCCCATTTCAAAGCCACACGGTAAATGCCAATTGCTGCATGTAACTCCACAGTGAACAGTAAAGGCAGATACACCATCCAGACACCTTGATTCCAAATACGATCGGCGCTTCCCTGAGGGCCAATGGTTTCGGGAGCCGAGCCAATAAGCCACAAATGCACAGGCAACAGCAGTAGAATCACCACACCGGTAATGGCTTGCCAACGCCACAAGCGAGTATCGCTGTGGTTGATCACTTGCATTTGTTGGCGTAGAGCCCTTTGCTGACGCAGACTCATGGGTAATTTTTGCAATGCCACTAACACGTGCACTAACGCCAAAATGGCAATACCAATGGCAATACAAGTCACTACCCAAGGATAACCGCGTCCATCAGCGGACAGAAAACTCAGCTCCATGGTGCGTGCCACCCAACTCATGGCATCCGCACCCAATAAAATCGATGACACTAACACTAAGTGGGTCCACAAAAAGACTGCGAGTATTACCCCTGACAAACTCTGGCTTAAATCCAGCCAAGCACTCCATTTTTTAATATTTAATTTGATCGCCATCCTATCGCCTCACGCCGTTGACCTTATCGAGCCAATCTCATTAAGTCTTATCGCAAACTAATATCGCTCACACATCCACACGAAAACGTGAGCCAGATCAATTGAGTGCTGAATAATTAACCTAATGCTTAATAATAGCAGTGAAACAAAATCCTGCTGCTGGCTTAAAGCCTACTCAGGTACGAAGGGCTGCACAGGAATATCGAGCTCGCTACCGATAAATAGATATGAAACAAGGCTCGCAGTCCCAAGGCATAGCAGATATATAATCAACACCTTAGCGACTTTTCGTAGACCTGAACGTTTAGTGGTTATGCCCCACTTTACCGCCACGCGATAGAGACCAATCATGGCGTGTACCACTACAGCGGGAAGTAACAGTGCATACAGCAACCAAGCATTATCGTGATAAACCCGCTCAGCCGATAAATGCGGGCCAATTTCGGGATTCAAAATCATAGTGAAGAGATGAACTGGAACGAGGAAAAATAAGATAAAGCCAGTGATCAGTTGCCAAAACCACGCATGGGTATCCTTATGCTTGATATTCCCCATGTGCGAACGCAGGGCTCGCCATTGCCCTAGCTGCGCCGGAAAACGCCGCAGCGCCACAGCAGCATGTACTATCACCACCAATAACATAAACACTGAAAACACTTTAGTGACTATAGGAAAACCATGTCCTGTGCTGCTAAACATTCCACCTTCAAGCAACTGAACGACCCGATAAAAAGCCTCTTTACCCAGCAAAATACTCGATTCAAAATGCATGTGTAATAGTAAAAAGCTGCCAAGCATAATCCCTGTCGCACTCTGCAGCCTATCAGCCTTAGCCGACCAAGGATGACCTAGCGGTGTACTCACCCTATTGTGAACTCGAGTTATGCTTGTCATCTTGAATTAACCTATGTCGTTTATCGTTGGCACCTCTTGGCAAACTACACCATAGCAGCAACTCAAATCAGGCTTGAGTGTCACAGATTTAAAGCGTGAGCCAACTCACCTGACGGAGTTAAACTCTTAGAAGATGATCACAAAAAACGTATCAAAACCAAACAAAGGTAAAACCAATTAACCAATACTTTTCATAGTGTTATATCAAATAATGAAACTGACAATTCGTTTTTTAACACCAATCCATACCCGCCAGCTAACCCCTTGTCTGTATAGACAAAAGCGTAATACCAGGATAGCCAGTCGTCGAACCTAAAGCCTAGTGATAACCAAACGACCTTACCTAAAGCGCTTTAAATTCCCGCTACATCCTGCATTTTGGGATAGTTTGGGTATACAATACCGCGATATTTTGAACCCTTAGTTTATGAACACCAGTCACAGGATGCCCCCATGCCTTGGATCCAACTCCGTATAAACACCAATAGCGATGACGCTGAAACCATCAGCGACTTGCTCATGGAAGAAGGTTCAGTCTCTATCACCTTCGAAGACGGTAAAGATACCCCTATTTTTGAACCTAAATTAGGCGAAACCCCACTGTGGCGCGATACCGTGGTAGTGGCCTTATTCGATGCAGAAACCGATCTGACACCGACCATCGCCATGCTGAAAACCTTGCCTTTCCTCGGTGAGAACTTCAGCCATAAAGTCGAACAAATTGAAGATAAAGACTGGGTACGCGAATGGATGGATAACTTCCACCCAATCCAATTTGGCACACGTTTATGGATCTGCCCAAGCTGGCGCGAAATCCCTGATCCAACCGCGGTTAATGTGATCTTAGATCCGGGTCTTGCCTTCGGTACTGGCACTCACCCTACGACAGCACTGTGTTTAGAGTGGCTAGACAGCTTAGATTTAAGCGATGAAGAAGTGATCGATTTTGGCTGTGGTTCAGGCATCTTAGCCGTAGCCGCACTGAAACTGGGCGCGAAAAAAGTCACAGGTATCGATATCGACTATCAAGCCATCGACGCCTCGCGTGCCAACGCCGAGCGCAATGATGTCGCTGACAAGCTGGCGTTGTACTTACCAGAAGACCAACCCGCCGATCTCAAAGCCGACGTACTGGTCGCTAACATTCTTGCAGGCCCTCTGCGTGAATTAGCGCCTTTGATCGCAGAACGCGTAAAAACCGGTGGCAAACTTGCCCTTTCCGGCCTCCTCAAAGAACAAGCCCAAGAAATCTCTGACTTTTATAGCCAATGGTTCGATATGGACGCAGCGGCTCACAAAGAAGATTGGAGCCGCTTGACAGGTAAGCGTAAATAGCGCTAAAGGGTGGCGCAACATGCGCCACCGCTGGCTTCCAACAATTTAGCCTCTGACTTCTCGTCGATTAAAAGTCAAGAAAAAAAATTACCTCTAGGTCATTTATTGACCTTTTCACGGCCAACAAAAAGGGCTACTATAGCGCCCCTTTGAAGAGCTAAGGTGAAACATAAAATGCAGATTGGACCCTATCAACTGAACAATCAGCTGATCGTGGCACCAATGGCAGGTGTCACCGATCAAGCCTTCCGCAATCTTTGTCTTCGTTATGGCGCAGCCTTAGCGGTTTCCGAGATGCTTTCATCCAATCCCGAGGTTTGGGATACAGATAAAAGCCGCCAGCGCATGACGCATTCTGGCGAGGAAGGCATCCGCTCAGTGCAAATTGCAGGGGCTGATCCTGATTTAATGGCGCAAGCCGCCTTGTTCAATGTCGAACAAGGTGCTCACATCATTGATATCAACATGGGTTGCCCGGCGAAAAAAGTGAATAAAAAGCTGGCAGGCTCGGCGCTAATGCAAAATCCACCGCTGGTAAAAGAGATTTTACAAGCCGTGGTCGCCGCAGTGAACGTGCCTGTCACGTTAAAGATTCGCACCGGCTGGGAGCCAGAGCACAAGAATGGTGTTCAAATCGCCCAGATTGCAGAGGATTGTGGCATAGCCTCGCTCGCCGTTCACGGCCGCACGAGACAATGTATGTACAGAGGCAACGCCGAGTACGACACGATCAAAGCAATCAAACAGAATGTCTCGATTCCTGTTGTCGCCAATGGGGACATCGACAGTCCGGAGAAAGCCCGCTTTGTGCTGGAATACACCGGTGCCGATGCCTTGATGATAGGACGGGGTGCTCAAGGACGGCCTTGGATTTTCAGAGAAATCCAGCACTACTTGGAAACGGGTAATAAGCTAGCGCCCATTGAGGTTGCCGAACAGCGTCAAGTGATGCTGGAACACCTCACCAAACTGTATGACTTATATGGTGAATACAAGGGTATCCGCTTCGCCAGAAAACATATGGGATGGTACCTAGACCAAGAAGCTCAGCGCCAATTTAGGGCTGACTTTAATCGGCTGGAAACCGCTGCAGAACAGTATTCCCTCGTGGAATGTTATTTTGATGAATTAGTACAGAATTAATAAAGAGCAGAATAGAATGTTTGATCAGACAACTAACACAGAAGTTCACCAGCTTACCGTTGGCAAAATCGAAACCGCAAACGGCACTATCAAGCCCCAGTTATTACGTGACGCCGTCAAGCGTGCCGTAACTAACTTCTTCGCACAGTTGGACGGTCAGGAAGCACAAGAAGTTTATGAAATGGTGCTAAGCGAAGTTGAAGCGCCTCTGCTTGACATCATCATGCAACACACTCGTGGCAACCAAACCCGCGCAGCAAACATGCTAGGTATCAACCGTGGTACTCTGCGTAAAAAATTGAAAAAATACGGCATGAATTAATCCGCAAGGATTAAGCTGTTGTATTGAAAAAAAGAAAAGGCCTGAAGAGATTCAGGCTTTTTTGCTTTCTGATACACCATTTTCTAATGTAAACCTTTCTAATGCGCGCCCTTCTTATGCACATAGTTACACAGTTACCATCATGCTTGGTTTGCCACGCCTCTCACGCCAACTAAGACATCATTCACCAATACAATGCACTTAGCTGCTCTAGAGACCAAAATCAATAAATAATCCATACAGCCCATAGCACAACCTTAACACGAGCCATCGGGTTTTAAGTTATAATGCATTTATAAATCAGTCTGTTAATTCTAAAACTTTTTAGCCGTAGGTTTTACATTGTCATTGAATCACTCTGAACAAGATATCAAACACAGTTGGTTTGGCCGTTTCTTTATTGGCAAAGCTGATGCGGTAAAACTCACCACGAGTGGTATTAGCATTAATCGCACTAAAGGCGGCTTTTTTGCTCACTCTCGCAGCGCTAACAAAGTAGAAGCTGACGAATGTTTTACCTGGCAACAGCTCGATTCCCCACCATTTTTTACCTTAAGTCCACTAGGTTATCTACTCGGTTTCACGGTATTAGGCAAAGCCTATCAACTGCCGTTTCTCAGCTATTTTGCACAACATCAATTTAGCTATCAAATCGCACAGTATTGGGCAAATGCCAATGGGCCGCGCGTTGCTGAGTTAATGGCGAAAGTGGATAAGACACTGACACACACTTATTTACGTGAATCACGGGTGGAAATGATACAAGCCAGAGTCGCGCGCGAATATCAGCGTTGGTTCCCTTGGTGTGAAAACCTGCCATTGTCTGCACATTTACACACAGTGTTAGCGAGGCTTAAGCAAATCCACCGCTGGACTCGTGCCGATATAAAGCAACTGCGTGAAGATTATATTCAGTCGCAGCTCATTAAATTTGCTGACTATTTTGAGCATGTAGAATCTAATCCCTTAACCGAAAAACAGCGCCGAGCTTGTATTATCGATGATAACAATAACTTGTTATTAGCAGGCGCAGGCACGGGAAAGACCAGTGTGATGGTTGGTCGAGCAGGATATTTGCTTAAGAGTGGTCAAGCAAAAGCCGATGAAATATTGCTATTAGCCTATGGCCGTAAAGCGGCTGACGAGATGGATGAGCGGATTAAAAACAGGCTCGGTACGGATGATATCAAGGCGAGCACCTTCCACAGTTTAGGCTCAAAAATTATCGCCGACGTTGAGCGAGCAAAACCGAGTTTGTCCCCTTTAGCGGAGGATGACAAAACCAAAGAGCTGTGGGTGCACAATACCCTTGAGACTTTGATTGAAAATGAGGCTTACCGTAAACAGCTTTTCGAGTACTTCAGTCGTTTCTATTATGTTGAAAAAAGCCCATTCGAGTTCGATATGGAAGGCGAGTATTTTCAATACTTGAATGATAACGATATTCGCAGTCTTAAAGGTGAGCGAGTCAAAAGCTTTGGTGAGCTCTACATTGCCAACTGGCTATTTAGCAATGGCATCGAATATGTCTATGAAGCTAAGTACGAGCATGATGTGCGCAGTATTGATTTTCGTCAGTATCAACCCGATTTCTATCTACCTGAATACCAAATTTATCTTGAATACTATGGTATTGATGAACACCAGCATACCGCTCCTTATATCGATAACCAGAAATACTTGGAATCGATGGCATGGAAACGCCAGCTACATCAACAGCATGGCACTAAGTGTGTTGAGCTATTTTATTACCAACATAAAAAAGGGTTGTTAATCAGTAAGCTTGAGCAAGCTTTACAGGTCTTTAAAGTACAATATGCGCCCTTACCCGATGAAGCCATACTAGCAACCCTACATGAACTTGGCCGCGTGACCGAATTGGCAAAAATGTTTAGTCAGCTGATAGGGCTGTATAAAGCGGCTTGCCTTGATGAACATGGGCTTGAGGGTGTATTTGCTCGCGCCGCCGATGCTCAGCAGACCCGCAAGGCATTCGAACTGCTTGAGCCTATACTCATGCGCTATGAGCAGCATTTAGCAATAAATGGCGACATTGATTTTGAGGACATGATAGGTAAAGCGTTGACGTATTTACAACGCGGGCAATTTATTAGCCCGTGGCGTTTTATTATGGTGGATGAGTTCCAAGATATTTCAGAACCACGTGCCCGCTTAGTGCGTGCCTTGAGGGATTCCTGTGCGCCCCATTCTAAAGCGTTGGCGTCTTTATTTTGTGTCGGGGATGACTGGCAGGCAATTTATCGTTTTAGCGGTGCAGATGTAAGTTTAACCACGCAATTTAGCCAATATTTTGGCCCAACAGCCCAAAGCTACTTGGATCTGACTTTTAGGTTTAACAGTAGTATTGGGCAAGTTGCCACTCAGTTTGTCACCCAGAATCCCACGCAATTGAGGAAGGACATTCGCTCCCTCATGCAGGTCGCCTACCCTGCAGTCTCAATATTACGCCGCGGAGAAAACGAGCAGTCAAACCTAAATGAACCAAGCCCAAATGCACTGGAACAAGCATTAACGGCCATTAGTGCAAGGATAAATGCTAGAAGTGACAAACTTAACAGCGTAGCAAGCGTCTATTTACTGGCACGTTTTTGGTTTCAGCTACCCGATAAAACCCAAGTAAACCAACTTAAAGCTAAATATCCCAACTTGAAGATTGAGTGCCAATCTTTTCATGCTTCGAAAGGGAAAGAAGCCGATTATGTGGTGATCATGGGGATGAAAACGGGAATGCATGGCTTCCCTTCAATGAAAGTCACTCCTCCGATACTAGATGCATTTTTACCAAAAACGGAAGTGTTTGAATTTGCAGAAGAACGTCGACTGTTTTATGTCGCGTTAACGCGGGCAAAACACCGCGCCTATGTGATTGCCGATATGACAGACGTGAGCCCATTCGTCACCGAAATGCTTACAAAAGGCTACGCAATTGAACAAGATGAGTTCAGCACCTCTTTAGTACAAAGGTTATTTGAAGACATAAAATGCGTGCGTTGTAGCACGGGAACGCTTAAGCATAGAACGGGAAAATTTAAATCGTTTTATTCCTGCTCACATTTTCCCCTTTGCGATCACAAGGAAGAAGGTTGTGAGCTCTGTGATAGCCCAATGACCCGCACACGCTTTGCTGGCTTTAAGGTATGTTTGAATGAGAACTGTGGTCATATAGCACCACTTTGTAGCCTCTGTGGTGGCGATATGCTGTTAAAGGATGGTCGATTCGGCCCCTTTTGGGCTTGTCGCAATTACCGCGGGCAAAACCTACCCAGCTGCATGAATATTCTAAACAAGGCCAAGTTATCGCTCCCAAGCGAGCGACCCAAAAAGCATGTGAGCTAAATGCAAAAATGCTCAACAAAAGCCTATAACAATGAGTCGCAACTCATTTTTATAGGCAGGGGATTTAGAGTAAAAAGAAGAAATAAACAACGAGGAAAAAGGAGCTGAGTGCGCCAATAACCACTGGGTAAATAAGATAAGCATCTTGCGCTCTGGCAGCACGAATAAAACATAAATGAGCCAGAAAATAATTATAGATAAAAATCATAATTGAAATCATAACACCATGGCTAAAGCGTAATGTATTCATATTGAGTGCAACAATAATAAGCAATAGCCAATTCAGCAGAATAAGATACAGAAAGACCTTCTGTAATTTATCCGAGCCGTTTCGATGAAAAGATGCAGCCATTGCATATCCTATATTTTCGCCCGTAGTCTAATTGCATCAATCAAGTTCTGGACTTCAGCTTTATCACGATAAATCCAGCGAGCGCCTAAGAACTTCAATCGACCTTTAATCGTGTGTTCTCGAGTTACCTCACATAAGACTCGTGTTTGCTCAAGTTCAATATAGAATCTCCTCCCTACTGATAGTGGTTCATTGCACAAAATCCCAACACCGCCAATGCTAATATCTTTTATATTTGCAGTTCCAATCGGCGTAATAACAAACCAGCGAGTTGTTGATAAATTTACTGTCAGGCCATCGCATGCAAATGCGAGTGGCGCTCTTTTATTTCGTCTCAGGCTAAATCTTTGATGAGTTCGACGATTATCAAATTCAATAATCTGATACTCAGGGGTCGCTTCAACTTCATCCTCAGAATGTACAAACTCTTCATACAGATTCATAGTCATCCCTAACAAATGAGAGCAGATATTAACACTAGCGAGTGTTTGCTTGGCGCTTAATTTCGTTGATTGTAACGCCACTTGGGACTGTATCGTTCGGAGCGCCAATCATGCCTCTTAATAACTGTTCAGCAGAGGAGGTTAAAATAAGCGCCTCAATCCGACGATTAGCCGCCGCAGCAGTATCCGAAGTGATGTAAGGAACCTGATCAGCCATACCCGTCACCTGAATAACCTGATCGCGTTTAACACCGCCACGCTCAAGCACTCTTCGTGCTAATAGTGCTCTTTCACTCGATAATTCCCAATTAGTAAATAAACTGCCCGCATAAGGCGTTGAATCCGTATGACCAGAAATAACCATGCTATTAGTTATATTTTTTAAAATAGGCCCTAAAGATAAAAGTAATTCTTCAAAATAGGGCTGCATCTGTGCACTGCCCCGCGTAAACATAAATTGATTCACATTATCGTGAATTAAGATGCGTATGCCTTGAGGCACAATAGTCACAGAAATGTTCTCAGCCATGCTCGAGCTTTGCACGACTCGATTCAATTCTCTGGCGAGCACAGTTAATTGCGCCTGAGTATCAAATTGCCCGGGGATGAGCGCACCTTCCTCTAATCCTTCTGACTCCGAACCTCTAGGCATAGAATTGGAAGGTATGATTGGAGGAGCAATAGACATATTTCCTTCTAAATCAATAATCGAAGATGACTGACTTAGCTCAAATGGATTCATTGGACCAGTGGGATTCATATCTCCACGTAAATACTGCACTATCATGGTTCGCTCTTTTTGATCTGCGATTTGCATGATCCACAGCACCATAAAGAGCGCCATCATAGCAAGCGTGAAATCGGCAAAAGCGACTTTCCACGCACCACCATGCCCATGATTACGCTTTCCTCGCTTTCGCCGCTTGATAATAATCGGCTCATTTTTATGGAGCATTAGCTTCTCTGCCCTTCCATCCAACGTTCTAACTCGATAAATGAAGGACGATTTTCACTTTGTATTTGTTTCCGTCCCGCATCAATAGCCATCATTGGTGGTTTACCTTTTGAAAAGGTCACTAAAATAGCGGCTATGCACCGAAGCTGTGCCGATTTGCGATCAACCAGATGTTCTAATGCCTTTGACATTGGATCGAAGAAACAATAACACGCGAAAATACCGATAAATGTACCGACTAATGCCGCGGCAACTTTGACACCAATCATAGTAATTGGGCCATCAATATTAGACATAGTAATGATAATACCGAGAACAGCAGCTAAAATACCAAAGCCAGGCATAGCCTCCCCCACCTTACTAAAAGCTTCCGATGGTCGTAATCTGTCCTCTTCTATTCGATGAATCTCTTCTTCTAGGATATGCTCTAAGTCATGGGGAGATATTTTCCCAATAGACTGCACTCGTAAGTTATCAATTAAAAACTGTAAAACATTTGGGTGATTGAGCACGGCTGGGTACATTAGAAAAATAGAGCTCTGATGAGGATTTTCTAAATGTTCATCGAGCACTTTTAAGCCTTGAGATTGGATCTGAGCCATTAAAGTGCCCATCAAAGGAAATAACTGAGGATATAATTCAGGATCTTCTTTGCCCTTATTAAATAATTCTTTTAACTGCTCAAGCATTTCTTTTAATACTGATTGCGGGTTAGCAATAATAAGAGCCCCTACTCCGGCCCCCATAATGATTAAAATTTCAGCAGGCTGCCACAATGCAGATAAAGCTCCACCAGCCCAAACATATCCGCCAAACACAGAAGCTAAAATGATTAACAGCCCAACTAGTTTACTCATTACGATCTTCTCACTTTTAAACTTTAGCGCTGCAATATTGTTTTTAACTGTGAAATAGCTGATTTATGCAGCTGGCAAATACGCGTTTCAGTCAATCCCAATGCCATAGCTATCTCTTTTAAATTCAGCTCATGATGATAGTAAAGCGACAGAATTAGCTGTTCTCTTTCATTTAATTTTGAAATAACTTTGATCAAAGTTTGCTTCAGCATTAACCGCTCAACATCATTACTTCTGTCTACTGGATGATCACCGCCCAATAGTAACTCATCTAAGCTTTTCATCGACTCTGCTTGCGTCGAGTATAAACGTTCCCGATAATCCTCCGCGCTCAACCCAAGCGCACTGGCCACTTCAAGATCGCTTGGTTCACGTCCCATCTCTCGACTCAAACGTCTAACAACATCATTAAGCTCATGGGCCTGCTGTCTAACAGGTCTAGGACGCCAATCCTGCCGCCTCAGCTCGTCGAGTATGGCACCGCGAATACGTTGCCCAGCGAAGGAAATAAATCCATTATCCAGCTCGCCAGGATACCGACGTGATGACTCAAGCAAGGCCATCATGCCAATTTGCTCCATATCCTCGAGGGATAACATCACACCGCAGTGACTGCGCATCTGCGAGACTATACGTTTGATTAATGGCAAGTATTGTCGAATAATCTGTTGTTCAGATTGACGCTCTTCGACTGGATAATCACAGGTTTGTTGATATGCGAGTTGGCCTGCTGCTGTCATGATAAGGCCTCTTACTGGATCACCATGCGAGTAAAGAGTACTTCATCAATATCTGACGGTAATTGGTTATCTGACAGCACTTTAACCATCAATATCAACGCCTCTGATTGTAAACTGTCAAGCTGATCTAAGTGGTTCAACTGCTCAAATGTTTTACGTGAGAACATCTTCATCATAGCGTTTCGTATAAGTGGATCTGACTCCAGCAACACCGTTTTCATATTGGGATTACGGCTTTTTAATGACATTTCAAGCAGCATGTAATGGGGATACTTATCCCCAGGAATCGATATCACAAACTTTTCTAAGGGGTAAAACTTGGCAACTGGTACAGGTTCGACTTCAGGTTTGGAAGCAAAGAATTCTGTTAGCTTCCAATCTCCACTACTTGTCCTAATCCAAAATGCACCTGCGGTCGAACTAATGAGCACAAGTAACGCTAAAATTACCTTTACTAAACGAGATTTTAAAATTGCCATGAAACGACTCCGGCACTTAAGCCAATAAATCTAATTGGGATTTCTCTCTCGCCATCACATCGACTACATTATCCGTTGTAGTTTCAGCCGCTATCGAAGAGGAGAATAATGCAGTTTCCTGTTGATGCTGTTGCGATTCACCTTGACCAATATCGACATCAATTTGACCGCCATGATCCATTGCTAAATCCACTCTCAAACGATCCAAACCATTGAGTAATGCATCTCGAATTGCCGGATTTACTGCATGCATTTGCACCTGTAAACGATCGCCCTCTAAACGGATATTGAGCTCAATCTTGCCCAGCTCTGGCGGATCTAACCTTAATTCGGCTTTCTTAATATGTTGATCGACTTGGAAACGAAGATGCTCTCTTAAGGGAGTAAGGATCTCCTGAGAGTGCTGCGCTAAAGAAGCCATGGGAGTGAGAGATACAGGGCCCCATTGAGTAGCACTTGCAGCCTGCGTACCCGCAACCTGCTGAGATCCTATCGCATTAATATCTTTAACTTCATGCCCCCTAAGTTCTGCCAACACACGCTGAAACACTGACGAGTCAGATTTCAAATGCTCAAAATCCCCAGAGAAAGTTGCCAGCGTTGAATCCTGCGTAAATACGCCGCTCATTTTCAAGGATTCGCCACTCATGCCCGCAGGCTGAGTACGACTTCCTGCAAGAGCCATAGATGAGGTCATCCCTGAACTAAATAGCGTTCCTCTTTGATCTGTGGCTAAAAGCCCAATTAAAGACGCAGGAGTTCGACCTATCGGATCCGCTTTAACAGTTTCTGCGGGAAAAATCACAGGAACAAACGGCGCTACAGCAGTCGGTGAAACGAGACTAGCCTGAGGCGTGGCGGCTAAGCCATCTTGAATAATAGGCACTGAGTTAATCTCAGTATTTAACAGTGACGGAGACAATCCCTGTGCAGCAGGAACTATAGACGCAAAAGGAGCCGAATCAATGAAACTACTATTAACATATTGATTTGAAAAAGTATCAGCATCTCTTTCTAAAGTATGTTCGCCATTCTGAGTCCACTGAGTCCCCTCTAACGGGAGAGGCGCTGCAGACAATCCGACTGGCAACCCCAACAAGGTAAATGACTCTGATTTATCTTGATCAACTACACTTGCCACTTTAGTCGTCAAGCTGGTATTTGTGCCAACAGGACGAGTTGAAAGAAGATCAGAGATCATCCAAAGCTCCACTTACTTGTGTTAATTGATAGGCGGCTAAACCTGGTTGTTGCGCCTTAAAGCGGCCCATTTCAGCGGCTAATTCATCACGAGCCAAGATCAACTCTTGTAGCACTTGGGAATGAACCCGCTTTAATTCTGCACGTGCCAATTTCTGCTCAATATCATGAGCCTCACCAGCCTGTTGCAGTGCTTTGATCAAAGCGATGTTCACTTTTCGGACGCTTTCCCAATCCTGAGCATCTGCATATTGGCGTAAAGCATTCGCAAAACGCGCCCACTGCTTAATTGAGATTTGTCCATCCTTCTCTGACATTCGTAATCACCTGAGTCACAGGAACTAGCGCTTCAGCACTGTTTTCGACACTGGCGCTGACAAGCTGACGGCTACAAAAGTCATAGAGACGATGTAAGCTCACGGCAACCTCACCACCATTTTCAAGGTCAAGCATAGAGTCCAAGCCATGCACGATATTAAGGCACTTATGGATACTCATTCCTTTCGCCTCAAACCTTTGGTATTCCATATGGCCAGCGGTCCGCTCTAGTTCTTCCAATAAACCATCAAGTAACATACGCACCATGTCATGGGTTGTTGCTGCCGCTACTTGTGCATCTAAAGCGGTTTGCTTGTAGGCATTAAATGGATCGTACTCATTTAACATTTTTTACTGCTTCCTATGAAAACAACTGACTTGCGGAATTAAACTGATTAATGGTGGATTCCATTGCCGTAAACTGGGTTAAATAAATCTGATACTTTTGATTCATTTGATAATCATGGCGCGCCATACTGTCATTCACACTTTTAATCTGCTTATTTAGCGCTTCCTGCTTTTGATCGATATAGCCATTAAACTGTGTAAAAGGTTTTAGGGTCTTTTCTATGCTTTTGATATAACTGTCAGGACCAGTAAACATGGCTTGTACTTTTTCTGGATCACTTTTAAAGCTATCGGTCAGCTTAGCATCATCAATTTTTAGTTTTCCGTCTCGTCCAATCTCAATCCCGATATCAGACAAACGCATGCCATTAGCAGCCGTTGCAAATACAGAATCACGTAATTTAGACTGGAGAAGACGAATAGAGGTATCCCCCTTCAACACACCAATTTGCGCTTCACTCACTGCAGTGCTTTTGTCTTCCTTATCTTTATCGGAAGAGCCAGAGTCAGAGGTTTTAACGCCCATAGAACGAGTTAATTGATTAATTTGCGTCATTAAAGAATTAAATGAATCGACAAAATCCTTAACCGCTTTCTTATTCGCTTCAAAATCGTCTGTGACTTTAATCATGCTGCTTTCACCAGCCGCATGCACCTTGACTAATTCGAGGCTGACACCATCAACAACATTTTCTAGATAGTTACTACTGCTGGTAATACTGATACCGTTTAATGTGAGTTCCGCATCTTGTGCTGCACGACGTTCTGTCATGCCCCAATCGGCACCGTTAAACTCTACCTTCACTTGATTCGCGACACCCGATTCCTTTGAAGACAGCATAAATTCGATTTGGTTACCTGTGCGCACTAATGACGCTTGTACACCAGGATTACCCACTTGTTTATTGATCACATCGCGTAACTGAGACACAGAAATAGCCGCACCGCCATTAACCGTTGCCAAATCAATTTCCATACGCTTAGTCGGATCACTACCGACTTGAATACTGATAATGCCCGACGTTGGTAACAATTCACTTTCAGAGGAATAGGCTTTAGTCAGTTGATGCGCTTGCGCAAGTTTATGCACACTCAAATCATAGTTGCCCTTAGGCGCATCAGATTTAACTGTAGCGGTCGCATTCTCGCCCGTAACCGTAGCAATTTTGCCTTTAGCTGCATCGCCACCCATTTCACTCAGCTTAGTGGCCATCTTCTTCATATTATTTTCGAGCAACGTATAAGCATCTAACTGTGTTTTGCTGGCAGTTAGCTTACCTTTGTAAAGCGTATCTTTACCTGCGCGGTCTGCGCCAATCAGTTGCTGAGCAAATTGTGCTGCATTCATACCTGAAATCATGACTACCTCCACTCGTTCTAGAGCAAAACGCATGCCAAAAACAAGTTACTGTTTTTAAAGAAATTAAAATAATTAACTGGCCAAAACACAGCTAAATACTTCCGCATGGACACTTAAACAGGAAAACCATCTTCCACTTTGTGTTATCGAAAATTACCCACTAAAACATGAACCTTATAGGTTTCAATCTCGGGTTTAGCGACTACCGACCAATACATAAACCGTGGCTAAAATAAAAATGCCAGTCAGCGCAACTAACTGGCATTTTAGCCGTGACCAATGACATCACTTGCCCAATAACATTAACGCAATAGACCCATGACTAAACCCGTATTCTGGTTAGCTGAAGACAGTACCGTTGTACCCGCCTGAACTAATAATTGATTACGTGTCATATTGGCAGATTCAACCGCGAAATCGGCATCCATAATACGGCCGGCAGCGGCTTTAGTATTTTCAGTTACGCTGGCAAGGTTAGCCGCAGTATGGCCAAGACGGTTAATGTTGGCACCTAAGGTTGAACGTTCTGTCCCCACTTTGGCCAAGAAGGTATCAACAGCCCCGATAGCCGTATTGGCAGCTGCAGAAGTCAACAAATCACCAGTAACTGTCTTATCAATAGCACCTAAGGTAACTGACATTTGCTCTGCTCCATCCGAGCCAATCTGAAAGGTCACACCTTTGACGAGTACACCATCAGTAGCATCTTTAAATAAGTTATTACCCGCATAGGTTGTATTTTCTACAATACGGGTAATTTCTGCATTTAATTGCTTAAATTCATCATCCAACGCTTTTAAATCTGCTGTAGAGTTAACGCCATTTGATGCTTGAGTCGCCAATTCTTTCTGGCGGTTAGCAATGGTCGTTAATTCTTCTAACGCACCATCAGCGGTTTGCAGCATAGAGGTCGCATCAGAAATATTGCGTGAAGCCGTTTCCATGCCCTTTACGTTAGCGCTCATGCGGTTAGCAATTTGCAAACCCGCAGCATCATCAGATGCGCTATTGATACGTAAACCCGTCGACAAACGCTCCATAGCATTAGTTAATAGATTATTGCTTTTATTAACAGCACCTTGTGCAACAATTGACGCGTAATTAGTGTGAACACCTAACATATCAGCTCTCCTAGAAAAAACAGTTATCTTGGCTATGCCTGAATCCCGGTATAGCTCCATAACTAAGTAAGGCGACAGTAACAGCGCAAAACTAAAACTTATTTAAAAATAGATGGGATCACCTCTATAAAAACAGACTTAAATGGCATCCACAAAACGCCATAAAAAATGCCAGCAAGCTAAGCTTACTGGCACTTAAAACTAACTCAATTCGGTGTAATTAACGCAGTAGCCCCATCACTAAACCTGTATTTTGGTTAGCAGAAGACAGTACCGTTGTACCCGCTTGAACTAATAATTGATTGCGTGTCATATTGGCAGATTCAACCGCGAAATCGGCATCCATAATACGTCCAGCGGCAGCTTTGGTATTTTCAGTCACACTGGCAAGGTTAGCTGCAGTATGTCCAAGACGGTTAATGTTGGCACCTAGGGTAGAACGTTCTGTACCGACTGCTGCGATGAAAGTATCAACAAGGGCAATTGCCGCATTCGCGCCAGTAGTTAAATCACCAGCAGCCAGCGCTGCATCATCTATGGCTGTTGTTGTAACAACCAATTTTTCACCCGTTCCAGCACCAATTTGGAAGGTAACACCAGCCTCCAACTTGGTGAATAAGTTATTACCGGCATAAGTTGTATTATCGAGAATACGGGTAATTTCGGTGTTTAATTGAGTAAACTCATCATTCAGAGCCGTTAAATCATCAGCAGAGTTCACACCGTTTGCCGCTTGAGTGGCGAGTTCTTTCTGGCGATTAGCAATGGTCGTTAATTCTTCTAACGCACCATCAGCGGTTTGTAGCATAGAGGTCGCATCAGAAATATTACGTGAAGCGGTTTCCATACCTTTAACGTTAGCGCTCATGCGGTTAGCAATTTGCAAACCAGCAGCATCATCAGATGCGCTATTGATACGTAAACCTGTCGATAAACGCTCCATTGCATTAGTCAATAGGTTATTGCTTTTGTTAACAGCACCTTGAGCAACAATTGAAGCGTAATTAGTGTGAACACCTAACATATGTAGTTCTCCATTAAATAACGAGCATTTGGGTTAGACCTGAGTTCAGGCATAACTAACTAAAGCGACTACACAAGCCCACAACTAAAATCGATATTTAAAAAATAGAGTGTATAGCACTGTAAAAACTAGACTGAAATGGCATGCACACCATAAAAAAATGCCAGCAAGCTAAGCTTACTGGCATTAAAACTAACACTGACTAATTGAATAACATTAGCGCAGTAACCCCATCACTAAACCCGTATTTTGGTTAGCTGAAGACAGTACCGTTGTACCTGCTTGAACTAATAATTGATTGCGCGTCATATTGGCAGATTCAACCGCAAAATCGGCATCCATAATACGGCCAGCAGCGGCTTTGGTGTTTTCAGTTACGCTAGCTAAGTTAGCCGCAGTATGGCCAAGACGGTTAATGTTGGCACCTAAGGTAGAACGCTCAGTACCCACAGCGGCTAAGAAGGTATCCACAAGGGCAATCGCAGCATTGGCGGTACCACCTGTTAAAGTACCTGCGACAGTTTTAGGAATTGCGCCTAATTTAACATCCATTGTTTCCGTTGTTCCGGCGCCAATTTGAAATTTCACGCCCGTACCAGAGGTCAATACACCAGTATCGAATAATTTATTACCAGCATAAGTGGTATTTTCTACAATACGCGTTATTTCGGCGTTCAATTGCGTGAACTCATCATTTAATGCCGTTAAATCAGCCGCAGAGTTAACGCCGTTAGAGGCTTGAGTAGCCAATTCTTTCTGGCGATTAGCAATGGTCGTTAATTCTTCTAACGCACCATCAGCGGTTTGTAGCATAGAGGTCGCATCAGAAATATTGCGAGAAGCCGTTTCCATACCTTTTACGTTAGCACTCATGCGGTTAGCAATTTGCAGACCAGCAGCATCATCAGATGCACTATTAATACGTAAACCAGTCGACAAACGCTCCATAGCATTAGTTAAAAGGTTATTGCTTTTATTTACAGCACCCTGCGCAACGATTGAAGCGTAATTAGTATGAACACCTAACATAGTAGTTCTCCAGAAAATAACGATTGTTTTGGTTAGGCCTGAATCCAGGCATAACTCATTAAGGCGACATGAAAAGCTCATCACTGAAGCCAAATAGCTTATTTTCAAAAATTAAATAATCACACTTAGGGTTCGCTTCAAAAATTAGAGCAGCAGAGCGCTAACCTGTTCGCGGTTCGTATTTCCCTGCGCCATCAAAGATGTTACTTGATAGGCAAAAGGATAGGGTTGCATAAATTTATGCAAATGCTGGAGTTCAAATTTGGGCTGACTAGATGCGGTCAATTGCTTAACCTTCACCAGCAGTAAGCGGTGGGATGCTTTAATATCATCAATTTGCACTGTGACTTTTTTATCTACCTTTGACACTTTAGCCAATGTCATTTTTAACTTTTCAGTATCCGTAAAATTCCATTCACGGGGATCCTGCCAACTAAATTTCTCTTCTAATGGTATATTCCTCGGCTCACCCGCGGGCAACCTTTGTCCTTCGCCCACCATTAAAATCCCCCCATTGAGCTTCATCCAAGTCTCATGCGGTGCTGTAAACACTGTGTCATTGGTCGATAAGCGGTCGATACTTATCCCAATCGAAGCTAAAACAGGCTCTATGATATCTTGTAGCTCTAAGCGATTTTTATTGGCAGGCAAAAGCAAATGCAATGTTTGCTTCTCTGTAAAAAGCGTAATCCGCTCATCGCGGTTCTTAGGTGATGTGAGATCGACTCGTCGGAACCTAAAAAAATGTAATGCCGCAGGCTGGGATGCTGAAATCAAATTCAAGTGATGATCGAGTAAACGCTTTTCTTGGTAATAAGGCCTAATCTCGATTAATTTTCTTCGACACTCCTCCGCTTTATGTAATGCATCTTCAACAACTGTGTTTTTACTTAACAAGCAGGTTTGTAGCTGTTTGTTCAGTTGACCTAGGATACTCTTGGCAGAAATCAAGCTCTGTAACACCACTTGCGATGCACTAATATTATGTTGCTCTTGAGTCACCTTAGCCCAACGTCCATAGGCTTCCAATCTATGCTTAGGTATGGGCCTCGCTTTCGGTGCACTGCGAGGCACACCTGATATCGGTGCAACATAATGAGACGTTACCGTCTGACTTTGACGTAACTGACTAAGTGACTCACCTATCCCTTTGATCATTTAACTCATTACCTACATATGATTGAAAAGGGACAGCTGGCTTATCTGTACAAAAGTTTGCTGGGTAATTTTTAATGCGGTTAATTTGACATTGAACTCGGCAGTGGCAGCGGCATAATCGAGCTCCTGCGTTTCACCTATCACTTGTTTACTAAACAACACCATTTCTTCATGGGAGCTTTTAACTAAAGCGAGATTATTTTGCTTGCCACCGAAATCGGTAATAGCCGCACCTATGCTATCTAAGGTTTCACTTAACGCTGTTTGTATTCCACTCGCGGCCGCACTAAAAGCAGGATCGCTTGGTGATAAGCTTGGATCATTTAATACGTTAATATAGTCCATTGCTTGATTCAAAATATCTTGACCAGCATTGGAGAACAAGACTTTTTCGGCGGTGACATTAGCCGTAGTCCATGAAGAGCTAGACGTTTGTACCGTTCTCTCGCTAGCATCACCTTGGTAGACGTATCGCCCAACCGCATCCTTAACTACCGCAGCTTTCTCAATCGCATTACCGGAAAAGAGATAATTACCCGACTCATCAGTGGCGTTAATATTATCCACTAACCCCTTTAAGAGTTCTTCCATTTCAGAAGCATAGGATGCTCTATCCTCTTTCGAGAGATTCGAGCTATTAGTCGCAATACTGATTTCTTTCATCCGCTGCTGCGTCTCAACCATGCTGGATAAATAGGTTTCAGCACGGCTCATATTGGTACTTAAGGAATCGATATTTTTAACATATTGCTGTACTAGTGCTAAATCACGTTGGTTATCCATTACCCGAACAACACCAATAGGATCATCCGAAGGCGATAGTATTGAAACACCTTTAGAGAGCATTTGATTCAAACGTGCCACATCATAGGTCGTGTTCTGCAAACTGTTTAAATTGTTAGTGTATAAATTTTGCATTGTTACACGCATGAATAAAGTCCTTAAAAGCTACTAAGCATAGTTTGAAACAGTTGATCTGCGGTGGAAATCACCTTCGCATTCGCCATATATGACTGCTGATAGATGATCAAATTAATCCCTTCTTCATCGGGATTCACACCACTGGTACTCGCCCATTGGGACTGCGCATCTTTTTGCAAATCTACACTGGTTTTAGCAAATGAAATCGCTTGGCGAGAAGCAGAACCTAACTGGCCAACCTTGCTGGAGAAGGATTCCGCTAAGCTTGTATTACTGCCAAGGCTAGTAAAACTCAGTTCTTTATTCGCTAGCTGTACTAAAGCTTTTAAATTTGCGTTATCGCCTTGGGTGCCATCTTTACCAAAGGCAAGTTTATCAGGCGTAAAACCGGCCGTTAGAGATAAGCTTCCTCCTGGGTTATTAGCTTGATAAGTAAATAAATCCTGTGACGGTGTCGCACCATTTAAGTCAGTGCCAGAAGCAAGAATAGAATTAAACTCGGTCGCTAACATGACCGCTAATTCATCTATGTACTGTTGCGAATCCGCAAGCTGCACATCACGGTACGTAAGCAAGGCACCTAAACTGCCACCAGCGGTTTCATCAACATTAAACTGGCTAGCACCAAATTGGATTGTCACCAAATCGTTCTTAGGATTGGTGGGATCGGGATTACTCGTTAACTTAGCGGCAGTATTTCCCGTCAATAGCGGCTCACCTCGTGCCAGCGAGATATTGACCATGCCTTGGCTATCTTCAACAACCCGAATATCTAAAATCGCAGCTAAGTCATCAATCGCAGCATCTCGACTATCTTGCAGTGCAGGGGGAATAGTTCCTGTCACACTCGCCGCCTGAATGTCGCGGTTGAAACTGGCAATAATATTTAGTTGTGAGTTGATCTCTTTTACGGACGAACCAAGCTGTCCATTGATCTGATTACGTTGCGAATCAATATTGTCGTTGATTGCATTCACTCTTTGGGCAACGGCTTTAGCCTCATTAAGTACACCTTGTCGGTAGGCAATGAGATTAGGTTGTTCCATAGATGAATTGAGGGCGGCGAATAATTGATCTAGGCCTTTTGAGATATTATTCCCTTCGGCACCAAATACTTGTTCAGCCTGACGTAAATAACTACTTTGCACTTTAGAAAAACCAACAGCACTCGTGGTTTGCCATAACTGCGCGACTTCGTATTGATCAGAGATCCGTCTAACACCATCAACAAACACGCCCGCGCCGGAGCCATAAGCACCGCCACCAACCGAACTTAACATCACCTGCTGACGTGAATAGCCTGCAACCATAGCATTAGCAACGTTATTTGAGGTTGCATTCAATGCGGCCATGCTTGCCAATAAGCCAGACTTACCAATGTTCAACATGCTCATTTAAAATCCTTCACAACGGGCCGCATAATAAGTGCAGGCTGCATCGCTGTTGTTGTCATCTGTTGAGGATCAAAGGCGACCGGATCTTTCTCAGACTGAAATGAACGTGATAGCTGCTTGGTCATCACGTCAGCCAAGCCCATACCATTGACTTGGCTTAAACGACTTGCCAATTCCGCATCATGTAAATCTTGATAAAGGCCATTATTGCTTTTGGAGGTTAAAGGATTATCTTCATCGGCCATAGCGTCGGTGGCTGAGCGCATTTGCTTAAGTACCGTTTGCAGGAACTGCGCCTCAAATTGTTGACTGACTAATTTAAGTGCACCTTGCTCGCCATTCGCCTTAATCAAATCATCGGCATTCAGCTTATTTAAGTAACCGCCCGTATTTTCAACTTTCATTAAATCACCACCAAATCAGCTTCTAAAGAGCCCGCTTCCGCCAAAGCTTCTAAAATTGCCATCAAGTCCATTGGTGTCGCACCTAAGCTATTTACGGCACGCACGATTTCTTCAATTGCTGTGCCCTCGGGCCAAACAAACATACGTTTGTTACCTTGCTCGACCAATACTTGGCTATCATTAGTCACCACGGTTTCCCCTGCGGCATTACCAAGATAAGCGCCATTAGGCTGGCTCACGTTTTCACGTTCAACAATAGTCACTGTCAGATTGCCATGGCTCACAGCGGCTTTACGAACCACAACATCTCCCCCTAATACCACTGTCCCCGTACGGCTATTAAACACGATTCTAGGTGAACGTCGGCCTTGGTCAATCTTGAGTTCTTCAAGCATTGACATAAAAGTCACACGCTCTCGATTCGACTTAGGCGCGTGTATCAGAACCTTGGCATGATCTTGCGCACGCGCAACATCGGGTCCAAATAGTTCGTTAACAGCCCGTTCGATATTTCGGGCGGTTTTAAAGTTGGGATCCTTAAGGTTTAATATGATGTCTTCATTATCACTAAAGTTACTTTTGATTGGTGCCTCAAGTAAGGCACCATTGGGGATAGTGCCAACAGTTGGCACATTCACAGTCACAGATGATCCATTACGACCGGCGGCAGAAATACCGCCAACCACTAAGTTGCCCTGCGCTACCGCGTAAACCTCACCATCGACAGCCCTAAGAGGCGTCATTAATAAGGTTCCGCCCTGAAGACTTTTTGCATCACCAAGGGATGAAACCGTCACATCTAAGGATTGTCCTGGGCTCGCCAGAGAAGTAATAGTCGCATGCACAGCAACGGCGGCGACGTTCTTTAACTTAGGATCGGTTTTATCATCAATCTGTACACCAAACTGCTTAAGCATATTGACGACAGATTGACTGGTAAATTTAACTTGAGAGCGGTCACCCGTCCCATTTAACCCGACGACTAAGCCATAACCCACGAGTTGGTTATCACGCAGACCTTGCACATCGACAATATCCATCAAGTAGCGGCTTTGCTCTTCCGCTTGCAGTGTACCAGTAGCCAAAAGTAACAATAATAAACAACGTAGCATCAAAATATCCTTTGCTAGAGCGGGAACCATGGACTATTGAAATAGCGAGAAGCCCATCCCATAGCATTACTGTCGGCAATGGCACCTTGACCACCATAGATAATTCGGGCATCGGCAATACGTTGCGACGATATCGTATTGTCATTACCTATATCATCAGCACGTATAATGCCAAGTAAGCGTAAATACTCATCGCCCTGATTCAATCGCAGCCATTTTTCACCACGTATCAACAAGGTACCATTAGGTAAAACCTTAGAAACAGTTACAGTGATTGAACCTGATAACTGGTTTTGCTGTGTACTTGAGCCTGCACCATTAAACCCTCTCGAAAAAGAGGTTTTACCGTCAGCATTGGCCGTTTTATCACCAATATTGCCCGCAAGTCCCATACCCATATCTTGTTCTTTGTTGGTCTTGGTATCCGCTTTCTTACTCGAATAGGTTTTTTCATCTAACGCGACGGTTAAAATATCGCCCTCACGGAAAGCACGTTTATCCTTAAAAAGTGTCAACATGAAACCGGGACGATAAAGACTGCCATCCTTTGCATCTGGCAGGCTGTAGTCAATCTCAGGCGGTGCCCACTCTTTAGTGCCAGGTTTAGTCTCCTTATCTGGAATATGCGACATACAACCCGATAACAGTGCAAACCATAAAAACCATAACCAACGCATGATTGCCTCTCTAAACCGATTGATTGAGGAACTTGAGCATATCGTCTGAGGCTGACACAACTTTGGCATTCATCTCATATGCTCTCTGCGTGGAAATCATTTCGACCATTTCTTCCACCACGTTGACGTTTGCGCCCTCTAGCGCACCCTGTCTTAAAGCACCTAAAGCTTGATCACCCGCCACACCTTCAACCGCCACACCCGATGCCGCCGTTTCACGGTAAAGGTTGTCACCTCGAGCTTCTAACCCTGCTGGATTAGTAAAGTTAACAAGCGTGATTTGACCTAAATCTTGAGGTTCAGCTTCACCCGCCATTTTCGCTGTGACAACACCATCGTTAGCAATGGTAACGGTTAGCGCATCTTCAGGGATCACGATATTAGGCACTAAAGGTAAACCTTGTGACGTGACCATCATGCCTTCACTACTGCGATAAAACTGACCGTCACGGGTATAAGCAAGATCGCCATTTGGCTCTTCTACTTGGAAAAAACCATGACCTTCGATCGCTAAATCCAACTGCTGACTGGTATTTTGCATATCCCCAGTAGTGAATATTTTTTGAGTACCAACGACTCTCGTTCCTGCACCTAATTGCAGACCCGATGGCAGATTATTCAGTGCATCAACCTGTCCACCTGGCTGACGTTGAACCTGATAAAACAGATCATTAAACGCAACACGGTCACGCTTAAAACCTGTGGTATTCACGTTTGCCAAGTTGTTGGCAATCGCAGTCATTTTCGTATCTTGTGCTGTTAGGCCGGTTTTACTTACCCATAACGCTGATTGCATACCAATAATCCTTAAACATTGCCCAGCAGACGATTACCAGCCTCGGCCAGCTTTTCTGCACTTTTCATTAACTTAACTTGAATCTCAAATTGACGACTCAAATCCATAGATGCAATAAGCTCTGACACGGCCTGCACGTTACTCGACTCAAGGAAGCCACTATCCACTAACACACCTTCATCTTGTGGCACTGCTTGGCCATCACGACGATAGAGCAACCCATCTTGCCCCTTTTGCATTAAGGCAAAGTCAGGATTCACTAGCTTTAATCGGCCCACTTCCTCAATGATCCCGCCTTCAGAGGGTAAAACACTGACGGTGCCGTCTTCACCCACAAAGACATCTTTATGCTCAGGCAGCGCTATCGGCCCATCAACGCCTAATACAGGTCGGCCATCGATAGTCAGTTGCCCCTCGGCATTTGTCTCGATTGCGCCCGAACGGGTGTATGCTTCAACACCGTCAACAGCCACACTGAACAAGCCACGATCGCGGATCGCTAAATCCAATGAACGGCCCGTAGGATTGATCACCCCACTTTGCTGGCTAAAACCACTACTCTCAGTCTGTGCCATGACCCTTGTGTTCAAACTATTACCTTGAACAGCTAAAGGCACTGCATTAACACGCTCAAGGTCGGCTTTAAATCCTGCAGTTTCAGCGTTAGCCAAGTTATTCGCGCGAATACTTTGCGCCTCAAGAATACGAACTGCACCACTGGCGGCGGTATAAAGCATCTTCTCCATGTCAGTGTCTCTTCTTAAATGGCATTAAGTAATGCTTGTTGCATAGTCGAGTTCACATCAAGAACTTTGGCGTTAGATTGATAATTACGTTGTGCCGACATGAGGTTAACCATTTCAGCGGTCGTATCCACATTCGAGCCCTCTAAATACCCCCCCGTTACAGTGCCCATAGTTCCTGTAGATGGCGCCCCCATAATCGCTTGCCCAGCGGTATTTGTAGCCACCCAAGCATTGTTACTCACGGCCGATAAACCGTTGGGATTACTAAAGTTTGCGAGGACGACCTGACCCTGTAATTGATCTTGGCCGTTAGTATAAGTGCCATACAACATGCCATTGTCATCCAGACGCACACCTTTCAATTCACCCGAGGTGTAACCGTCTTGAGATAAACTCGAGTTGTTGTATTTGGCGGCATACTGAGTGCTTTTATCAAAATTGATATCAAATTTAAGCGGTGATGCCCCATTACCCAATGTAAGGTCGAAGGTATCCTTTGTTGTAGTTGGATCTAAAATGCCTTTTGAATCAAATTTTAATGTTGTTTGGTCTGGCAGAAGAGTCCCATCCAGAGTGTAATTAATCGTCCACTCATTCGGCGCTGTTTTTACATAATACTGAGTCACCACATGCTCAGTACCCAAAGAGTCGTAGACACTGGTGGTACCAATAGAGTGATAACTATCAATATTTTTAGGATCAAATGGCACGGCTGGGACAGCTGGGGGAATAACATCGACTCTCGCATCGAGATTTGAAACCATGCTGACATTCGTTGTGGCTTTGGCCGCTAAAGAAGCCGTTTGTACCTGTAAATCACCCGCATTACCAGTTTGCAATCTTCCCGTCGCATTCACAGAATATCCCTGTAAACGATTACCGACTGGATCGGTTATAAAGCCTTGATTGTCCTTATGGAACATCCCTGCTCTAGCATACATGGCGCCGCCATCATTCCCCTTGAGAACAAAAAAGCCTTCGCCTTGGATCCCCATATCAAGCTGACGACCGGTATAAGTTAAGCTGCCACCTTTAGAGAAGTTTTGGCTCGTTGACATCACGCCAACGCCACCCGCCTGACCACCATTATAAATTGATGCAAATTCACTACGGCCACCGCGAAACCCACTCGTTGATGCGTTAGCAATGTTATTACTGATAGTGTTGAGGTCTTGAGTCGTCGCCTGTAAACCACTTAAAGCTATGTTAAATGACATCTTAATATCCTATAAAAATAATTTACGAAACTTCAGAAATATTGAGCACAGAAACAACCCCAACACCATGACCCATTTCAGCCATCATCATGCCGGATGCACTGGAGAAATGGATTCTCTCGATCGGTGCCTTAATATACGTTGGCGCAACTAAACTATTTTCACCTAGTGTCGCCTTAGCTTTGATTTCATATTTGCCTGCAGACAACCCCAGCTCAGCAGGATCGATAGAGAACCGAACATCACCAACATCCTGAGCACCGAGTTGAATAGTGCTAACGACCTGACCTTGTGCATCGATAATTTCAAGATCTAAGCCTTCAGCTGCATTCTCTAAATACACTTTGCCTTCAACCGCTTCACCATCGAGCTGAAACTCAGACACAGGCACCATGGCATTCTTACCAATCAAAGATGCCGACTGTACTATGCCCAAATTTTCCATCATGACCATTTGGCTTGATTGATTCTTCCGCATTCCCTCTAAGCTTTCGACCTGCGAAAACTGCGCTAATTGAGAGATATACTCAGCACTGTTAAGCGGTTTAGTGGGATCTTGATTCTTGATTTGTGCAATCATTAAGGTCATAAATTCATTCTTTAATGACGCAGCATCATTCCCTGGTGCCGCTAATGCACCTGCAGGATTCTGAATCGAGTTGTTACCAGAGCGAGCCAATTCCATTGCTATTTATTCCCTAGTTGCAATAAACCTTGCTGCATAGAACGCGCACGATTCATGATTTCAACACTGGTTTCAAATGAACGACTTGCCGCCATCATGTCAGCCATTTCTTCAATCGTGTTCACATTAGAGTAAGCAACATAGCCTTGTTCATTGGCAAAGGGATGATTCGGCTCATAACGCATATCCAATGGGGCATCCGCTTGGACTATGTCGCTCACTTCAATCGAAGCACCAATCGCACCTTGTTGAGTCGCATCGTAAATAGTCGCAAATACGGGTTTTAATGCTCGATAGGCCGACTCAGGGTTTTCGGCGGCAGTTCCAGCGTTAGCTAAGTTACTCGCGACCGTATTTAAACGTATGGTCTGAGCATTCATGCCAGCACCCGCTATTTGATAAATATCGCCAAATGACATACAGGCTCCTAACGACCTTCAATAGCAGACTTTAGACCGGCTATTTTCATGTTTAAAAATGTCAAACTCGTTTGATAATCCATCGCATTCTGTGAATATCTTGCCTGTTCCTTACCGAGTTCCACGGTATTATCATCGGCAGAATTTTGATAAGGCATGCGATAAGCGAGGCTGTACTCTTGATTCATCTGCATGCCTGCTTCAACTTGCTTCATGGCCGCTTTGAAATCCAAATCTCTCGCTTTGTACCCCGGAGTTTCGGCATTGATTAAATTACTCGCTAATACCTTGCTTCTCTCCACTCTAAAATCGAGTGTCTGAGGATGTATTCCTAATGCTTTATCAAGGTTGATAGCCATCTCAACTCCTAGTACTGTATGCGTAATTAATTTAGATGGCCGAGCAGCTTACAATTAGCATGCCAATATACTTATTCATATAAAACAGTTGGTTAAATGAAATCGCTATTGATATACGGAAAGTTCTTTTCCCTCACTTTCTTACTGAGCATAGGGTTACTTCCGCTCAATGTGCACGCGAAAGGGAAGATCACGGCGACAGAACAAATATCTCAGCAAATGACAAACTCCGTAGCCGCAGAGATAGCTAAGTGGCAACAATCGCAAGAGATAAAAAAAGTCAGCAAAAAAATCACACTGCACATTCCTTCCAGCACTGCCAAGCTAAAAACGTGTAGCACAGCGCTCCAAGTCGAGGCTGCTAAAGGGCTCCCATTCGGTCGGATCCAACGAAAAATAAGCTGTGCCTCTGAAGGCTGGTCACTCTATGTTCGGGCCAAGGTTGCTCTCAGCGCCTACATTCCTGTTGCCAACAAAACGCTTAAGAGAGATGAAGTTGTCACATCAGAAAATCTACAATGGCAAATGTTGCCCTTAACTGCGTCAGATCAAGACATTATTACTGATGAAAAACACATTTTAGGGCAAGCGGTTGCCAGAAAAATAATCAAAAACAAACCCATAAGAGCAAGCAATTTAAGTGCACCAGAACTCGTGAGCATAGGGGATGAAGTGATTATCGAAGCAGTCAGTGCCACCTTTTATGCCAATATGATTGGGATTGCTATGGATGCGGGTAAACAAGGTGATGCCATTAGAGTGAGGAATAGTAGTTCAGGGAAAATCATTACCGCTTACCCCATAGCTAAGGGGAGAGTTGAAACCCGTTTTTAACATTTAAGCCACCTTAGAATAAATTTAAAAATTTATTTTAGATTTATCCTATTTAGGTCGCCTATATCTAATATCTAGCCATTTATGACGATGAACATCTATGGAAATTAATAAAATTAGCAGTGCCTTGAGCACTGAGTTCAGCACGAGTAAGAGCGCTAATACGCCCAGAAAGCCCGTTGAATCAGAAAATCTATCAACGCCAACACGACAAGATATTAGTCACGACTGGCAATTGTTAGAACAAACCCAGAAAGAGTTACATACCATCTCCGACGTTGACACAGATAAAGTTGCTGCTATACGTCAGGCTTTAAGTAATGGCAGCTTTGAGCTGAGCTTAGATAAAATTGCAGATAAGATATTGATACAGCATGGATAATAGTCAAGTAAATAAACGCGAACTTGTTCAAAGTTTAATTCGCGATATTCGTCAAGATCTTGAGGGATATAGTCAATTAAAATCAATGCTTAAGCACCAACGTGAATTAATGCAACGCAGGGATAATGATGCGCTCTTAGCCCATAACGAGCGTCAAACTGCACTGTGTAACAAGTTGGCTTTGAGAGCCAAACAGCGAAGCGAAAATCTCGCGACACTAGGTTTTAATAGTGACAATAGTGGCATGAGACGCTTAATCACGGCGCTACCTGATCACCTAAGACCGCAAATAAAAATGTCATGGGACAACTTGCAGCTGTTAGTTAAAGATAGCCAAACAGCCAATGAAACCAACGGCAGATTGCTCGTAATACAGCAAGAAACGATTAACCGTATCCTGAATCAAGATGGCCAACACCATGAAATTGATTACGGTGCCAAACGCTAATTAAACTGAATTATTGAGAGTTACCAAAGCCCTCGCTAATGGGACATAGTTTAAAAGGTGGCTCTCAGCTGTAATGACACAGCGCCTATTGGCCTTTATTCTTGTAATAGAAACCCGCCATATCATCAACAATTGCCTGTTCACGGCGCGCCACTTGTGCTTGTTCTTGTATATGTGTTTGTTTTTCAAGCCACTTCAAACCTTGCTGACGCCCTAATTGCTTACGCCATAGGCGATCAATACGCAGTTGTTCCTGTTGTAGAAAAACCTCCTTTTGAGCTAACTTCACCCGCATAGGCTCTAACACTTGCGCCATACTTGCGGAATTTTGCCAGAGCAAAACATTTGAGCCCTCTTTCGCACCACGATAAGTCAATATCATTTGGGCTAAGGCTTGATTTTGTTGTTGATTTAGTTGGACGCTTAGGCTGGAATCATCGCGTTTTTGCCCTAGCTGCGCTAATTTCTTTTCAGCTTGAACACGTAACTTAGAGAGATGACGCTGGCTCATATCCCATAACTCCCATCAACTGTTCCAATTGCACTAAACTTTCAGCCAGATTGACTTTACTGTGTGTGGTCTGGCGTAAAAATCGTGCCATTTCTGGATACACTCGCACAGCAAGATCCATTTCAGGATCTTGGCCAGCTTGGTACCCACCTAAAGGTAATAAGTCTCTAACCTCATTGTAACGACTCAAAAGATGTCTAAAGATCTGACTCTGTTCAATACTGCTAGAGGTCGCTATGTGCATGGCTAAGCGGCTCACTGACGCATTAAGATCAATCGCAGGGAAATGTCCTTGCTCGGCCAATTTACGACTTAGCACTATATGGCCATCTAAAATAGCTCTCGCTGCATCTGCAACAGGATCCTGCTGATCATCACCCTCGGCCAATACGGTATAAAACGCGGTTAACGTTCCCGTCGGATGTTCACCATTGCCCGCCATTTCCACCAGTCTAGGTAACTGTGCAAATGCCGATGGCGGATAGCCTTTGGTTGCTGGAGGCTCACCTAAACTCAAGGCGATTTCACGCTGTGCCTGAGCATAACGAGTCAATGAGTCGACTAATAGCAACACTTGCTTACCTTGATCTCTAAAAGCACAGGCAATTGAGTGGGATAACCGCATTGCACGTAATCGCATGAGCGGTGTGGTATCTGCAGGGGCTGCAATAATCACAGCCCGTTTACGCCCTTCTTCACCGAGTGTTTCTTCAATAAACTCCCTGACCTCACGGCCACGCTCACCAATTAAGCCAACCACCACGACATCTGCTTCAGTAAAACGAGTCATCATGCCTAATAACACACTCTTACCCACACCAGAGCCCGCAAAGAGCCCGAGTCGCTGGCCTCTACCGATGGGCAACAAACTATTGATGGCGCGAATACCGACATCTAGCGGCTGCCGAATAGGCTGGCGCAGCAAAGGATTGTAACTCGTGTGAGATTGCGGGACTTGTGAAACACCGGTTAAATCGCCCAGTAAGTCGAGTGGCTGTCCAAGTCCATCAAGCACCCTGCCAAGCAAACCATCACCAATAGCAATTGTTTGCTCATCCGTAATAGGCAGCACTCTGGCACCTGGCATCAAGCCCTGTGTAGGCTCAATCGGCATAAGGCACAATACGTCCCGATGAAAGCCAACGACTTCAGCCTCAATTAAACGACCATTTCGCCCTTCAATCTGGCAACGATCCCCCATGCCAAGCTGACAGCCAACAGCCTCAAGCAATAGACCATTAACTCGAATGAGACGTCCATAAACCCTTGCAACTGGAACCTGAGGCCAATCGTCATGAAATACATCAGACTCCAATCTCAGCCTCATTCAACTTGGTTTCAACCTGCTTCATGCAAGCATCGAGTCGTGTCTCGACTGAAGCATCTGCATCGGATTTATCACTCACAATTCGACAACTGCCCGCTGAAATACTGCTATCAGCGATGAGATTCCAGCCACGGATTTTATCTTCCGAGAGCTCTTTTAATTTAGTCACGGCACTCGGCTCTAAATGGATTTTGATATCCGCTTGGTCATCGGGCAACGCACTCAAGGTTTCTTCAACGAGTTTAAGAATTTGTTGTGGCTGCAGGGTTAGCTCGCAGCGAATCACTTGTTGTGACACTCGGCGTACTAATTCAAGGATCAAATTTTGCTGTTCACGAACCTGCTTTGCATGACCATCTTCGAGTAGCTCTCTCAAAGCACCTAGCGGTACGAGTAAACTGTTGAGCTGCTCATCGATGGATGCTCTACCCGCTGACTGCCCATCTAACCGACCTTGATGAAAACCAGCTGCATGTCCAGCAATGCGCCCTTCTTCTATGCCAGCCTCATAACCCGCACTCTTACCTTGAATAACACCTTCGTCATAACCCTCATCGAATGCTTGTTGATAACTTTGAAAATCACTGCCCGCATCGGAATTTGATTCCACCGCATCGTGTAATGCAGGAAAACGATAACGACGAGCGAGATTGGTATTTAGACGCCAACGAGAATGCTTGTTTTCCATTAAACAACGACCTGTTCTTCAAATAGCTGCAATTCAATTTCACCTTCTTGCATTAATTGCTTCGCCAGTTCCATTATCTCTTTACGCGCCCCACTCGCTCGGCTAACAGGTACACCACCTAACGCTTCAATTTGCGTTTCAATCGCTGACGACATACGTTTAGGCAAGGCATTGAGCAAGGCATCTTTCAATTCAAAATCAATGCCTTTTAATGCTAACGATAGGGTTTCAGAAGGTACTTGTCCTAATAAGGTCTGCAACGTTTCTTGCTTTTGTCGCCCAAGAATAATGAAGTCAAACATGTTATCGGTGACATCAATCGCCATCTGCTTATCATGGAGTTTGATCATTTCCATCAACTGTTCTCTGTCGCCTTCGAAGCGATTGAGGATATCGGCAACCTGTTTGACACCCGCCACTTGCGTGTGACTTTTCTCCATTGCCATCAACATGCAGCGCTCAACCAGTTCTCGCAGTTCCTCAACAACATTACGATCCAATTCGCCAAGTTGCGCGATACGAACGAGCACCTCATCTTGGCTATCACTAGGCAACATTTTTAAGATTTTAGCGGCACTTTCTGGTGGTAATAATCCCAACAATACCGCTTGTAACTGGCAGTGCTCATGGGTGATTTCACGGGCAAGTAATTGGGGGTCAACCCATTCAAGACGCTTAACGAGCACTTTAATCTCATCACCATAAATGCTATCGATAAGACTTTTAGAGACTCTGTCTCCCAAAGCGATATCGAGTGTCTTTTGTAAATAGGACCGTGAGGCTCTGGCGATACCCGATTGTTCTTTATAGCGTTGGAAAAAACGGCTGAGTACTGCCTCGGCTTCTTGCTGGGTAATACTCGATAACCGTGCCATTTTATGGCTTAAGTGTTGCACATCGTTACGATCCAAATGCGCCATGACCATGGCAGCACCTTCTTCTCCCATACTCAGTAATAACATGGCCGCTTGGGCGTAATTGTCCATCTTAATTTCGATTGAATTATTCACCGTCTTTATCGCCTATCCAATGAGCTATCACTTCTGCAACACGCGCGGGTTCTTTGTTTGCGAGCAAGGCTAAATGCTCCATTTTAACGGTCAAAGGTGAGCCAGGCTCGGGTAAACCTTGACTGCCTAGCCAGTCGGCACTCGGTAACTGATGTGCTTGATTTGATAAAGTTTCGGCGGAATGCCCATCGAGTGCAGCAGCGGAAGCGGCACTTAATGCAACGGGCTCAATTCTAGGCGCGGTAATTTGAGCGGTTCGGGTCAAGTGCTTAACCAGCGGCCTTAATACGAACAAAATAAGTCCAAAGCCAAGGATGCCGCCTATGATGTAGCGTAAATAAGCTTGGTAATTTTCTGATTGCCACCAAGGTGACGGCGTAAATTCGGCAGCGACGGTTGGGGTAAACTCAAAGGCATTAATGGTAAAACTATCACCTCTCGCCGCCGAAAAGCCGATGGCATCCTTGACCATATTGCCAAACTTAACCAGTTGAGCCTCTTCATTGAATGCTCCTTGACCCGTAGCACTATTAATAAGCACTGAAACTGAGAGGTTTTCGAGCTGCATTTGTTGATAACGAACATGACGCACAGAACGACCAACGTCATATTGACGACTTTCTTCCTGCTTCAAATTACGGGTCTTATCATTCGTCGCCTCTTTCCCTGCTTGGGGTGGCTTATTACTTAAAGCTCCAGGAATTCCCGCGGCAATAGTATTACTTGAATCATCGACACTCGTGCGCTCTTGAGTCACGACATTTTGCGGATCGAGTGACTCCTTAGTTTCTTCAACCTGATTGAAGTTTACTTTTGCAGTCACCCGCACTTGGAAATTATCTTGACCAAGCACAGGCTCGAGCATAGAGGCGGCATTAGCCACTAAGCTATTCTCAAGTTCACGCGTGTACTGTAACTGCTTGTTTCTAGACTGACTAAGATCTTGATTGCCTGAAATATTCTCACTTAAATATCGACCATCTTGATCGACAACTTTGATATTACTGGCCGTTAGTCCAGTCACACTGCCAGCAACCAAATTAACAATAGCCTCAACTTGTGTTTCAGAGAGTCGAGTATTCGGGTCTAGCTGCAGCATGACGGAAGCCGTCGGCAGTTCAGGCTCCTGACGGATAAACAGAGTTTGTTTAGGTATCGCCAAATGAACTCTTGCGGCACGGACCGACTTTAACGACATGATAGTGCGAGCTAATTCACCTTCTAAACTATGGCGATACTTAGCTTGTTCCATAAATTGACTCGTGCCGAGCGCGGTATTGTCGAGTGCCTCCATACCCGAAGGTACTTTCGCTTTTACCCCTTTTGCGGCCAAAAGCATACGCGCATTACCGACTTGCTCTTCTGCAACGAGGACTGCCCCAGTATTAGCCTCGAGGCGATAATCAATGCCTTCTGCATCCAAGACATTTAACACTTGAGAGGTATCGACATTTTCTTGGCTGCCATATAAAGGTCGATACCCTGCAGTAGCAGTCCATAACATCAACACTATGACACTAGCGACAACCACCGCAAGTAAAGCTAAGGCGATAACCTGACGATCACCACGGTTAAAACGATGCCATTTTTGGGTCATGCCAGCAATGAATCCTGACGAAGATTCAGTCCCGGTAATATCCTGACCTGATTGAACAAAAGTGGTAGACATTCACACAATTCCTTAAATAGGCATCTTCATTACATCGTCAAATGCTTGCACAAGACGATTACGAATTTGGAGCATAGTCGCAAAGGACAAACTGGCCTTTTGCGAAGCCACCATAGCACCGACGAGATCATCACTTTTTCCACTATCGACAGCCGCCATCGCCATAGAGGATTGGTTCTGATCTTGGTTAACGGCAGAAACTTTACTCTTAATCAAGTCAGTGAATGACCCATAAGCCATACCATTATCGGCAGGGTTTGAAGTGATGTTGATCGCCCCTTTAGCCACTTCACGATGAATGTTTAAGGTTTCCATTAACATATTTGAGCTAACAATCGCTCCATTAGACATATTCCATTCCTATTACTTTTTGATTGCTCTAAGCTGCTCGACCCGCTTGCTCTAATAACATTTCAATATCAATACCCGCTTCACGCATTTGTACGAGGCGATATCTTAAGGCTCTAGTCGTCATCCCTAGCGCCTCAGCACTTAATGTGCGTTGTCCATTAAAACGTTTAAGTACATCAATAATATATTGAAACTCTGCCTGTTGTTTTGACGCTTTAAGCCCATCTGAGGCGCCTAAAGGCTCCAACTCAAGCATCTCTTCTTGAATGTTTAACCCGAGTTCCGCAACTTGAATCGCCTGACCTCTACGCATCACTAATGCACGTTGAATACAATTTTCTAGCTCTCTTACATTTCCGGGCCAATCATAGTTAACGAGCACTTGTCTTGCGTGCTCACTGAAATAACAGCGACTTGAGCAATCAGATTGGCCATATAAATTTAAGAAATGTTCAGCGAGAGGCAGGATGTCAGCCTTTCGTTCTCTTAAAGGCTTAATTTTCAGAGGTAAAACATCTAATCGATAGAACAAATCCTCCCTAAAATGTCCAAACTCCACGGCTTGTCTTAAGTCGCGATTGGTAGAAGCAATGACTCTGATATCCAGCGGTATAACATGCTGGCCACCAAGTCTTTCGACTTCACGCTCCTGTAGTACCCGAAGTAACTTCGCCTGTAACGGCAAGGGCATTTCACCAATTTCATCGAGTAATAAAGTACCGCCATTGGCCTGCTCAAATTTTCCTGCCTTATCACAAATGGCACCAGTGAAGGCACCTTTGACATGCCCAAAGAGAACGGACTCTAGAATACTTTCAGGGATGGCAGCGCAGTTAATCGCAACGAAAGGCTTATGTGAACGGGAGGAGTGGCGATGAATATAACGAGCAAGCGGTTCTTTACCAGTACCACTTTCACCCAATAATAAAACACTGGCCTCAGTGGTTGCGGCGCGATGGGCCAACATCAACAATTGTCGACTAACAGAAGCCGCGACAACCAAACTAGAATCAGGTAACTCTAAACGGTGTAATCGTTGAATTGAGGCAAGTAACTGCTCAGTTTCTACGGGAATTAATAGATAATCCTGTACGCCAGCTCGCATTGCTGCGGCTGCCAACTCACCTTGCTCTGGTGCTAATAAGGCGACGATATTACGGCCAGGAAAACGGGCAAGATAGGACTTCACATCACAAGGACTACAATCCGATAAGTTAACGATAGTGAGCCAAGGTAATTCCATTGCATCACTCCACAGATAAAAATCCTCATGTGTTATTTTGCATGCAAGTTCCGCAGATATGTTTAACCCTTCAATCCGTATACTTAGGCCACCCACTCACTAACTCCCTTTCGTTTACAGTACATTAAATAACACCTTTATTTAGACCGATTAAGTATCTGTGCATGAATGTATATAAAAGCTATTACAGCTTATAACGCTATTATCTCGATAGATTGAGTGACTCATTACTATGCTTCCTAAACAGATTAAGAAAAGACGGAAGCCAGAAAGCGGAAACAGAACTTCCGCAATGAATGTAAAAACACTGATAACACTGTTCACTCGAAAATTAGCATTCGCAATCCATAAGGTCATACCGCCAACTTAAATCAGGTTTAAATGTGTTCTTTCGCAATTATCGATAAAAATGTGACCAGCACCAAAATTTAAGATGCCATGCTCAAACAAATCTATTCTCATCAATTAAAAATCACAGTGAAACACTTGGAAATATAAAAGACCACCTGCAAAAAAGTGATACATATAACTTAGGACTGACTTATACCAAATATATTTGTAAAATAACATATCATAATGATAAAAATACAACGATGCTAATAACCATAGTGATGAAAAACTTAGCCACTTAGTATTTACAACAAATAAGACACAAAATAAATTTACAAAAAAGCAATAAAAATCAAAAGCAAGTGTAAATAAGTACACAAAGTAATCATTGATGACAAACATGTAAGCACTAGAATAAATATAGTCACGCCAAAATATCGACAAACGTCAAAATAATACTATTCCGACTATTTATTGACGCTGAAATATAAGACTAAAAAGCATTAATATCTTCTTACACAATCTCAAAATAAACATTTTGTTTACAAACTCAGTCACCCTAGAATTCTATTCACATATATTTCAGCTTTTCTTATAATTATTATTGAATACTTTAGCCTTATTACCTTATCATCCTCGTCGTTTAAAACAGCTTCCAACCTTATGCCTATGTGATAGGACGCTCAACTGTTTTAAGAAATTCATTAATCCTTAACGATAAAGAAATAAAAAATCAGGCTCTCTGTTTGTGTATATTTTTTATGCACCAACTGAATCGCGGAGGTCGCCAAGCAGTATTCTAGCGGGAAAAATACGTTTAATAGGAAGTAAAATGAAGACGACAGCGAAAGCTAGGCTTATAAAATCAAATTCTGATGAAATAATTAGACCTATTATGCTAGTTCAAGAAAAGCTAGCGAGAACGCGATTATTGCAACAGCTAGAAAAGCTACATCGTCCACTTATCGATGCCATAAATAATATCCTATCTCCGCTACTAAGACAGGGTCATCCCGCTGTTTCGGGGTCAACGTTAACAGAACCTAGAACACCTGTCGTTCCAGAACATTGCTATGCATGGTTTGTATTAAAACATCATCAAAATACCCTCGGTTATTGGAGAATTGATCGCTGTACGCTCGATCAATTGGCGAGTAATTATTACGGTAATACCTCAACACCATTAAGTTCTCCTTTGAGAAACCCCAGCCAATCTGAATTTAGGTTAGCCAAAAAGTTGCTACTTTCCGTAGTGGAGGAGCTACCTAATAGCACGATTGAAACCAATAATCTTGAAGTTGAGCTCATAAAAGGCCATATGCCACTCGCAGTATCGGCAGTATGGTCGTTCAATTTTACCAATGGCCCACTAACCCCTCCAATGCTCTTTTGCTTAACTGAGCATTTACTGGGGCATCTGGCCGAACAGCCTAAGAAATCTGAAGTATCTGCGGATTTACCCGCAAAACTAGCCGTCTGGCTAAAAAGTCTGCCCATAAAAATGCAGCTGACATTAGGGCAACATAGCATCCCGGTGCAATCACTCAGCCAATTAAAAACTGGGGATATTTTACCTATTAATCTCTATCCAAAAACCTTGTTATCAATCGGAAACACACCGCTATTTCATGCCTCTGTGCATAGTCATGAAGGACAGATGGTAGCGAAATTGACCCAAGATATTTATCAGCATGAGGAGCATGACATTGGCTGAACAATCTATTTTATCGGATGATGATTTTCTATTAGAGGACGATATTTTCTCTGAGAGAGCATTTTCAAAGCCGGCCCCCCATAACCGTAAATTGAAAAATAATAATTTTTTTCAACAACTTCCTGTTCAAGTTACTCTCGAACTGGCCAGTGCTGAAATGTCTTTAGGCGAACTAAATCGTATGGGAGAAGGTGATGTTATCGCACTCGACCGTATGGTGGGTGAACCGCTGGATATCAGAGTAAATGGAGCACTATTAGGAAGAGGCGAAGTCGTAGAAGTGGCTGGCAGATATGGCGTACGTTTGCTGGAAATAGAGAGCATTACTCTCGATGGGACAAGTAACGAATGATAGTTCGGGTATTGTTACTGGCGATTCTATTGTTTGCTCCCCAAGCCCTCGCATCGGAAGGACTGACCTTATTCACACTGGATAGCGCTCAAGACAGTCAAGCAGTTAACATTAAACTCGAAATTTTAGCGCTCATGACGGCAATTAGTTTCTTGCCCATCATGCTGATGATGCTAACCAGTTTTACTCGTATTATCATTGTATTAGCAATTCTCCGACAAGCTCTCGGACTACAACAAAGTCCCCCTAACCGAGTGCTTGTTGGGATAGCATTAGTACTCACTATCTTTATTATGCGCCCAGTGGGAGACAAAATTTATAAGGAAGCTTATTTGCCCTATGACCAAGGTAAGATCGAATTGATGGAGGCTGTCTCAATAGCCAAAATCCCTTTAACTCGATTTATGCTGGCGCAGACAAGAGAAACTGATCTTGAGCAAATGCTGAAAATAGCTAACGAACCCACACACATGAAAGCAGCAGAGGAAGTCCCCTTTTTTGTCCTTATGCCCGCATTTGTACTGAGTGAACTCAAAACAGCTTTCCAAATTGGCTTCTTACTTTTCTTACCTTTCTTAGTTATCGACTTGGTTGTCGCAAGTGTCCTCATGTCTATGGGGATGATGATGTTGTCACCGTTAATTATTTCTCTCCCATTTAAACTGATGGTTTTTGTATTAGTCGATGGTTGGGCTATGACGGTAAGCACCTTAACCGCAAGTTTTGGGTAGCTAGATGGACATCAATGAACTGACCTCGCTCTTTGCTGACTCAATGTTTCTCGTCATCATCATGGTTTCTGTGTTGGTGACACCGGGACTCATTCTAGGCTTAATCGTTGCGGTATTTCAGGCTGCGACACAGGTCAATGAACAAACCTTGAGTTTTCTGCCAAGGCTTATCATTACTCTACTTATGGTTCTGTTTTCAGGCCATTGGCTCATACAACAGCTAAGTGATTTATTTGACAGGCTGTTTATGAATATTCCTCATATTATCGGTTGATATGCTTTCCCTCACCTCAACCGAACTCAGCATGTTAATCGGCAGCCTTTGGTGGCCATTCTGCCGGATCATGGGGGCATTTATGATAATGCCCTTGTTAGGTAATTCTTATGTACCTGCAACAGTAAGAATTTTTCTTGCCTTAAGTATTGCAGCGCTTATTGCACCTATGCTGCCACCCGTTCCCGCTGTCGATGCGCTCTCGCTTGGATCATTATTTTTAGCCATAGAGCAACTACTGATTGGATTCATGCTCGCGCTATTTTTAACCATTTTAATCCATGTGATGACCATGCTTGGCACTATTATGTCGATGCAGATGGGTCTAGCGATGGCGGTGATGAACGATCCCGCTAATGGCGACACCAACCCCATTCTCAGTGAATGGTTACAAATCTTTGGTACATTGATTTTTCTGGCTCTTGACGGTCATTTAGTCGGGCTCAACATCATTGTTGATAGCTTTCGTTTATGGCCAATTGGAAATGGGATTTTTGACTTACCACTAATGGGATTGGTTAGTCGAATGGGCTGGCTATTTGCTGCATCGCTGATGCTCGCCATACCCGCAGTACTCGCTATGTTAATGGTTAACATCACTTTTGGTGTATTAAGCCGCGCTGCGCCGTCATTAAACATCTTCTCGCTCGGGTTTCCCATGACCTTGTTGATGGGCTTGATTTGCGTCTTCCTTTCGTTAAGCGGCATTCCAACTCGTTACAGTGATCTGTGCTTAGACGCATTAACTGCAATGTACCAATTTATCGGAGGGATCTCATGAGTAAAACGCCCCAACAAGATAAAACAGAAGAAGCTACACCGCAGAAAAAGCGTAAAGCGAGAGAAGAAGGCCAAGTTCCACGCTCTAAAGATCTTGCCTCCGCAGCACTGGTCGTTGGTTGCTCTGCCATACTGACCAGTAATGCGGATTGGTTTGCGACGAGAGTCAGTGGATTAGCTAAATACAATATGCTGCTCACGCGGGCAGAGTTAGATCAACCTGACATCATGATGCGCCATCTTGGCGCCAGCCTAGTCGAAATGCTAAGCATCTTAGGCCCACTATTCATCATGGTTGCTCTGTTGGCCGCAGTTGCAGGAGCCTTACCTGGGGGGCCGATATTTAATTTTGGAAATGCTAATTTTAAGTACAGTCGTATCGATCCTCTTGCCGGTGTCGGAAGAATATTTTCCGCTCAATCTCTTGTTGAGTTACTCAAGTCATGCCTAAAGATTGTGTTACTGATCGGAATTATGTTGGTTTTCTTGAATGGTCACTTACAAGAACTACTTAGCTACAATCAACGCCCTATTGATGAAGCGGTTCGCGATGGCATCAATCTACTGTCGCAAGGCATGTTTTATCTTGGTACTGGGCTGCTCGTGATCGCCTTTATTGATGTGCCTTACCAATATTGGCATAACAGCAAAGAATTACGTATGTCACGTCAAGAGGTCAAAGACGAGCATACCCAGCAAGAAGGTAAGCCAGAGATTAAAGCTAAAATCCGCCAAATACAGCAACGAATGGCTCGCTCTCGGGCAGATACCACCATTCCAAAAGCGGATGTTCTCTTGGTTAATCCCACTCACTATGCCGTGGCATTAAAATACAATCCTGACTTAGCGGATGCGCCTTACGTTATCACTAAAGGCACCGAAGAACTCGCCCTCTATATGCGAGAACTCGCTAAAAAACATGATATTGAAATTATTGATATCCCACCGCTCACGCGGGCTATTTATCATTCAACGCAAGTAGATCAACAGATACCCAGTGCCCTTTTTATCGCCATAGCGCACGTATTAAGTTATGTCATGCAAATAAAAGCATCTCGTAAGGGCTTACAGCAGAAACCTGACCCTTTACCACATTTTTTTATTCCCCCTAATTTACGTCACGATTAAAGGATTGCTTAACCTATGAATTGGCTTTCTCGCACCTTTTCAGGAAATTACAGCTATATCGGCATTCCCGTCATGCTGCTCGCTATTCTGGCAATGGTGATTTTACCGCTGCCTGCATGGCTACTGGACATTTTGTTTACATTTAACATCGTCCTTGCCGTCATGGTGCTGCTGGTGAGCGTATCGATCAGACGACCGTTAGAGTTTTCTGTATTCCCAACCTTATTGCTCCTTGCGACCTTAATGCGTTTAACCTTAAACGTTGCATCGACGCGCGTAGTACTCATTGAAGGTCATGAAGGAGGCGATGCTGCGGGTAAAGTGATCCAAGCCTTCGGTGAAGTCGTCATTGGCGGAAACTATGTCGTCGGTGCTGTTATCTTCTTAATTCTAATGATTATTAACTTTGTTGTAATCACTAAGGGTGGCGAGCGAATTTCTGAAGTATCGGCGCGATTTACATTGGATGCCCTACCGGGTAAACAGATGGCGATCGATGCCGATCTCAATGCTGGCACACTCACACACGAACAAGCCAGCCTACGTCGCCAAGATGTCGCCAGAGAAGCAGACTTTTATGGTTCCATGGATGGAGCCTCAAAATTTGTGAGAGGGGATGCCATCGCAGGACTCTTGATCTTAGCCATCAACATTATTGGCGGGATCAGCATAGGCATCTTTATGCATGATCTGAGTACAACAGAAGCCTTTAAAACCTATGCACTATTAGCCATTGGTGATGGCCTAGTTGCACAAATTCCATCATTACTACTCGCCACTGCTGCCGCAATTATTGTGACTAGGGTATCCGATGCAGAAGAAATGCCGACCCAATTGAGTCGACAGTTACTGGCTAACCCGAGAACCTTAGCCACTGCAGCCATTGTGATGGCGATTCTCGGTATCACCCCAGGCATGCCAGCACTGGTATTTTTATCTTTTGCAATACTACTAGGCTTTGCGGCGTGGAAACAAAACCAGAATAAGGCCTCCTTTACTGAAGAGAAAACTGAAGAACTCATAGAAACCAGCCTGACAGAACCTTCAGCGCCAAGCTGGGAATCCCTGCCTTTTACCGACATCATCGAAGTACGATTAGGCTATAGATTGGTTCATCTAGTCGAAAAAACCAAAGGAGCAGAATTACAAAAACGCCTAACAGGGATCAGACGTACCCTTTCAGAACAAATCGGATTTCTGCTATCGGAAGTAAGAGTGCGCGACAATCTAGCCTTAGCACCACATGCATACCAAATTAACTTTATGGGCACTCAAGTAGCTATCGCCGAATTAGAGCCTGATCTACTGTTAGCAATAAAAAGTGGTCCTGTGTACGGCAAAATTGATGGGATTTTAACTAAGGAACCCGCTTACCAAATGGATGCGATTTGGATTACGCCTGAACTAAAAGCCAAAGCACTCAATTTAGGTTATTCGGTCGTCGATAATGCCACGATCATTGCCACTCATGTCAGTAAATTATTACGTGAGTCTCTGCCTGAATTATTACAACATGATGATATTATGCTATTAACTGACAGGCTAAGTAAGCAAGCCCCCAAACTGGCGGAATCACTCAGTACCTGTTTAACCCCCATTCAGTTACTCAAAGTTTTCCGCTTGTTACTCAAAGAGCAAGTGCCGCTAAAAGACATACGCACCATAGCAACGACCTTGCTGGAATGCAGCGAGCAAACCAAAGATCCCGTCCTACTCGCCGCCGATGTGCGCTGCGCTTTGCGCAACAGTATTTTGCATCAAATCGCAGGCAGCAGTCCGCAGTTGAATGTACTCACTCTGACCGCAGAATTAGAACAGACTTTAATGACAGCGTTAAATCAATCGCAACAACAGGGCCGAGTTGCATTGGATAGTTTCCCTATCGAACCTAATCTACTGGCGCAACTACAACAAAGAATGCCCCAATTACTCGCGGAGACAAAAGAGAAAGGCTATAACCCTATCCTACTTGTTTCTCCACAACTCAGGCCCTTCCTCGCGCGATACGCATTAGCCTTCGCCCGTGGACTTCATGTTTTATCCTATAATGAAGTCCCTGAAACAAAAGAACTTATGATTGCGGGACAACTAGGGTAATCATTACTCACAGTAGCTTAGCAAGACCCGCTGAGAGAGGTGCAACACACCTCTCTCTAACTTAACTGCATCGCTCATCACAACAAACTAAGCCTCTCAGCAAACCACAACTGCATACCTCCTATAGAATATTGATAACTCACAGCTCCAATCTCATTTCCAATCAAAGCAATACCCTTCTACTCCTTAAGAGATATTTCGCTCGTCTAACTGTGACATCATCGGCAAATCCTGAGTATTTTAGTCGGGTTTAGTTGCCACGATTAAAAGCTGCAAATAATATGAATGTAAATTTATTGCTGCTCTGGAGCTACTCATGTCTGCTACTTCTGTCTCAAAAGATGCACAACTCCCACCCCATGGGTTTAATTCTCAACACAATCATTGGCTAGAACGAAAAATAGGTGAACTAGTGGCAGAAGACTTTCGCCGCGCACATGTGTTTAGTCAATTTGGTATCGATTTTTGTTGTGGCGGGGGTAAATCACTGGCGGTCGCCTGTGAGCGTGCAGATGTAGATCCCGCAAAAGTGGTTGCTGCGCTGAATGCCGCAACACTTACCGGTGGCAAAGAAGATGAATTAAATCAATTACCCTTAGATCAACTTATCGAATATATAGAATCAACGCACCATCAATACGTGCGCGAAAAAGCCCCTTTATTGGTCGAATATTCCGAGAAAATGATTCGCGCTCACGGTGAGCACTATGCCGAAATCGTTCCCTTTGCGGGTTGGGTACGAGCCTTAGTTGAAGACTTAATGCCACATTTAATGAAGGAAGAAAAAATACTGTTTCCGGCGATCCGCGCCATGAGTCATGGAGAGCAGGTTGAGGCTTGCTTTGGCCATATTGGCAACCCCATCAATGCGATGCAACATGAGCATGAAGAAGTCGGTTTGATTTTGCAAAAATTACACGAGCTCACTAACGACTTCACACCACCTGAATATGCGTGCACTACATGGCGTGTTTGTTATGCCACTCTGGCGGAATTTGAGGCGGACTTACATCAGCATATTCACTTAGAAAACAATATTCTTTTTCCTAAGGCATTGGGTCTGACTCAATAATTGATTAAATGTTTATCCCGTAGCGGCTCCAAATTACAGATTTTCCGCTTAACCTTGAGGCCAGACCTAAGTCTGGCCTTTCAATTGTTGACGTGCTACAACAAGTCATGTGTCGCTGACGGATAAGCTGCCATGACATTTCAATCATTTGCACTCGATGATATTGCCAATTTGCACGAATCGGCCCAAGTAGAATTTAAACTCGCAGGTGGCCGCGATGGCCAAGGTCAATTACCCGAAGACATTTGGGCTACTTATAGCTCTTTTGCCAACACTTTGGGTGGTGAAATCATCCTAGGTGTGCGGGAAGAACGTGGCCATTTCAGCATTGAAGGCATTCCCAATCCGCTTCCTGTTTTACAAGAGTTTTGGGAAATACTCGATGACCCGAGTCGCACTAGTCACAATCTTTTAGCGATCTCGGATGTACAGGTTATTGAAATTATGAACAAAAAACTCATTCGTATCCGCGTACCGCCGGCGCCTGAGCAGCTAAAACCTATCTACGTAGGCAGTGATCCTTACACTGGGAGTTATTTTAGGGTGGGAGATGCCGACATGCACGCGAGCCGTCGGCAAGTCAATCTACTGCTACGCCGCGCCCATCTTTGCATGAAGCAACTCAAGGCGCGTTAATCCAGTAAATCTAACATCCTGTTATTACGTTAAAAACCTGCTAATAGATAGCCGCCCATGGCCGCAATAGCTACACCAGTAACGCGCATTAAATTGCGTTGCCCTGTCATCCGCTGCATTCCAAGGCCTATCATTACGCCGCCTAAATGGATGACTGCTGTACCAAATAAAAATCCTAGGGCATACAGGACTGGGCTAGCCAATGCTGGCATTTCTGCGCCGTGGGCATGCCCGTGGAAAATCGCGAATACGCCCACAAAGGCCATGGCGAATAACAGCGGAATTTGACGATCGAAGGCGATAGCAAGACCGAGCAACAATACAGAAAGGGCGATACCAATTTCAACGAAGGGAACGGCAATGGCGTATAAGCCTAAAATCCCGCCCACTAACATAAAGGTGACAAATGCTAAGGGGACAGTCCAAATCGCGCGGCCACCGAGCTGGGTGCTCAACATGCCCACACTCAACATAGCCAGCAAGTGATCGAAGCCCAATACGGGATGATTAAAACCCGACATGAAACCGCCACCTGAATGGATCTCATGGGCCGATACCGGCGCTGTCCAACATAAAGTGAGCAGTAATAACAACCCGATACGCGCCATAAAATAGCCTTAGTCAGTGACTTTAGTGATATAAAACTTAACTTTAGTGCAAATTTGGCTGGCAAACCTTGATCTCAATCACCCAAAGATACAGATAAAAAATGCACGCTAAGCTAGTTTGCGTCGATAGCCAATACTTTTGTCAAAGCCTCGAGGGAGGCAATTTCTAAATGGGGCAACAAGGCAGCTATCGGTAAGGAATCGACTCGACCAAAACTGGGATTTAGCCACACAGACTGGCACCCCGCCAACCGCGCACCACGAACGTCGGCATTCATGCTATCACCAACATGCAGTAAGTGTTGCGGTGCAATCTTTAACCGCGAGCAAGCTAATACGAACATGTCTTTAGCGGGTTTCATATGCACGCCATTACCTGGATGCAACACAAACTCGAAGGCATCACCTAAACCAATCCGCTCGGCATCCACATTGCCATTGGTGATCCCGACTAATCTAAAATGCTGCGATAAGCGCTTGAGTAATAAGAGCACTTTGTCAGACACTTGGAAATGACTGCGGTAAAAATAAAAGCATGCTAATCCTTGCTCGGCGCCGCGTTCGGCTTCAGTCGCCGAATACCCTAGCTGTATTAGGCCTTGGCGAAGCGTAGCTAAACGGGCTGCGCTAGTGTCGTGGGCGAGCTCACGATTTTGCTGCAAAAGTTGCAGTTTTAGCCTGCGCCAATCATGGGGTTGCCACGCCTGCGATAATGGATAAGTCTGCAACAAAAACGTCGCCAGCTCAGCTTCGGCATTTAAAATATGCGGCAGATTGTCGTACAGGGTATCGTCGAGATCGAAACTGATCGCTTGAATATGTTGAGGTCTAAGATAGCAACGCATTATTTATCCTGTGTTTTTTTCGCTCTAGGATGGGCGTTATCATACACCTTAGCTAAGTGTTGGAAATCCAAACTGGTATAAATTTGTGTGGTCGCTAGGTTCGCATGACCCAATAATTCTTGCACCGCCCGCAAGTCGGCGCTCGCTTCTAACATGTGAGTGGCAAAGGAATGACGCAGCTTATGGGGATGTACTCGCACCGATAATGCCTGCTCTTGACCCCATTTAGCCATGCGCGCCTGAATACTGCGATGGGAAAGTCGTTTGCCTTTTTCAGTCACAAATAAGGCGTTATCTTCACAGGGGATCTGCTTTCGGCAATTGAGCCAATTCTGCAGCGCAGTAATCGCTAAACGACCGACTGGGACGATACGCTCCTTATTACCTTTACCTAAGACTCGCACTTCTTTCAAATCGTATTGCACACTGGATAAATTGAGCGCGGCAAGTTCCGCTAAACGTAACCCACTGGAATAAAACAATTCCATCATGGCTTTATCACGCAGACTCAGCGGATCTGTACCTTCAATGTCCAGCAAGTGACTGATAGCATCGACATCGATATTCTTCGGCAGAGGTTTGGTCTGTTTGGGGGCACTTAAGCCTTTGGCGGGATTAAGCTCAATCACGCCTTCGCGCAGCAAAAATTCACCCCATTGTTTTACCGCTGATAAACACAGAGAAAGCGATCGCGGGCTTAAACCTTTGCGGTGCAATTTGGCTAATACTTGCTGCCAATGCTCACGGCTCACATTGAGTAAATGCACGCCTTCGGGCAAGAGATCGCTACCGCGATTAAGCTCATAAAGGTAATTACGTACTGTATGGGCAGACAACTGTCGCTCGGTACTCAGATAACGTTCAAAGGTTTGTAACCATTGAGTATTTAATGCCGACACTTCGCCTGTTTGCGTACTCATATCGGTTTCCTCGTGGGTTTTGCTAAGCTTTGGGTGAGCACTATAGCTCAACGACCGTTACAGCTTTGCAAGCATATGCGCCAGTAAACGCCGCAACTGTTCCAGCAGCATGTTATCCATATCAGGATGAAAATGGGTGACATCTTGACTAGCAATGGCAAAAATCACTGGGTTGTCTTCCGACAATTTAGTCAGTGCCACCGAGCCCACTTCGCTACCAAATAACCGTTTGGCTTCTTGTTGCGTTAGCCGACCAAAATAGTGACCTTTATGCAGCCTTTGATCCCATATTGCCTTCATATCGGCATCGAGAACGCTGATCAAACGCACATGACTGAAATTAAACTGTAATTTTAAACTGTCGGCTAAGATTTCTTTGAGTGACACTAGATCGGCACAATTCAGTAGTTGGAAGGATAACTCAGTATTGAATTGGTAAATTTTCTCGTTGCGCGCCGCCATCGTTAACAGACTGGTGATCTCTTCTTCCAACTGGCTGACTCGCTGGCGTAGCATTTCTTGACGACGTTCCACCAAAGAGATGGCGCCGCGCTCCAGGTGGGGCAGACGCATTGCCAGCAATAGCTCGGGATAGCGATTGAAAAAATCAGGATTATCCAGCAGATACTCGCGAATAATCAACTCATCAAAGGGCACATTCGTCTGCGGCATCAAGGGCTCTGTCATAACTGAATTTGTCCATCATAAACGTGCTGCGCTGGGCCCGTCATCCACAAAGGTTTCCCCTCGCCTTCCCAGTTGATGGTTAAAGTACCGCCGGGTAAATCCACCCGCACTTGCTGGCCGAGCTTCCCTTGCACTTGACCTACAACCACAGCTGCACACGCGCCAGTGCCACAGGCCAAAGTTTCGGCCGCACCACGTTCATACACCCGCAGCTTAATGTGGCCCGAATCTACTACTTGCATAAATCCCACATTCACACCACGGGGAAAGCGCTCATGCTTAGTGAGCATGGCACCAATTTCAGCAACAGCGGCGCTCGCCACATCTTCAACGTCGAGCACACAATGGGGATTGCCCATAGAAGCCGCGCCACATAAAAAGGTTTGCAGTGGTGTTTGCAGTAAATAGGTTTTTTCAGCTTTCTTGGCTTTAAAGGGGATCAGACTTGGTTCAAGAATAGGCACGCCCATATTCACGGTAACGGTGCCATCTCGCTCTAAACGCAGAGTCATCTTACCTGATGAAGTACTAACACGGATTTTACTCTTATTGGTCAATCCTTTATTGCGCACAAAACGGGCAAAACAGCGGGCGCCATTACCGCATTGTTCGACTTCAGTACCATCGGCATTGAAGATGCGATAATGAAAATCTAAATCGGGATCATAGGGCGGCTCAACCAACAGTAATTGATCGAAACCTATGCCAAAGTTACGGTCGGCTAAACGGCGGATCTGCTCAGGCGAAAAGAACACGTTCTGCGTGACCCCATCGACCACCATAAAATCGTTACCCAGTCCGTGCATCTTAGTGAATTGGATCAAGATACTTATCCTTTAAGCCGAGGCGCCGCTCATTAAGTATGAAACCAAGCGCCTGAATCAATATAATTTTTCTAGTTTACGGCAGGAGTTGCTCACCTTGCCAGAGCTGAGACAATTTTTCTCGCTCACGCACTAAGAAAGCGTGCTCACCATCGACCATGACTTCGGCCGCACGAGGACGCGTGTTGTAGTTAGAGGCCATCGCAAAACCATAGGCACCACTCGAACGCACAGCCAGTAAATCCCCTGCCACTAAAGCCAGCTTGCGATCTTTACCTAAAAAGTCACCTGTTTCGCACACTGGACCAACAATATCAAACTCATAGGCCTCAGAGTCCCTTGGCACGACTGGGATAATATTTTGCCATGCACTGTAAAGTGCTGGGCGAATTAAGTCATTCATCGCGCCATCGACAATCGCAAAACGCTTGTCGCTGTTTTCTTTCAGATACAGCACCTGAGTGACAAAAATCCCCGCATTAGCGGCAATCGCACGGCCCGGTTCGAAGATTAGCTTAAGTTGACGGTCGCCCATACGCGCTAATATGGCGGCGGCATACACATCAGGATGCGGCGGAGTTTCAGCATCATAGGTCACACCTAAACCGCCACCCACATCAAAATGCTCGATGACGATACCTTGTTTAGCCAGACGATCGATCAACGCTAGCATACGATCCATTGCATCGAGGAAAGGTTGAATTTCGGTTAATTGCGAACCGATATGGCAATCGACACCTTTCACTTTTAAATGTGGCAAAGCATGGGCACGGGCGAAGACGGTTTCGGCCTCATCCATAGCGATACCGAATTTATTTTCTTTAAGGCCAGTCGAAATATAGGGATGAGTACCCGCATCCACATCGGGATTGACTCGCAAGGAAACTGGCGCCACTTTACCTAAACGACCTGCGACCAAATTTAACTGCTCAAGCTCGGCGCTCGACTCGACGTTAAAGCAATAAATGCCCAGATTAAGTGCCTGTTCCATTTCGGCCGCAGTTTTACCCACGCCAGAGAACACCACTTTAGCGGGATCGCCGCCCGCTTCAATCACTCTTGCTAACTCACCACCCGAAACGATATCAAAACCACTGCCTAAACGTGCCAACACATTCAGTACGGCCAAGTTCGAATTAGCTTTTACTGCATAGCAAATCAAATGTGGATGATCTGCCACGGCATTATTAAAGGCATGCCAATGGCGCTCTAGCGTGGCGCGGGAATAGATATACAGCGGCGTGCCATAGGTTTGAGCTAAGTCGGCGACCTGGCAGCCTTCGGCATGCAGGGCATTTTGTTGGTAGAGAAAGTGATCCAATGTCTGATTCCTTACTGCGCTTTATCGCTGCGATAGTGATGATAGTTATAGCTGCTATTATTGTTGTGTTTTTTGTACTTCGATGGCTCGAATTTCGGTTTTAATCTCTTCTACTTCAGGCTCAGGTTTAGACGCCTCAACCTTTTTAGGCTGATTCACCTCTGTGGCCGGAGATCGATAGAGGGGGCCCTTCTGGCCGCACGCAGTAATGAATAGGCTACCAAGCAATAACAATAAAAACAGTCTCATTTTTCTCAACATCTGTGCATCTGGTGACTAATGGCCTTATAATCGCACCCATCTTGACGAAAGCAAAGGACAGAAATGCATGGCCATGACAGATACAGAATTTCACCAGCTCGCCGATGACATGTTCCAAGCCATAGAAAATGCGATTGAAACTGCGATTGATGAGCAAGATGCCGATCTTGATATCGATGCCAGTGGCAACGTATTGCAATTAGAATTTGTTGATGGCTCTAAGATAGTGATCAACAAGCAAGAACCTTTGCATGAGATTTGGGTCGCCACACGCTTTGGTGGATATCACTTTGGTTTTGTTGAAGGTAAATGGATGGACGGACGAAATGGCGGCGAGTTTATGCCATTCGTGCAAGAGTCTATCGAGCGCCAAGGCGGCATTAAGCTTAGCTTTTAATCTAAGCCTGTCGTAGTGCAAAACCGTAATAGTACAAAACAATAATGGGAGCCTTGGCTCCCATTATTTATGTTAAAAACCAGCTAAAACTCAGTGTCTTGATCGCTAACATCGATACCGAAAGGCGCCACCGTTAACTCTCCGGCTACCCGCACTAAATGGAAAAATTGCGGAATATTAAACCGGGCCCGTGAAGCATAATGCTCATCGAACACATAGTGATGGCTCACTTTATTTACCAACTCGGCCATGTTTGATCCCGCCTGCACGTAATGGCTTAGTTGATTTTCCTCATCGAGGATAAATACATCCAAGTTATCGACCCGTTGGCGTAGAAAATACTGAATCGCGCCTTTAGCCGCATAGTTTTGCACCACTTTCGGCATACTCGAAAAGGGATCGTCACCTAATTCAGGCCGCGGCAATAGTACAAGATGACTGCGGGATAACTGTTGATAAAATGACTTGGCATCGCTCAAGTCCTTATAAGCCATACCTAAAGGATTAAAAAAGATCCCATAGCGAGTACGACTTATCTGCAGTGGCTGCACTAAGGTGCTGGATTGCTGCACTTGTTGGCACAAACGCATGGTTTGTTTTAGTAGATTTTTCACTGCTAATTTAAGCTGTGGGCGTAACTTCTGTGAACAGCTGATCACATCCATATCCACAGGTAAACTGGCCCGTCTTAGCCCCGGCGTTACAAAGGCTAAAGCTTGCAATACCGCGGTATCGCCTTCGAAGCGATGACACTGCCATTCACCCCAACTATTCAAGCAAATCGCATCTAACGCACCAAGCATATTGGCTTTTTTACGCCCGAGTGAGAACACGTTCGCATTCATCACATCGACCATCATTTCCTGTCCTTGCCATTCAATGGTGGGATCGCAATCCAGATTGAGCACGAAAATCAGCTTACGAAAATGCCATGGCTGGCATAAGTCACGTTTAGATACACGCCAATCGTGGTCGATAAAATTCAGTAACCGCTTTGAAGCTTCGGTAAGCCGTTTCGACTTTGCCTTACTCTGACCATATTCATGCCATTGAGTACTCGGCGTCGAGATCCCATTTAAACATGCCCAAATCATTAAGGCTGAAGGGGTTTTCCCCTTACATATTGCCGACTCGCCTAACAAATTTTGTGGCTGAGGCCCTTGTCGATACAGATAATATTGACGCTCGCGGGAGCTTGAGACCATAGTCACTTCGGACTCAGCGACTGAAGCACTCCACAGCAGATTCAGCTTAGCGATTTGGTCTTCATCTTGACTAAAATAGGTATGCAACTTGCGAGTCAGCATTCCCAAATCTTCGATCCGCAAGCCTTCATTTAACTCATGTGTCGATGCGAAGCGTAATAAGGTTTGGTAGCTCGCTAATAACAGTTCATTCAGTTGCTCGTTAAACCAATTGAGCTGGCCACTATGCCAATGTTCACAATTGTCTAAAGTGCTAATCAGACTATCTGGCCATTGCCAATCCTGCACCAGCTTTTGCAATTTAGGATAACGCCAATCTTTGCCCTCTTGAGTTCGACTCAAGTGCACGCCACATTTTAAATAGAAGCAGCGCCGCACTATCTCTAGTCGGCGAGTATCATTCTGCTTAAGTAAATAGGTTTCGATAATCTCATAGATAGAGTAATAGGCATCATTCGAAGTCGAAAAATCACCGGCGAGCGTTTTCTGCCATAAGTGATCACAAAGCAGAGTTGAATGGGGATAATCACTGGCATAAGCCTCGAGTAGCAATACTTTAATCAGCGCCTTATGGGGCTTTTCTAAGCCCTTGTAGAGCTGCCATAACGAAGCACCAAAGTACTCACTCGCAGGTAATTCATGTACATCGCCTAAGGACAAGAGCGCAGGATTGAGTTTAGCGTCTGGCCACCATGCAATCGTTTTACCTGCCAAACGAATTTGGCTGCGATAAAACTCTTCAAGTAATAACCAATGTTGCATACTACCACTATGCTCATGGGCCATCGCTGATTGACATCCGCGAACGGCTTTACCGCCACAAAACTGCTGCGGATGAACTAAGTAAAAATTCACCTCAAACTGATACTCGGCAAACCAAGCAGTCAATCGAGTCGCTTTAATCTTGATTAGCGCCAAATCCTCAGAACACAGATCAGCCCTATGTACTAACCAAACATCGACATCGCTCTTGGCATTTTGGCCAAAACTGCCAGTACTCCCCATCGCATAAACGCCTTCAAAGGCATTGATATCCGCTTCTTGAGTAGTAAAAGGCAGAGAGAACACATCGCAGGCCTGTGACTCAGTCTCACCAACCTGATACTCGTTGATTCCACAGGGCGTATTGGCGGCATGATAGCCAGGATACTGAACACCGTTCTGGTGAATTAAAAAAGGGATCAAATGGAATAAGTGTTTTTGTAGCGGTGATAGCAAAGCTAGGGCGCGTGCAATACGTACCTTATTAAGTCTTTCTGCTATATCAGGAAACTGTATTTGCCGATCCATTCAAAAACACAACACTTAAGCACTTATGGGAAATGTGCTCATGTTAACACTTTTACAAACTCGAGCAACTAAACGTGAAGCCCGTCACACTTTCATGGTATCTAGAACATCGCCAACTTCAAAGAATCGATACGGCTTCCTTACATAAACGATTTGCCAATGTTAGCATTGGCGCAACTAAGATCTTTGATGGAAACTAGGCATGTCTGAGAACCGCATACGTATCGCAACCCGCAAGAGTCCGCTGGCCATGTGGCAAGCTGAATTTGTTAAAGCCGAATTAGAACGCATTCACCCCGGTATTGTGGTGGAATTGCTGCCAATGAGCACTAAGGGCGACGTTATCTTAGATACGCCGCTAGCCAAAGTGGGCGGTAAAGGGTTGTTCGTCAAAGAGCTTGAAGTCGCCATGTTAGACGATCTTGCCGATATCGCGGTGCATTCAATGAAAGACGTACCCGTCGACTTCCCAGAAGGCTTAGGCCTTGAAGTTATTTGCGAGCGCGAAGATCCCCGCGATGCCTTTGTATCGAATTTATATAAAACGATCAGCGAATTACCATTAGGCGCAACTGTGGGTACTTCGAGCCTACGTCGTCAATGCCAACTGCGCGCATCACGCCCTGACCTTATTATCAAAGATTTACGCGGTAACGTAGGCACTCGTTTAGCTAAACTTGATAACGGCGAATACGATGCCATTATTCTTGCCGCTGCTGGCTTAATTCGCCTGAAATTATCTGAGCGGATTGCTAGCTTTATCTCTGCCGAAGAATCCTTGCCCGCCAACGGCCAAGGCGCTGTGGGTATCGAATGTCGCACCAACGACGCACGCGTTAAGGCTCTACTGGCACCATTAGAACATTTAGAAACGCGCTACCGTGTGATTGCCGAGCGCGCAATGAACACGCGCCTAGAAGGTGGATGCCAAGTGCCGATTGGCGCATTTGCCGAAATCAATGGTGATGAGATGACATTACGCGGCCTAGTCGGTAACCCTGATGGTAGTGAAATCATCGAAGGCGTGATCACAGGTCCAAAAACCGACGCCACGCAATTAGGGGTTGCCCTTGCCGAAGAGCTATTGAGCAAAGGCGCAAAAAGCATACTCGACGCTGTTTACGCTAAAGCATAAGTCGATGAAAGTCTTACTGACGCGCCCAGAAGGGCGCAATCAGTCCATGATCGATGCCTTGAATCAACAAGGCATTAGCCATTGGGTTACACCTCTACTGTGTGTCGAAGCAACGCCGCCCATCACAACGAATAACTCGCACCCACTGGCATACGCCGATATGATTATCTGTATCAGCGCCAATGCAGTCAGCTTTGCCGACTATGCCTTAACAACCGCTCATTCTCGAATAAAAGGCTGGCCTCAAGCTCAATATTTCGCCGTTGGTCATGCGACTTGGGAAGCATTAAATCAGCTCTGCATTGAAGCCCTCGAAGCCCCAGATGATTGTCAACAGACCGAAGGTCTACTCACGCTCGCGCCTTTGCAAGATATTAAAGGTAAACAGATTACGATCATACGTGGCGTTGGCGGCCGTGAAGCCTTAGCTGAACGACTGGCTGAGCGCGGTGCAAGAGTGCGCTATTGGGAAGTATATCAACGGGCTTGTCCACCACTCAATGAACAACAGATCGCACAACAATGGCAAGAGTTTGGCATCGACACTATTGTCGTCACCAGCGGTGAAGTACTGGATAACCTGATTAATCTAGTGCCAAAAGAGTTATTTGCATGGCTGCGCTCATGTCATATCATAGTCCCAAGTAACCGAGTAGAAGCTCAAGCTCACGCCTTTGGTATAACCCAAGTCACCAATGCCAATGCCGCCAACAGCAAAGCCGTGCTAAACGCCCTTAAACTCTAAGCGCTATTTAGCCCGATTTAACTCGAATTTCGGCAGTAGCATGTTTTCAAGGACTGTTAAATGGATAACAACAAGCACGACGCAAAGAGCCCTGAATTACAGGCTACCTCTATTATTGAACCATCAATAACGACTGATGACACGCCCGTAACTTCAGCGCCATCTTCTGAATCCCAAACAGCCAAAGCCACACCTTCAAGCACGCCGAGTCAAACAGCAGTACCCAATAGAAGTTCATGGGCGATTCGCTTTGGAGTGTTATTAGCGCTGGGTTTAACCGCTTGCACCCTTGGCGGTGGTTTTATGCTGTACCAACAGATGCAACAGCAACTGCTAGCGCAGGATGCGAAAAATATCGCCCTGCAGGATCAATTACAGCAAGCCCTGCTACAACCCAATCAACGTATTGGCCAGCTTGAACAGCAACAACTGAATGATGCTAAGACCTATCAAGAATTAACAAAATTGGCAGAAGACCAAAATCAACTGCAGGACAGGATCAATAAACTTGCCCAGCGCAGTCCAACGCATTGGATGGCGTCAGAAGCCGAATATCTAGTAAACATGGCGGGCCGTAAACTTTGGTTAGAAAAAGATCCCCGCACCGCCACCGATCTATTAAAGTCGGCGGATGAAACCATCGCTGCCATGAACAATCCCGCTTTGCTACCTATTCGTAAGGCTCTGGCAAAAGATATCGCCGCGACTGCAAGTATTAAAACCACAGATATTGATGGTAGTGTATTAGCACTCGATGCCTTAATTGAGCAACTCGATAAACTACCCCTTAATCGCACCGATGCAGAAACCGATGCCCCTGAAGATACAAACATTACTGGCGATTTAAATGACTGGCAGAGCAACTTAGGGAAGACGTGGAAAGCGTTAACCCAAGACTTTATCACCATACGCCATAGAACAGCCGATGCACCCGCTTTACTCGCTCCTGAGCAACAGTGGTATCTGGTTGAAAACATTCGTCATAAACTGCTGCAATCTCAACTTGCGTTATACCGCTACGACAGGGCCGCTTATCACCAATCATTAATGATGGTGCGTAAGTGGATTCAAACCTATTTCGATACTCAAGATCACAGCACTGCTGAAGCCATCGCCAAAATCGATAAATTGGCGACATTAGAACTTGATCCTATTACTCTGAAATCCTTTGCCGCAAAACCTCTGCTATTACAGCTGACAAGCTATGGTGAGCTGACCTCATCAGAGGATGTGCCATTATGATCAAGATATTAATTTTCTTAGGGATAATATTGATAGGGCTCTGCATTAGCCCTTGGTTGGTGGGCAACACAGGTTATGTATACATTGCGGCAGGTGACTACCAGGTTGAGACCAGTTTAGTCTTTGGGATCATTGCCTTAATTGTATTTTATGCCATGTTCCAAGTACTAGAATGGTTGGTGATTAGCGCCATTAATCTCATGCTGCGTAGCCGTTTTATTCCTCGCCACTGGCGCCGTCGCTCCGCGAAAAAGCATACCTTAATGGGTGCACTGGCTCTGGCAGAAGAAGATTGGCCAGCAGCAGAACGCGCTATGATAAAAGGCGCCGACAATGGCGAACTCCCTGCACTTAATTTACTTGCAGCGGCTCGTGCTGCCCAGTACCAACAGAAAATAGCAGAGCGTGATCAATATCTTGACCGTGCAGCAACACAACCGCTGGCCGCGAATGCCGTCGCAACCACGCGTACTCGATATCTGTTAAAACAAGGTGAGTTAGCTTTAGCCCGCACCGAGCTCGATAAATTAGCCCCCACAAGTAAGAGCAAAGCACCGGTACTCAAACTCGCCCTCGAGTTATATCGAGCGCAAGAGGATTGGGATGCGCTCAAGCTATTATTACCTATTTTGAAGAAACGCCAGATCCTAGATGACACCCAGCTAAATGAACTCAATGTAATCACTCACTGCGCTTTACTCAAAGCCGCAACCATTAAAGGCGAAGAAGCCTTAGAACAATGCTGGCAGTGGTTATCTCGCAGTGAGCGCAATCAGTCTGAGTTTTTGGCGATTTATGCTGTGGGTTTATGCCGCTTTAATCGCAAAGAGCAAGCGCTGAAGCTACTCTCGAAAAAATTACGCACTGCTCCTGAATCTGCACTTTTAGAAGTCATTCCAGAAATAACGACAGCCCAAGATACAGAAATCCGTAAGCAGTTACTCAAGCATGAAATCACCCATGAGAATAATGCCGACTACCAGATGTGCTTAGCTAAACTTTATCAGCAAACACGGGATATGAAAGAAGCCAGAACCTGCTGGCAAAATGTTTGCCGACTCGAACCCACAAAAGCCTCTTGGTTGGCGCTTGCACGGATTCAAGAACAGTTAGGTGAACAAGGTAACGCAAATCAAAGTTATCGTCAGGCGGTTAATCTGTAGTTCTACAATGCCTGCAACCTAGTCGCCGTGATTTGAGTAACGAAAGATCACGGCACTTGCCAATGCTGGCATATTAAAACCCACTTAACTTGCCAAAAATGTTAAAAACTAGATCGTGTCGCTTCTTTTCCGTAAAAACCACTCTCCCAATCCAGATTAATTTCTTATAACTATGCTTAATCTTAGAGTTAAAAAGTACTAAATACGGCCCTTTTTATAGATATAGCTACTACATCTAGTTATAGGTCTAAAAATTGTCACTTTTGCGCATTAAGATCCGTAAAACCGCATAAGAGCAGGCAACACAAGCGCGTCAAAAAATTGACTTAAGTCGTTTCGTTAGCTAAAATTCCACCACTTGTATCACAGTGCGACATATTTGTTGGACTTGTGCGTCTATGGATTAACACACTTTGGCTGTTGGGAGCTTACTATGGGATCGGTAATTACATCAAAGAAAGGTTTGCTTAAGTTAGTAAAAGGGCAAATCAATGTCGAAGTTGATGGTTCAAATCAACCCGCTAAGGATGGCGAACAACTCCCTAAAGGTGCTGTGCTCCATATTGGCGAAAACGCAACCTATGAAATTACCTTCGATGATGGCACTAAGCTATCAAATGAAGTCGCGCCCAGCGAAACTACTGCAGCAGCCTCTGGCACGGCTAACGAAGCAGCCCTAGATGAAATTCAAGCATTACAAGATCTTATTGCATCCGGTGAAGACCCAACTCAGAACCTACCAGAAACCGCAGCAGGCAACACACCAGGCAGTGATGGTAACTCGGGCTATGTCACTCTAGCCCGTAGCGGCACAGAAACCATTGCAGCTTCAGGCTACTCAACAAGCGGCCAAGCACTGACTGGAACGACGGTTAATATTCCACAATTCACCATTGCAGCAGACTCACCTTCAGCACTTGCTAATGACAGCAACACTTCCAATGAAGATACTGTAGCGACTGGCAATGTGCTCGATAACGACACTGATGTGGATTCCACTCTAAGTGTTGTGAGCTTCGAAATCAGCGGTACCACCTACGCAGCAGGCACAGAAGTGACTCTCGAAGGTGGTGTTTTAATTTTAAATATCGATGGTTCTTACACCTTCACGCCGAATGAAAACTGGAATGGCCAAGTACCAGTCATCACCTACACCACTAACACGGGTTCAACGGCCACATTAACCATTAATGTTACCCCTGTTGATGATGCCTCTGCGTTAGCCAACGATACTAATACCGTTGATGAAGATACCGTTGCCACTGGTAACGTGCTCACCAATGACAGCGATGTGGATAACACTTTATCAGTCGTTAGCTTCACCGTGAACGGCGATACAGTTACCGCCGGCACCACGGTCGCCTTAGAAGGCGGCAGCTTAGTCATTAATGCCGATGGTTCTTACACCTTCACGCCGAATGCAAACTGGAATGGCCAAGTACCAGTCATCACCTACACCACTAACACGGGCTCAACAGCCACATTAACCATTAATGTGACCCCGGTTGATGATGCTTCTGTGTTAGCCAACGACACCAATACCGTTGCTGAAGACTCGATTGCCACAGGCAACGTGCTCGCCAATGATAGCGATGTGGATAACACGCTCTCTGTAACCAGCTTTACGGTAAGTGGTCAAACGGTTGCGGCTGGCACCACCGTTGCATTAGAAGGCGGCAGCTTAGTCATCAATACCGATGGTTCTTACACCTTCACGCCCAATGCTAACTGGAATGGCCAAGTACCGGTCATCACCTACACCACAAATACCGGCTCAACCGCCACATTAACCATTAATGTTAATCCTGTCGACGATCCCGCTGACATCACGGTCGGTAACGGCGACAGCGATGCCGGCACCGTCACCGAAGACGGCGATTCCGACACCCTGCCAGGCACAGTACAAACGGTGGCTGGCACCTTAACCGTCACCGACGTCGACAACGGCGAAGCGGTATTTCAAGTGCAAACCAATGTYGCCGATGGCAACTACGGTTTCTTCAGCATTGATGCCGACGGTAACTGGACCTACACCTTAAACAACAGCCACAGCGACGTGCAGTCACTCAAGGCGGGTGAAACCCTGACCCGTGACATCACGGTCACCAGTGCCGATGGCACCGCCAGCCACACCGTGACCATCACCATTGTCGGCGCGAACGATCCCGCTGACATCACGGTCGGTAACGGCGACAGCGATGCTGGCACCGTCAC
>NZ_JAKKRL010000018.1:0-91880 GCF_025654335.1 Shewanella sp. SM21
CTTTACTTTAGGTAAATCTCGCCAAGGGATACCTGTTCTAAGGCGGTAAAGAATACCTTCGAATGTTTGTCTATGTTCAGGTTTGTCATAAACACGGCCTGTGCTTTTCATTAAATGAAATAGCTTTTCCCAGCGTGCATCGGTTAGCATAAGTCTTGGCATGGCTTGAGGTTATGGTTACTTTTGGCGAAGCAAATTATAACGTCTTGCCATGCTGTCTAAAAATCACTCTCGAAAGATCAACAGACCCTAGTGACCTGCTACCTGCTACCTGCTACCTGCTACCTGCTACCTGCTACCTGTTCAGGCTTAAGGTTATACGCGTGACTTTACATATGTCGCATTGCTAACTGCACCACTGACGCTCGCAGGGAATGCCATCACCGTTACCATCCATTTGAGTATTGGGGCAATTTTGGATGTAGAAAGTCGCCTCAGCACAGGAACTCATGTGGCTACAATGGGTTTTACCCGCTTCACATTGGAATCTTGGTGTTGCAGATTCATATATGGGCATTGGCTGAGTGTCTTCATTCGTGAGGACTGGTACTTCATCGATTGCTGGAGCTTCATTGAATTCTTGGTATTGTTTAAAGCCAAAGATAACTATGGCCACGATTATTAGCAGCGGGATTATCGTATTAAAAGAGGATTTTCGTGGGCTATGGTAATGCGCTTTGTTTTTGTTATTGAAGTTTTCATTGCGTGATTGGATATGAGAGTGGGAGCGTGTTGTTGCACTCGCTGCAACGACTGCGACGCCTTCAATCGAGGCGATAACCGCTTTTCTTTTGCCGTCATTTTGCACTTCCGTTTGAAACAGAATGCTGTCGCCCACTATGGGTTTTCTCGCCATCTTTTTCAGCACTGAAATGTGAATAAACACATCTTGGGCTGCGTTTTTTTCAGGCTGAATAAAGCCAAATCCCTTTTCATCGTTCCAGCGTACCAGCACGCCTCTATCCATGAGCATTTTCTATGTCCTTAATTTAACCGCTTAATATTTTTAGTTATTGAATATCAATACTTACTTGAGTCGTTCAGATTTATCTTTTTTAAGGAGCAAACCGTACTTAGGTTGACGAATCGGCTATTCAATGTTGGATGCTAAGTTACTCAAGCAAAGGAAGTTTTGCAATTTTTTATCTTGAATTTGCTTATGTGTGACTCATTCGCATTGAGTGTATGGCGGTGGGGAAATGTGAGCACTTAGCAGAAACGGTTGGCATTTTGGTAAATTCAATACAAACAATAGATTGCATTAACAATAAACAAATCGATCAAAAAACGTGCATGAAAACTTGCAATCTTACTGTGTGCTACATAGTATTTGCTGTGTGGCGCACAGTGTGTGTGACACAGTGTTAAGGACAGGAATTCGACAATGACAAGTTCACAGCTAGTCAAAATGCGACTCGAGTTGCGCCGTGGGGTATTAGTGTTGGCGGTACTGGGATTATTAAAACAAGCTCACTACGGTTATTCGCTCCGCAAACAGTTGCAGGAAGGCGGTATCGATATTGACGAAGGGACTCTGTATCCCTTAGTGCGCCGCCTAGCCGATCAAGGATTGTTGGATAGTGAGTGGCGACAGGCCGAAGGGCGTGAGCGTCGCTATTACCAATTGTCGTCATTGGGGGCTGAGTTGCTCAGTCAACTGACCGATGAATGGCTGCAACTTAATGGCGCCTTGGCTTTTTTACTGGAGCAAAGCGCTGACACTAATGGCTCAGATATGAAAAGCTCAGACGAGAGTGCAGAGGAGATTTGATATGGAATTAGTCGATCGCTATATCGCCGCGGTGCAGCGAGAATTGCCCGAGAATAAACGTCAGGAAATTGGCCGTGAATTAAAAGCCAATATCTGCGACCAATTGGATGCCCTATCTGAACAAGGCGAATTGACTGAAGCGCAAATTGTCGCGGTATTAAAGCAAATGGGTCATCCCTGTAAGGTCGCGCAGCAATTTGTTCCGGCAGTGCCTATTATTGCCTCTGAGGACATTCCGCTTTTTAAACATACACTTTTCACTGTGCTTGGGGTCTTGTTTGTGCTGCAGGTTGTGGGCGGCACGACTCAATGGTTGGGCTCGGCAGAGGGGGATCTATTAGGATTTATCCACCATATTGCTAAAGGTTTTATTGGCGATGCCTGTCTTGCCTTTACCGCTATCCTGTTGGTCTTTTGGAGTTTCTCGGCTCAGGGAAAACCTATGTCCGGCAGCAATTGTCAAAAATGGCAGCCGCAGAATTTGCCCAAGGTTGGACCTGGTTGGCAGCATATTAGTTTAAGCGATGTGTTTACTGATCTGGCGACATACCTTTTTCTCTTACTTGTGATCTGGTGTTCTGTGTGGATGAGTAGCGAGCAATTAGCCGCGCGGACTGTGATTTTCAGCGTCAATGCTCAGCAATTACTGCAATGGTTTAGCCCTATTATTTTGCTGTCTATGGCGAATAGTCTCTGGCAACTACGCCGCCGAGTGTGGACTACTGAATTGCTACTGGCGAATATGGGGATCAATCTTGCTTATGCCTCGTTCTTAGTCTTTCTGGCCTTTAGTTCGCCACTATTACAAAGCCAAGTACAAAACCAAGGAGCTGAATTAAATGGGGAGTTTACGTTATTACAGTTAGAACACTGGCTAAGTTATACTCTAGTGATTGCCGCTATGTTCCCTGGCTATGAGGTGATCCGCGATGGGTTGCGTTGGCGTAAACTCGCAAGCAAATAAGTAAGGTTTAACCTAGGTTTTGTAGGTGAGTTTTATTCACTTTTTCATCGAATACATGGCCTGTTCAGTATGATTGAACAGGCTTTTTACATTAGTGCCATCTTCTGTGGGGAAAAGTAAGCCACGACTTTTACCGTCGATGCAGATTTATTCTGGGGTATCGCCATGATTCATTTCATTATTAAGCGATTCTTGAGCCTGTTGTTTGTAGGTGTCAAATATGCCTTCTTGCTTCATCTGTTTGAGCTCACGAGCAAGATTAACGGCGAGTGCCGCGTGACGTTTATTTAAGTAACCATAGCTGGTGAGTTCTTCTAGGGTGGCAATCGCGATTATTTTGCTGCCTTGAAACTCAGGCGTTTGTAATAGATCCAATGAGCTTGCCTCCGTATCAATATAGATATCGATTCGGTCGCGGAGCATTTTACGAAAGGAGCTCGCGGGGGATGAAGATTCAGTCAGACGCTCCTTAGGAATGAGTCCCTTTAGCTTTTGTTCTGCAAGGAACACGCCTCGATAGTATTCGATCTTGTATCGACTCTTTTGCAGTGCTTGCCAGTCAGGTATTTTGATTTCGGGATTGTGCGCGAAGGCAATTAAATGGGTATCGATAACCGGTTCTTCAATTCGAATGAGGTTGGTAAACTTTTCGCCATAACGAGATACACGCCCCGGCTCACCATCCACTTTACCTGAGTCCGCCATCATACTGGCGCGGGCTGCGGGAACCACTTGATAGGAGAAGTCATATCCTAAGCGTTCAAAGGCTTGGGCGTAAATCAGTTCAGCCCATTTAAAGTAGAAGTTATGTTTGGGGTCCTCATAAAACGCCATCGTAATGATAGGTTTATCAGCAATCATCGCTGTGGTTTCTGCTGTTGATTTGCTGGTTGCATGAACCGAGACACAAAAGAAAAGGCCTACCCAAACACTCCAAATGTGCATATTGCTCCATCGTTGCATAGCGTGTCTCTCAAAGTGTTGAGTTATTTAGAGTATAGCTAGCCTGATAAATGGGTTCATTTTTATTCAAGCAAGATTATTTTATTTCCATGATTTCGCACTAACACACGGTTGAAATGTGATCTACTGGCGGACATTTTGTCCTTTTGGGTTTAAAAATGTGCGATACGGCACATAGAAATGATATTTGCCTGTATTTTGCTGGTTTTTTATTCATCAGAGTTTGAGCTTGATCGGTTTTTTGCTTGTAAATAAGGCGTTAAATCCCTGCCGTCTATCACCTGTAGTAGGAAAGAAAGGATGAAATCGGGACTGGGATTATCAGGAATGCGGTTATCAAAGCTTTGGTTATCAATAACGTGGTTATTACCTCTTTGTTGTTTATCGAGTGCCGTAGTGGCAGAGGCGGCAACGGACAATATCGAACGCCTAGAGGTGCGCGGCAGGCAAATTAACACCTTAGGCCATAGCACTTCGGCATCTGAGGGGATAGTCGGCGCGGCAGAAATCGAGAGTCGACCCCTATTACGAACCGGCGAAATCCTCGAATTTGTTCCTGGGATGATAGTCACTCAGCACAGTGGTTCGGGTAAAGCGAATCAGTATTTCTTACGCGGCTTTAATTTGGATCATGGCACAGACTTTAATACTCGAGTCGATGGTATGCCTGTGAATATGCGAACCCATGGGCATGGCCAGGGTTATACGGATCTTAACTTTTTGCTCCCTGAACTTATAGGCGAGATCCGTTATGCCAAAGGCGCTTATTATCCTGAGGTGGCCGATTTTTCTGGCGCGGGTGCTGCCCAATTACTGCTGGCTGATCAACTCCCCCATAACCAAGTTGGGGTGACGTTGGGTGAATATGGTTACCAGCGACTCGTGGCGACTCAGGAGCTAAACACTGACATAGGTCGTTTTATTTGGGGTGGTGAGGCGCAAACCTATGATGGCCCGTGGACGGATATTGATGAGTATGTGAGTAAGATCAGTGTCGTCGGGCGTTATTTAACTCGGCTCGGCGAGGGTGACTTGAGCGTCACTATGATGGCCTACGACAACAGCTGGAATTCGGCGGATCAGATCCCCGCCCGTGCGGTGGATTCTGGATTAATTGATTTTTATGGATCTTTAGATAAAGACGTCGGCGGTGAATCTAACCGTTATAGCGTTTCAGCTAATTACGATGCGGGTGATTGGCAGGGAAATGTCTACGCTATTCGCTCGACTATGAATTTATTCTCTAATTTTACCTATTTCTTAAACGATCCCATCAATGGTGATGAGTTTGAACAAGTCGATGAACGCATGATTTGGGGCGGCGATCTTAAGCGTGATTGGCAAACTTTACTTGGTGGCACTCAACTGAATTACAGTGTGGGCGGCGATGTGCGTTATGACGATATTGGCGCAGTGGGTTTGTATAACACTCAGGCGCGACAACGGCTGAATAGGGTAAGGCTCGATGAAGTGCAAGAGTTGTCGAGTGGTATCTTTGGCAAAGTTGAGTGGCTACCAGCTGAGCAATGGCGTTTTAATCTTGGGCTGCGTTACGATTATTTTGATGTGCAGGTCGACAGTGATAATCCGCTTAACAGTGGCGATGCGTCCGATGGTATGTTCAGCCTCAAAGCCGGCGCTTCTTATTTGTGGAGCGATAATCTTGAGTTATATGTTAATGCAGGCCAGGGACTACATTCGAACGATGCCCGCGGTGCGACGATTAAGGTTGACCCCGTGAGTGGCGATGAGGTCGAAAAAGTCGATCTCCTCGTGCGCTCAAATGGCGGCGAATTTGGGGTGAAATACTATGACAGGGACTTTATTAATTTCTCTGCTGCGATCTGGTATCTGCAACTAGATTCAGAATTAGTATTTGTGGGCGATGCGGGGAACACTGAGCCGAGTCGTGCATCTGAACGTTATGGTACTGAATTAACGGCTTATTATTGGTTGAATGAGGCAATCAGTATCGATATGGAATTAGCGTGGACTAACGCCAGATTTACTGAAAATGAATTTGAAGAGGGCAAGTATATCGATGGCGCGGTTCCCTTTGTTGCCAGTGCGGGCATCACCTATCGACCCGACGGCGATGGCCTGTATTCGAGTGTACGCGTGCGGCACCTTGGCGAGCGGGTGCTCGACAGCTTTAATGACCACAAGGCTGATGCGACCACATTAGTTAACCTCGCATTAGGATACGAGTTCCGCCGCTTCGACACTAAGCTTGAGCTGCTAAACGTGTTTGATAGTAAAGATCACGACATAGATTATTTTTATGCCTCTCGTTTGCCCGGCGAAGCTGCCGAAGGTGTTGAAGATCAGCATTATCATCCTGTTGAGCCACGAATGGTGAGAGTCAGCGTGAGTTATCATTTCTAGTGGTATTCATCTGTTAAGGCGATATCGAAAGTTATTACGTATGTCGCCGAGCAAAAATGTATCTCAATTAAGCGTCCAGATAGTTGGGCGCTTTTGTTTTTCAGCGGCACTCATTTAAGCGCTAATTTAAGCACTAATCTAAGCCCAAATCGCTTCAAACTATGTGGCTGCAATAATTTACTATTCCCGCGCTGACAATGAAGGCTAGAATGATGACGAGTCGATCTGAGTTCCCCCTGTTTTACAGCTGATGCTATAGGTAATCGCCGCGAGTTATGAGTACTGCAACACCCATTGAAAACATTAATTATTGGCGTCATCCTAGCTTATCAGGCATAGAACTGAGTCAGGCGGAATTTACGCATTTCAGTTTTGATAAACATGTGCATCTGGATTACCACTTAGGCGTAGTCACTCAAGGTGCGCAGCAGTTTGTGAATAAGGGCAGCAGTTATCAGCTTGGTCAGCATAGTTTATCGACCTTAAATCCCGACGAAACCCACGATGGTCAGAGCCGCGATGCCGACGGTTATCGGGTGAAAGTGATGTCGATCCCCGTGGAATATATGAATGAAGTCAGCCAAGAACAGGGGTTGAAGGAGCACTTTTTCAGCGCACCTATGGTGGATGACCCGACGCTTTATCAATATTTTATTCAGCTACACGAGCTATTAATCCAAGGCCAATGCAGTGCACTCGCGGGCGAGTCCCATTTACTGAACTTTATTCATCTGTTGCTGGAGCGTTACCCAAGCGGTATTTCATCTTGCCTATCTAAACCGAATCAACCGCAGGGGTTATCTAAGTTGCAGGTGAGCTTAGTGAAACAGCGAATTCACGATGAGCCTTGGCATAATACTCAACTTGAAACCTTAGCCAATGAAGTGAATTTAAGTAAGTTTCAGTTTTTACGGCAATTTAAACAGGCAACTGGGATGACTCCCCATGCTTATCTCAAGCGGGTGCGTTTAGAGTTGGCGAAAAAGTCCTTAAGTCATGGCGCTTTAGTGGCGGATGTGGCGCAGCAGTTCGGATTTTTCGATCAAAGTCATTTAAACAAAGCTTTTAAGCAGGCATTCCTATTATCGCCAGTGCAATTTCAGCGGCGTATGCTCTAATTTCCCCCCCGTCTTTCGACGCCGCTGGTTTTTAAAAAACACTGAATAGTGCAATTTATTACAATTCAGCGCTGCGACAAATTGCCATACTGGCTGCCTCAGTTATCGTTATTAACTTTTTTTGCGGAGCCGTATATCTATGGATTTATCTTTATTACTCACCTTGGCTGTAATCCATGCCGTTGCTTTAATCAGTCCCGGACCCGATTTTGCCATTATGGTGAAGATTGCGACTCAGCAGTCCAGAAGCACTGCGGTTGCCGCCGCTGTGGGGATTTCAATAGCCATTTTAGCTCATACGATTTTGAGTCTGACCGGTGTGAGTCTACTCATTAAGAGTTCGCACACTCTGTATCTCTTAGTGCAAATTGTGGGCGCTTCTTACCTCGCTTGGATGGGGTTTGGTGCCCTGCGTGCCGGTCTTGCGATACTCGCTAAACGTAAAATGAGTGCCAGAGTACATGCAGGGACAAATGATGATGCTGTCATTAGCGCTGGTGACGTTGAAGGCGTGGCGTCTGTTGCTGGTGGCTTAGGTGGCGCTATGTCGCGCAGGCAAGGTTTTTTGACTGGGCTTTATACCAATCTATTGAATCCGAAAGCATTAGTATTTTTCTTAACCCTGTTTTCGGCCTTGATTACCCCAAGTGTTACAACGAGCACTAAAATAGCTTCCGCTATTTTGTTGTTGTCTTTGTCATTGGCATGGTTTGGCTTTTTAGCGGTAATGTTGTCAAAGGCGCAGGTGCAACTTAAATTGCAGCGACTAACACCAGTTATCGATGCGGTTATTGGTGTCATCTTTATGTCGGTAGCCTTGGCGATTTACTCAAACCTATTATTAACCGCTTAGTTAGGCGCAGTATAAATCACCTTAGGTTTTAGTCTGAGGCACTTATGGTATTCTTGGCCTTTAGTCTCAGCAGAGACATTTGGAGTAAGGGATAAAGATGCCATTCGCCTCACGACTCAAGGGAAGCAAATTAGCTGTTTTCAGACAAGTTAAACTGATGAATATCGCGTTTTCTGCGGCGTTAATATTCAGCGTTATGGGTTTAAGCATCAATGCAAACGCCGCTGATGAAGCTATGCCACAGGAATATATCCCTCTGGTGCAGGGACTTATCGACGCCGCCAAGGCCAATGATCTTGAGGCGATTGCTAAGCGTGTGGCTTACCCGCTTAAACGTGAATATCCTATCCCCGCGATTCAAAATACCCAGGAAATGATCGCACGTTTTGATCAGGTTTTTGATCCTAAGCTGCTTGAGCAGATCGCCCATTCTAAGATTGAAGCCGATTGGCAGACAATGGGCTGGCGCGGCATTATGCTCGGTAGCGGTGTTGTGTGGCTGGATTTTGATGGCAAGATCATCGCCATTAACTATCAAACACCGGTAGAGGCAAAACTGAAAGCAGAGCTTATTGCTAAGCAACAAACGGCATTACATCCGAGTGTGAGTGAGTTTGTCAGCCCAGCGTTATCTTGGGAGACCGCCAAGTTTACCATTCGTGTCGATGATATGGGGAACAGCCAATACCGCTATGCCGCATGGGCAAAGGGTAAGTCATTGAGCGAAAAGCCAGATTTAGTGCTGAATAAAGGCAAACTTGTATTTGATGGCAGTGGGGGGAATCATTCATACCAATTTCGCAGCGGCCCATACCAGTATTATTGTTATGTCACCGTCTTAGGCGGCAGCGATAGTCCTCTAGGTGAGCTAGTAGTGTTTAAGAATGACCAAGAAATACTGACACAAGCTGTCATTAAAGCAGACTAGTCTCATTTCCCTATCCCTATGAGTGAGATTTAAAGCCGCGACTCTATGTTGATGGTCGCTGCTTTAGTAATCCTAACGACTTCCTTTAGCTAGAAGCTATTGCCCCAAAGTGTGTTTCGTAGTTTGAATGCTTTAATCAAAATCAAAGTCGTGGGGCTTCACCCCACACCCGACCAAGGAGGACTGCTCGTCCTATCAAAAACGTCCATGTTAAATAGCCAGCTCGATATCCATATCTCGCGTTCAAAGCGGTCGTAGGCCTTCGCCCTTGGATGCTCCAAGACGCCCCCAACGGAGTTGAAAGCCCCTTGTGCTCATTGCCAAATTTGCTATCGCTTCCGAAGGATGCGCTTTACATCCATATAAATCCCTCCAGTTCGGCAGTCCCTGCCTCTCGCTCATAAGCGCGAAAATCACCGATTTTCATTCGCCCCTGCACCTGCGAAAGCTAGTCGGTCATCCATGACCGAACTCACGCACTCTTTATTAAATCAAGAGCTCTATTCGCCCTGCGGCAACTCCGAGTGGAGGTGTATTCCTTGGAGTTTTGAGTCGTTAGATAGCGATTGATCAGCAAAAAATAAGCGCGAAAAATGAGAAAGCTAAAACGATATCAAGTGATTACCCATCAAACTGTATAAAAAACCGCTACCGCAAAAAAGCAAATTCCTATAGCATCATTTATACCCATTTACATGGATGTGGCAGTGGCCATATTTGAGATTTAGTCAACAAGCGATTTATGCCCTGCAAACAGCGCAGCGCATAAATACTAAGACGTTAACTGCTACCTAGAATTGAGATTATGCGCGTAAAACTAAAAAAGATAGCCGACAATTTGAGCGATGAAGAACATTTATCTATCGCGGATGAAATACGCCAAGGAAAAATCGATGGTATATCTCTATCATACTTAGGTGGTGCTTTTGGTCCTACATGGTCTGCGGGTAACGATTACAGTTTAGATTTCCTGAAACACTATTCGGGCATTAGAGCTTTAGAGATTTTTCTTCCTGGGCTAACAAGTATTGATGCTATTGCTGAGCATGTAAACGAAATAGAGTTTTTGAGTCTGGGAGAGCTTAATAAAAAAACTGTATCTTTAAGGCCTCTATCAGATCTGAATAAGTTAAATTCTCTGAGTTTGGTCAAAAATAAGAAAGATATCGATTCTATAGCTACGCTCACTAGCCTTAGAGACCTAACCCTTTCAGGGTATCAAGAAAAACAAATAGAGCATGTTGCCAGTCTGAGTAATTTAGAAAGTTTATATTTGGGTTTTGGCACATTTGAAGACCTAAATGCTATTAAAGGATTATCTAAGTTAACAAGCCTAGAAATACTTTGGGTAAAGAAATTACACGATCTAAGTGCCCTGGAAAACCTGACATCTCTTGAGATATTGCATTTAAGTACTCTAAAGCAAGTTACATCCATTCCAGATGTTTCCAATCTAAAGCACCTTAAGAGCTTAGTCATGGATACCATGAATGGACTTTCCTCTTTGTCAGGTATTAAAGGCAGCTCAATTAACGAATTGGCTGTAATTAATTCGAAGATAGATCCTGTATTGTTTTCTGAGCTAAATAATAGTTTGCCAGTGCTGCAGCGGCTTGTACTTGGTCTCGGAACTAAAGGGAAAACAAATGAAGCATCTAGTTTCTTTGATAGTTCCGTTATATGCGACACATTTAATGATTTAAAATACAGTACAGCCAGAGGCTATAGAATTGAGTTCTGCAGTTAACAAGGCGCTGCTGTCGGACAAATTTTCCGCTGCGCTCCAAATTTGCCGCAGAGCGCGGCGTTAGGCATACACAATGAGCCGTAGATACCTTAATCTTCAAGAAGCCGAGTCGGCGCTTAAGCGAGGGAAAGCAGTTGAGTGCTTTCTTGGTGGCTGTGAACGGTATGGCCGTGCTGGTATTCAATGGCTAAGCGTTCGAGGTCCCAAATCCGAAATAGATGTTTCAGTTTACGAAACTGCTGATTTGGGTGATGAATCATTCCTTAATATTTATGAGTTTGGTCCACTAGATCCAGATCTAGAGCTAGAGGATGCCAATGAGGTCAAATCATTCACTTCATTTGGCCAAGCGATAGAGTTTATTGAGCAACGATTCGCAGGATCATCTGAAAGGTTATTGAACGAGTTTATGATTCAAGATGAATATGCCGACTATATTTCGAGGGGCCGGAAGTAGAAATGCCTAACAATCGCAGGCACAGCGACGGCCTTTTCGTTGCAGCTCCGCCTTCACTACAAAGCCGCGCGTGCTGCGGGCGTTAACTTTATGGAAGAACTATGCACCCTCAAGCACCGCTTAAATTTTGCTATCAGGCCCTTACAAAAAAGGCGGCAAGCTATTATCGCTAGTGGGTTATCGGCACTATGTTACTTGTTCTTGCTGCATTCGTTGGTGTTACAGCTTTTGAAATGGCTGAGTGGTTATTATTTTTAACCTTTGTCCTTGCAGGGATGGTAATGATTATCACAACGCTAAGGCTTTTCTTAGTGAAACTCTTTGAAGAGAATGCTGATGCGATTAATCTGTTTTCTAGTTATTTTCCGTCTCTGCTAGGCACCCGTAGATTGGAGTTAGCTTGTAAGATAACAAATTCAGTTTATTACGGAGTGTTTTATCTTTGTTGTTATTTCTTGTTGGCAGTTATTGTTTTGTTACCGCTGTCTTTAGTTGTAGAGTATGCAAAAAGTTAACAAGGCAAGTCAGCATCGCACCTTCGGTGCTGGACTCGCTAACGCTCGCCGCTTGCGGTGTTATGTTCTCAGGGAGAGGTTGTGAATTTGGAGCACTTTTTACGAGCTGTGTTTATTGCTATAGCAATATGTTTTGTTCCAATTATGCTGTTTTACTGGAGTAATGAATCTGACTTAATAACAATGGATTTTAAATACTTCTATGAATCAATACATTTTGTTTTAGTGTTCCATTTTATATTCTCAATTATTGGATGGATGTTAATTGGCTTTCCTGTGCATTGGGTGGCAGTAAAGTTCTTTAATCAGAATAAATGGTGTTATTTTTTAGGGATTCTAGCTTTCGGTATTCTGATTTCACTACCTTCTATGAAAATTGAATTGTTTTTGTTTTATGCAGGTATTTCGGGATTACAAGCAATCTTATTTTTGTGGTGGTTAGCAAGAGACCATAATAAGTTGCTTAAACGGACGTAAAACAGTTGGTTTGCGTTTGTAAGGTGATAACCCATAGAAATTTTAATCCGAACTCCACGAATTAGAGTAAAAAAACTAGCTCACTTTTGTACAAATGTGAGTTATAACATTCTGTGGAAATGACAATTCACGCAGCATTATTCAGTCGGTTTTAATTCGCGAAATAAAAAAGAGCATTAAGGATGAACTTAATGCTCTTTTTTATGGATAAATGCCTGCTCAAACTGTGTTGCGGTAATGGGTTTACCGTAGAGGTAGCCTTGGCCTAAGTCGCATTCTTCGTGACGAATAAAGGCATCTTGTTCTAGGGTTTCTACGCCTTCGGCGATCACTTCCAAGTCCAGTTTCTTACCAATGGCAATAATTGCCTTGGTTAACTCTCTATTTTGTTCGTTTTCTTCGAGTTTACTAATAAAGCAGCGATCGATTTTTAAGGTGTCGAAAGAGTATTTTTGTAGATAACTTAAGGATGAGTAGCCTGTGCCAAAATCATCTAGGGAGATGCGGATACCGAGTTCTTGTAGTTTTTGGATGGCATTGTGGGCAATGTGTTCATCCTGCATCAGCATGCCTTCGGTAATTTCAAGTTCTAAGGCGGTGGGGGGCAATTGATAGAGGGTGAGTAAGTCGGCTATGTGTTCGCTAAAGCGGGGATTGCGCATTTGCAAAGGGGAAATATTGATGGCGATTTTAAACTCTTGGCCTACCTCGCGACACCATTTTGCCGCCTGAGACAGCGCGGTATGCAATACAAAATTGCCAATATCGATAATCTGCCCATTACGTTCAGCTAAGGCGATGAATCTGTCTGGGGCGACATTGCCAAGGATGGGATTATGCCAGCGCAGTAGGGCTTCGGCACCAATCACTTGCTTCGTCTTTAAGTTAATAAAGGGTTGGTAATGCAGGCTTAACTCGTTCTTGTTCAGTGCATCGACCAAGTGGGATTCAAGTTGATAGCGTAGGTTTAAAGCGGCTTGTGTATCTTGATTAAAGAAGCTGTGAGTTGAGCCATCAGCCTTGCTGATCGTCATGGCCGCTCCGGCTTTTTGCAGCAGGATGGCGGCATCGATACCATCCAGAGGTGCTTGTGCTATACCCATACTCGAGGGAATCGTGATAACAAAATCAGCCACACCAAAGGGGGTATTACAGCAGTTAAGCACTTTATTGATGAGTTTATTGGTTTCGTTATTCGAAGGTTTGTGGGCTTGAATAATCACAAATTCGGCGCCAGCGATGCGGGCGATAAAGGTGTTTTCATCGGTATAGTGCTGTAAACGTTGGCTGAGAATAGTGAGAATTTTATCGCCAATCAGGTAACCATAACTGTCGTTGATGGATTTGAAATTACGCAGCCCAAGATAGAGTACTGAAATCTTTTCTTTGCGATTCACTTTTTCGAGCATGATCGACAGACTATTAATCAAATTGATGCGGTTGGGTAATCCCGTGAGCGGATCGTAGCTTTTATGGTATTCCAGTGAGGTTTCGGTGGAGGTGCGGTTTTCGATTTCTTTGATGAGCTTGCCGCTAAGTTCGGCGAGTTCATGGGTGCGCTGTTGTACTTTTTGCTCTAGCTGCTGATTGTGCAGTTGTAGCTTAGCCTGTTGATAAAGGGTGACTAGGTTAGCTTCGATACCATTTTGAAACCGAGCGAGTAAGCTGCGAAAAGATTGGCGGTAATTATGCTCTTGGCTATCGAGCATGCAGATAGTGCCAAAGGCACTGCTATCTGGCCAACGTAAAGGTAAACCACAGTATGCGATCATGCCGAGTTTAATGTCAGGATTTTTGTCCCAGTTTTTATCTTTTAGGGCGTTAGGAATGTGGAGTTCCTTACCTTCTTTGATCACTGTTTCGCAGTAAAGCCCGTGGCCTAAACTGTCTTTATCATGTTTTTTATAGGGATTACCTTGAGTGCGGCTCGAGGTAAAGACCTCAATATCGGTTTGATGGACACGCATGATCAAAGCGGCGGGGGTGTCGACTAATTCAGAGAGCAAATCTAAGGTTTGTTGCCAGTTATCAACCATTTCTTGGGGAACAACGATTTTGTCTGTGTCGATCGTAATGTCGGCAAATAAACGATCTTTTTGAGACTGGTTAATGGCGAGGTTGTATGGCATGAATGCTCAGTCCTAGAGGCGCGATACTATCCATAAACTATAGTCTTTTTACTCATGATGTGAGTCTTTTCGATAAATTTAGTTACTGCAAAATCTCGGTTCTATCTTAAATGCTGCGCTGTTAGATCTCTTAAGTGTTAGGTAAGAATTCAACGGTACTCTAGCACTAAATGTTCTGGTTTTTGGATTTATTAGTGAATAACTATCTGAAAGATAAAGTTATGATGACATTTATGGATTTTGCTAAGGGGCATTTAATTACGCCGCTTTTAGTGTTTGCAGTGATCATAGTGGGGCTTGAATGGACTCACGCTGATATGAAAGTCGCGACTTTGTTATTTCATTGGCAAGGGGGCATCGACTCTTGGCCATTGAGAGGATATTGGTTGACCGAAGATTTACTGCATGTCACTGGGCGTAACTTTGTCATCTTGCTGGCGGTGAGTGTCGTAGTTGGCATTGCCTTTAGTTTTCGAAGTGATAGGGTAAAACCGTACCGCAAAGGTTTGATTTATCTATTTTGTAGCGTATTGGCGAGTGTGTTGCTGGTCCGAATTGGCAAAAGCATTACTCACATGACCTGCCCGTGGGATGTGATTGAGTTTGGCGGCCAGATGATACATTCATCCTTGTTTTCTCGTTTACCTAAAAGTGCTGAGTTTGGTCAATGTTTCCCTGGTGGCCATGCCAGCGGCGGGTTTGCTTGGGTTGCCTTGTATTACGTGCTGCGTGAGTATCGCCCGCATTTAGCTAAGTTTGGATTAATCTTTGGTTTGAGTTTAGGCCTAGTATTTGGCATTGGCCAAGAGTTACGCGGCGCCCACTTCTTGAGTCATGATTTATGGAGTTTAGCCATAGCATGGACGTCCGCTAGCCTACTCTACTATGTGTTTTTTCTGCGCTCGCCTGCGTTTAGAAAGTCTAAATTGGTCGCTTTGGGTCAAATGTTCAAGGTTGCAAGTAGTGGAATACCGCAAAAATAACGAGCTGTGAAGCTAACGCCCTGAGTCCTTATTGGGTTCAGTATTTTTTTATGGCTTAAAATCTAAATTCGAAGCGCATATCAGGTCTGCGTAGGCGAGATCTTTCATCTAACAGTTGGTTTTTTTCGTTGAGTAGGCTGTTTTTCTGTTTCAATAAGTCAGCCTTGTCGGTGAGATTATTGATCTTGCCATCAAGACTGCTTATTTCCCTCTCTATGGTATTTAAGCGATCGGCAATCTCAGTTAAACGTTTGTTGGTCAGGTATTGTTGATGGCCTTGGTTATAGCGCTCAACAAACTGGTTATTACTGCAAACCCCATAATAACTTTCTCCCGCTAAGCCTACGCGGTAGCCATTTTCTGGCACGCAGTAACTGGCTAACCCTTGCTGGTATCCTTGTTTCCACTGCGCGGTATCGACAGTGAGATTAAATTCACGACAATCTTTTTGATATTGATTTAATTGCCCAGAACTTGTCCCACGGTTGCCATCGGCAAGCCCAAGGGCAAACCAATCACTATTGGCGCATTCTTCAATAGATAAGCTGCTGCATTGAGTCAGGGATAGGACTGAAAGTGCGAGGAAAATGCTGGGATAGTGCATGGATAAGTTCTCTATATGTTGTGGCGTTTAGGATAAAGGCTCTTATGGGGGAGATCTAGCTATATATACCGCCATTTATACTGTCATAGATGCGTTTTGTTGGGCAGAATCCATCACAGTTTAGCGGATGAATGCATGATAACCAGCTGATATTGTGTTAGTTTGTGGTTAACACTTTAAATGTCTGCTTTGGTGCTCGCTATGATTTCACATATTTCATCTGCGTATTCTGCTTCATTACCGGCAGTTAAGTCGTCTCATCAATCCCTTGATACCGCCGAGCCAAGCGGACTTAAATCCTTTACCTATGGTGCATTAGGGCTGGCGGCTCCCAAAGCTGAGGTCAGTTTTGATGGCACTGCAAGGAGTAAAATATCTGAGCCTAGTGCGGATGATGTAGATGACGTTAAGAGTTCAAACGACACCTATTACAGTGCAGGCCAAATATTGAAAGCGGCGGCGACCGTGGGCAGTGTGATTGCCTTGTTTGTTTGAGTTAAGTTCCTGCACCAATTTAGCTCTGGGTATTATTTCAACTGGCTTGGATTGGCATATTCGCCGTGGAATATGGCTTGTCGTTTTGAGTCTGGTTTTATTGGGGTGAGCATAAAAGAATATTCTTTTAGTTAAAGTGGTATTTTCAGTCTCTTTCTTTGCCAAAGCGCTGAGTAAATCTGGTATTGTGTTTAACACGCAAGTGCATTAGTTTTTACTTAAAATTCGTTTAACAATCCTAAACTATATTCATCAAACTTCCGCTGGAGACCGCTTTTGTATGAAGATTTGCCCGCAGTATTCCATATCATGCCTAAGTAAGGTATAAGGGCGCTATGAAAACTCCGAAACGAATCCAACCCCTGGTTGATGAAGGACTGGTCGATGAGGTCATTAGCCAGTTAATGAGCGGTAAAGAAGCGACTGTGTACGTTGTACGCAGTGGTGATGATATCCGCTGTGCCAAAGTCTATAAAGAAGCGGACAAGCGCAGTTTTAAGCAAGCTGTGTTATATCAAGAAGGCCGAAAAGTCCGTAACAGTCGTCGCGCACGTGCGATGGAAAAAGGGTCTAAATTTGGCCGCGATCAGCAGGAAGAAGCTTGGCAAAATGCTGAAGTTGAAGCACTTTACCGTTTAGCGAATGCGGGTGTGCGTGTGCCAACGCCTTATGGTTGTTTCGATGGCGTGTTGCTGATGGAGTTAGTGACGGATGCCGAGGGCAATGTCGCGCCGAGATTAAACGATGTCAGTATGTCGGCAGAAAAAGCCTTGAAGGATCATGCGTTGGTGATGACCTATGTTAAACGTATGCTCTGTGCGGGGTTAGTGCACGGTGACTTGTCTGAGTTTAACGTGTTAGTTGATAGTGAAGGGCCAGTGATTATCGACTTACCTCAGGCCGTCGATGCCGCTGCAAATAACCATGCTAAATGGATGTTAGCGCGTGATGTGAATAACATGACTCAATACTATGGTTTGTATGCTCCTGAGCTGTTAAAAACACAATACGCCAAAGAAATTTGGGCCCTGTTTGAAGCCGGTGAATTGAAGCCTGAAACACCATTAACGGGTGAGTTTACCGAAGTGCTGGTCGAAGCCGATGTTAGTGCGGTCTTGGAAGAAATCCAAGCAGCCTTTGAAGAGGCACAAGAGCGTAAGCAGCGGATCCAAGAGGCAAACGAAGAAGACTATTAATCGTCAGTCGTTGTTTTTCACCCATAAAAAAGACGCTCAAAGTAGCGTCTTTTTTATGCTAAAAATTAAGTGAAATTATTATTTTTATTGTTGATTTTATTATTGTTATTTAATTTTTGGCGTTAGCCAATCCTTGGCTTAATCCCCGATGGAAGCTGGGGCCATCCTTGTTGCTACAAACAAGCTAGCAATCATCGAACAGTGTAATAAAAGGACAAGAGCTGAGAGAGAAATATGTTCATGACTTGGGGGAGCACAATTCACATATTTAATCTTTGGGGAAGATAACTCCCTCAATCCTTGCCGAAACCTTGGTCACTCTTCAGTCAATCTATGTAATACCAATCACGGCCTTCCTTGGCGCACCACACTCATTGCAGTGCTGGATCATCATTGATCCTGTGAATAAAATGACAAGGCCAGAGAGAGAAATATGTTCATGACTTGGGGGAGCACAATTCACATATTTGATCTTGGGGGAGATAACTCCCTCCCTAGTCTTGCCGAAACTTTTGCATTGTCCCTATCCGTTTGTTGCTGTTAATACTATTTCCCAATCTTCGCTGGGTTCATCAATTTGGACGACAAGGCCGGACTAAAAAGGGCGCTGTTATTATTGTTGTTAGCACATCTTTTACATCGTTAGCGTTATCAGCAGGGCGATATGCAATCTCGTCCGGCCTTGTCTATTCGGGCACGTTTAGCTTGTTGTACAGGCTAACCTATCGTGCGTAGCTCTTGATTGAGCTGTTTAATTTTTTTCTGTAGCTGGGCAATCTCACTCATTAATGCGCATTCTCTTTGCTGGGGTTGCAGATCGCTTTCTCGCACCCATTGGTAGACTGCCTTGGCAGATAAACCGTATTGGCGTGCAACATCCGACAGTAAGCGACCTTGTACTTTAACCTCGGTGATAACATGTAGCTTGAGACTATTTTCTGCGATTCCCATGAGCGTTCCCTCTTTTACTGCCTTCGAACCAAAATATGACCGTTTGCGTTGCCTTTTATTGATGATAGTGACGCTGTTCTAAATCCCACTGGCTCAGACCTAGATGGCGCAGACAAATCCATTCGTGGCGACATAGTGCGATAAAGTTCATGACCGTTTTCATACTTCCTCCTTCATGACCCTAAATACTCGAGCCCATTTTCTGTCTCGATAGGTCCATTTAATTTGGATTAATCCTGTTGAAGTCGACTCTAGTTTTTCGGCGATGTTTACCGCGTCTGACTGTCTACTCACTTAGTAGTATGTAAAATTCGTGCCAATATTCTAATTTTTATTTTAACCTTTTAAATCATTGGATTGCGCCTTCGATTAAAACAGCGTTATTTTTTAGTGCCGCCAATAAAGGTGCAAGGTGCACTATTTCGGTGCCATAGACTTGATATGACATTGGGCGGTACAAGCCATGATTGAAGCCCGAAATCTGTATCTTTGCTGACTAAAATCTGGATTAGCATAATTGAAGATGGATAAAGGATTGTCTCCAGCGCAATTGCTTATATACTGCCTGCTTTGTGGCAATCCCTAGGTCATTCGTATTACCTAATGGACGTGATATTTCTTGCCCTTTTGAGCGGTATTCACAGTCATCAATCATATAAAGAGGTTATAAATGATGAAGTGTTTTCAGGCAGTGCAATCTAAACCATCCCTGTTAGCCATAGTGGTATTGACGACTGCGCTAGTTGCATCGGGTTGTACAACAATCAATCCCTATTCAAACGAAGAACAAACCGCTAAAGCGACCAGTGGCGCATTGATTGGTGCCGTCGCGGGTGCCGCAATTGGAGTGGTATCTTCGAGCAAGAGCGACCGCGGTAAAGGTGCCTTAATTGGTGCAGCATCGGGCGCTGCAGTCGGTGGTGGTATTGGTTATTACATGGATGTGCAAGAGACTAAATTACGCCAACAATTAGCCTCAACGGGCGTGAGTGTGACCCGTAACGGCGATAACATCATTTTGAATATGCCTAATGAAGTGACCTTCGGCGTAGATCAAACCGAGTTAAGTGACGGTGCTAAACGCGTGCTGAATTCAGTGGCGGTTGTGGCCAAGGAATACAGCAAAACGCAGCTCAACATATTAGGTTATACTGACAGTAGTGGTTCAGACTCTTACAATTTACGTCTGTCACAGGTCCGTGCTAGCGAAGTGGGTAATTACTTGATGAATAAAGGCGTTGCCTCTGCCCGTGTAAAATCAAAAGGTATGGGTGAAGCGAGTCCTATTGCATCAAATGCCAATGCAAATGGCCGCGCACAAAACCGCCGCGTTGAGATCGTACTAATACCAACGGGTAAATAGTCTGGTCTAAGCACAAAGTTCTCGCTGAAAAAGTCGCCTTGGGCGACTTTTTTGTTTTCAGTGATGGGCTAATTGAATGATTAGCTTGCTGTGCTTCAATTAGACAATTTGTCCTTTATGAAGCGCACCTTGAGTGACCTGCACCACAAACATATCACTGCTAATTACCTTGGGATGAGTTCAGCTTGATCCCTTTATCGATTTCACGTTCTGTATGGGAATAAGTCCCAAGAATGACTTTTAGTGTCTAAAGGAGAATATGACTATGATAAGCAAAAATGTGTTAGTAGCCTTGAGTTTAAGTCCTGTCATCATGGTGACAGCTGTACAAGGAGTGCCGATGAAAGCCGAACTGACCACAGGAGTCGCGCCGATAGAACTGCGCGCCGCAGGCAGTTTAAAGGCTGCGATGAGTGATATTATTGCTGCTTATCAAGCACAGTCGCAAATGAGTGTTGTAGCGCAATATGCGCCCTCAGGTTTATTGTTAAAACGCATTCAAGAGGGCGAGAAAGTTGATATCTTTGCCTCGGCAAATATGAAACATCCACAGGCATTAGTGGATTCGGGTCAGGGCGAAGCGGTGCAAATGTTTGCCCGTAATCAACTCTGCGCAATTACCCAAGACACAGTTCAGGTGACGAGTGCGACGTTACTCGATACCTTGTTAGATTCTAAGATTAAAGTCGGCACCTCAACCCCGAAAGCCGACCCCGCGGGTGATTATGCCTGGGCCGTTTTTGCTAAGGCCGAAGCGGTAAAACCCAATGCGAAAGCCGCGTTAGAGACCAAGGCATTACAACTGACGGGCGGCCCTGAGAGCGTTAAACCGCCTAAAGATCGCAACCCCTATGGCTGGGTGATGGAAAACAAGCAAGCGGATATCTTTTTAACCTATTGCACTAATGCTGTGCTGGCTAAAAAAGAAGTGCCGAGTTTACAAATCATCGACTTACCGCTGGAACTCGCCGTGGGTGCCGACTATGGTTTACTGGTTTTACAAGGCGCTAATACTGCCGCTAAGCCGTTAGCTGAGTTTATTCTATCGACCAAAGGCCAAGCGATTTTGAGCAGTTATGGTTTTCAACCTCCGGCAAAATAGCCTTCTTTAGTTTTCCAGCGGGATAAAAAACGGCACCTTTGAGGTGCCGTTTTTGTTATTAGCTCAAACGGTTAAAGCGTTAGTTCATCAGGTAGAGCGTCGCTAACCCGAGGAAGGCGAACAGGCCAACCACGTCAGTGACTGTAGTGAGCACCATACCGCCAGCGAGGGCAGGATCGATTTTAAGTCTTTTTAAAATCAATGGAATACTCGCACCTGCAAGCCCTGCTACTGTCATGTTGATCAGCATGGCGCTACCAATTAAGCCCGCCAGTGCCATATCATCCTTCCATAGCCACACGGCGACAAAGACTAAAATCGACCACATCAAACCATTGAGAAAACCAATCGATAGCTCTTTACCGATAAGCCAGCGAGCGTTGCTTTGGCCGATATGGCCTAAAGCAATACCGCGGATCACGAGCGCTAAGGTCTGATTACCGGCAACACCGCCCATGCTAGGGACAATCGTCATTAGGATGGCGATAGTGGCAAATTGCTCAATAGTGCCTTCAAACATATTGCTGACCGACGATGCGAGCAGGGCGGCGAATAAGTTTATGGTGAGCCAGAGCGAGCGACGTAGGGTACTTTTTAGTACAGGACCAAAGGTATCTTCATCTCCGTCCATCCCCGCCATACCCATCATGGAATGTTCAGCATCTTCGCGGATAACATCGACTACGTCATCGATTGTGATACGCCCGAGCAGCTTACCATCACTGTCGACGACAGGTGCCGATACCCAGTCATTGCGTTCGAATTTCTGCGCGACTTCGCTGTCGGACATGCTCACCGGAATACTTTGAATATTGGGATCCATGATATTGCGAATTGTGGTGCTTGGCGCGCAAGTCAGCAGATCTGCCAGCCTAACACCGCCAAGGACTTTGTCCTGTTTGTCGACCACATATAAGGTATCTGTGGTGTCGGGTAGGTTGCCCCTTTGCCGAAGATAGCGCAGCACCACATCGATATTCACATCGGGTCTTAAGGTGACAGTATCCGTGTTCATCAAGCTGCCGGCGGTCTCATCTGGATAAGATAGAGCTTGTTCTACCCTCAGGCGATTTTGCTCCGTCATCGACTGCAACACTTGTTTGTAAACGGCGTCGGGAAGACTTCGCAGAATATAGGCGAGATCGTCGGTGTCCATGCTTGCTGTCGCTTTCGCGACTCGCTCAGGGCTCATGCTGCGGATCAGTGGGTCTTTGAGCTCTTCACTCAACTCATCGAGTATGTCGCCTATTTGTTCCTGATCGATGAGCTGCCACAATACTTGTCTGGCACTTGGCGGTGATGATTCTAAGATCAGCGCGATATCTGAGGCGGCCATTTTTTGCAGCATATTGCGCACGTGTACGAACATGCCGCTGCTAAGCGCTTGGTTTAACTGGTCAAGACTATGTCCGGTGTGATCGTTTTCTGCATTATCTACGGGCATTTGTCCTCCATTGTGCGGCAAATTGGTTTGAGATCTTAGTGTTGGGCTAGGATTTTACGGTGACTAAGCGTCAGTCGATGACACAGATTAAGACGGCTAAGGTAAGGTTAAGGCCAGCGCCAGCGCAATGACCGCTAGTGTAATCGCCTGTGGCTTGTATCGTCGAGCGACAAATGTTTTGCCATGTGTGAATGGCAAGTTTTTTAAACTAGACATGAAGTGAAACTAACGATGAAGTGCTTAGTGTGAAGTGAAACTAACAGGCTTCGTCAAACTTAGCGTCGATTAAGGCACAAATGGCATCGAGAGCCGGCTCTGCATCTGGGCCTTCGGCGATAAGCTTGATGGTCTTACCCATGCCAGTTTCAAGCATCAGTAAGCCAAGTACACTGGCGGCCGATGCTTGTTTATCGCCTTGGATTAAGGTGATGGTCGCATCAAACTCGGAAGCCAGTACCACCAACTTAGTGGCGGCACGGGCATGTAAACCGAGCTTATTACAGATGGTTATCTGACGTTCAAGTTTTGGCATTATTGAGCTCTCGATGACGGGCATAAACTTTATGTTTACCGTTACTAAAGCGTTTGGCCAATTGCTCTGCGACGTAAACCGATCTGTGCTGTCCACCTGTGCAGCCAATGGCTACCGTTAAATAACTGCGATTGTTACGCTCGAGGTGCGGCAGCCAAGTCTCCAGTAAATTTTCGATTTGCCAGATGAACTTATTAACCAGTGGTTGACGATTTAAGAACTCAGCTACGGGTTCATCTAAGCCAGTCAATGGCCGCAGCGCCAACTCCCAGTGGGGATTGGGCAGGAAGCGCACATCGAACATAAAGTCGGCTTCGGTGGGCATTCCGTGCTTAAAGCCAAAGGACTCGAAGTTGATCACGAGTTCTTTATCGACACTACCAAGGAGAATTTGTCTGACTTGGTCGCTTAAATCATAGATATTCAAATTCGACGTATCTATGTAGTGATCGACCAGTTTTGACATAGGCTCGAGCAGTTTCCCCTCCAGCTTTATCGCTTCTTGCAAAGAGACTCGGCTCTTCGACAAAGGATGCAAACGGCGGGTTTCGCTGTAACGCTTGAGCAGAATTTTATCGCTGGAGTTAAGGAAGAAGCTCGTTAACTCAGTATCTGGAGGTAGGCTAGCGAGTTGTTTTACTAAGACCTTATCCTGCTCAGGCATGTTACGCACGTCGACACTGATGGCGACGAGATCGTTACTGCCTTTGAGTTGCTCAAGCAAACTGCCAATCAATGGCAAGGGAAGGTTATCGACACAATAATAGCCGAGATCTTCGAGTACCCTAAGGGCGACAGATTTGCCTGAGCCTGAGCGGCCCGACACTATGACCAGTTTCATCCAGTGATTACCTGATAGAGTTCCGTTTCATCATGCGTCTTGCGTAATTGCTTTAATATTTGCTTGTCGCTCAGCTTTTCGGCCATGCAAGACAAGGTACTTAAGTGCTGCTGACATTGGTCTGCAGGCACCAGTAGTGCAAATAAAATATCAACAGGTTGCTTATCGATAGCATCAAATGCTATCGGCTCTTCACACTTAATTAGTATGGCAATGGGCTGATCTATATCGGCTAGTCGACCATGTGGAATGGCGATGCCGTTACCTATACCTGTGCTCCCCATCTTTTCGCGCGCCACTAGGCTTTCGAATATCTCTTGAGATGAGAGGGTCGGGTACTGGGCAGCGACTAAGTCGCTGATGAGTTCCAGTACCTTTTTCTTGCTGCCCGGAGTGGCGCAGGTAGTGCACTCCGGCCGCAGTATGGTACAAAGTTCCATTATTAGTGTTTTGTTAACTTCTCTTTGTGTTTAATAACCTGACGGTCAAGCTTGTCAATCAGGGCGTCTATAGCGGCATACATGTCAGCATGCTCTGAAGTAGCAAAAACTTCACCACCTATGAGGTTTATTCTCGCTTCGGCAATCTGTTGCATTTTCTCAACATTGAGCACAACGTGCACATTATTGATCTGTTCGAAATGGCGTTCAAGTTTTGAAAACTTTTCTTCTACATATGCACGTAACGATTCGGTAATTTCGACATGGTGTCCACTTAGGTTTATTTGCATAGAAACGTCCTCCGATATCCACTGTAGGTTATAAACTTTTACGCTGATTAGAAGGTGGAATAAGCATAGCCTCTCGGTACTTCGCAATGGTTCTGCGGGCTACGTTGATCCCTTGTTCTGCCAGAAGTTGTGCCATCTTACTATCGCTTAATGGTTTTTTCTGGTTTTCCGCTGCCACCAGTTTCTTTATAAAGGCTCTGATTGCTGTGGATGAGCACTCACCACCATCGTCAGTACCGACGTGGCTAGAGAAGAAGTATTTTAGTTCAAAAAGTCCCTTAGGGGTATGCATGTATTTTTGAGTTGTGACCCGTGAGATGGTGGACTCATGCATTTCTACCGCTTCGGCAATATCGTTAAGCACCATAGGCTTCATGGCTTCTTCACCATACTCAAAGAAACCTTGCTGATATTGCACTATGCAATTAGCAACTTTAAGCAAAGTATCGTTACGGCTTTCTAAGCTCTTAATAAACCATTTAGCCTCTTGCAGATGGCCGCGAATAAATTGGCTATCGGCTTGGTTTTTGGTACTGCGTGCCATAGAAGCATAATGTTGATTTACATTGATTTTTGGCATGCAGTCAGGATTAAGCTCAACGACCCAGCGGCCATTTTTCTTCGACACAGACACATCTGGGATAACGTATTCGTCATTATTGGGCGTGATCAACAAACCTGGGCGAGGATTGAGGGTTTGGATAAGTGCTATACCATCCCTTAATTCATCTTCTTTTAATTTAGTCTTACGCATCAATAACCTAAAATCACGGGCGGCGATCAGATCTAAATGATCTTTGATCAGTATACGGGCGTTTTCTAGGTTGGGAGTATCAGCGGCGAAATGCGACAGTTGGATCAGCAGGCATTCACTTAAATCGCGGGCGGCAACGCCTATGGGATCAAAATGCTGAATACGCTTGAGTACGGCTTCGACTTCGTCAAGCTCAACTTCAGGATTGCCCATGGCTTCGAGAATTTCTTCAGTGCTTTGGGTGAGATAGCCCTGATCGTCGATGGCATCAATAATGGCGGTGGCAATGGCTAAATCGGTTTCAGAAAACGGCGTGAGGTTTTTTTGCCATTCTAAGTGTTCGTACAAACCTTCACTGGTCTCGCCTTGGAAGGGCATATCGTCTTCACGACTGCCGCCGGGGCCTGAGTTTGGGGAGGCGGTAAACACTTCATCCCATGTGGTGTCCATGGGGAGCTCATCGGGCATGGATTCTTTGGTTAGCGACTCTGCCGTATCTATGGTGGAGCTGTCTTTTTCTGGTGGCAGAGTGCTAGATTCACTGAAATCCGTATCGGATAGCGTTTGGTTTACAGGGGTTTTAGTGGCGTCGAATTGATCCTCTTCCAGCTCGAGAAGGGGATTAGAATCTAATGCTTGCTGGATCTCTTGCTGCAGTTCTAATGACGACAGTTGCAACAGACGTATAGCCTGTTGTAGTTGTGGCGTCATGGTTAACTGTTGACCCAGTTTGAGCTGGAGTGACGCTTTCATGTTACCGCTGATCCCTACGTTATTATTGTTGGATGAGGTCGCTTATTATCATTTTGAGTGAAGCCCAATGGCGGTATAAATTGCCTCCATTGGCTTCGCTCGATTAACTATAGCCTGAATTGTTCACCTAAGTACACAGCCCTAACTTGCTGATTGTCTAAGATCTCTGCTGGAGTTCCTTCGGCAATCAGGTTTCCGTGACTCACAATATAAGCATGTTCACATACATCTAATGTCTCGCGGACATTATGGTCTGTGATCAGTACGCCAAGGCCGCGACTTTTGAGTTGTTCGATAATCTTCTTGATGTCGATAACCGAAATAGGATCGACGCCGGCAAACGGTTCATCGAGCAAAATGAACTTAGGATTAGCGGCTAAAGCCCGCGCAATTTCGACGCGACGACGTTCGCCACCCGACAATGACATGCCTTGGCTGTCACGGATGTGGGTGATATGAAACTCTTCGAGCAGATGTTCTAGTTCTTCTTCTCGTTCTTCGTTTTTAAGTTCTTTACGAGTTTGCAGTACGGCCATGATGTTGTCATGAACAGTTAGCTTACGAAAGATACTGGCTTCCTGCGGTAAGTAACCTATGCCTTTGCGGGCACGCAGATGCATAGGATCTGCGGTTAAATCATCATCGTCGATAAAGATATGCCCCTTATCGCTCTTCACTAGCCCGACAACCATGTAAAAGGTCGTGGTTTTACCGGCACCGTTTGGACCGAGTAGGCCAACGACTTGACCGGTTTTTACCGTCAGACTGACGTCTTTAACCACTTGGCGACTCTTGTAACTTTTTGCCAGATTTTGTGCTCTTAAGGTGATTTGGGTCATTTAGAGTCCTGCTTTTTTACAGGTTTATCCGCTGGAGCATCTGATTTAGCATCATCTTGATAGTTTTCTGGCTGAATAATAGTGATCACGCGATCGTCACCACTGCCAGTACTCTCGGCCATCAATTTCTGTTGAATCATGTTATAGCGGATTAAATTGCCTGTAACTTGGCTACCCGCTTGATCTAATGACGCCATACCTTTCAGAGTTAAGGTGCGGCTTGCCATATCGTAACGAATTTCTTTCGCGCTCGCCGATGCAGGACGGCCATCGTCTAATATCTGGCTATACGTAGCAGGGTTGCCTGTGGCGACTAAAGTTTTGCTATTTTCACCTTCAGCGGAAAATGCACGCAGTTCATTTGCTTGGATTTTTATTGAGCCTTGGGTAACTTCCACCGGACCAAAGAAGATGATCTGGTTGTTTTTGATATCCGCAGTTTGGCTCACAGCTTTAATTTTGACTTCTTGCTTTAAGTCGCCCACTTTCGCGAAAGCACTCATGCTCATAATTAGCATTAGGCTGGCAAGTAATACGTTATTTTGCTTCATATGTTCCTACTACCTGACTGGTCAATTGCACTTCTTGCGCGTTGAGGTCGGCATAAAGGCCTTGGCCTTGAATATTAAAATCTTTCCCTGTGACGTAAATGGTACGGTCAGAGGTCATTATCATAGTGTTGAGATCGAGTTCCAGATAACTGGTGGACAAGGTCTGAATCGGTTCTTCTGGGCTAATGGCATCGATAATAACATTATTTTCTAATACAACCTTGCCAGTTTCCTTGTTTAGCTTGCCCTGATCTGCCCTGAGCTGCCATTGTGCTTTACCTTGGTCTGGATAAACAAGATAAACAGGTTGAGTAAAGAAAGTTTGATTCGTTGAATCATAATGTTCCATGTGTTTCGCCGTCACACGGCTATTCACTAGTCCTTGCTCATTGAACTCAACACTGCGCAGATCTTCAACGATGAAATCTGGGGTATTTTGATCTTTTACTCTGTTATCGGAATCACCGCTGTGTTTGTTCTGGACCTGCCAGTAAAGCGCTAGTGCGGTTCCAAAAAAAGCGATAATCGCGAGTGTCACACGACTCATATACTCATTCCATGGGCCGAAGTGAATTTATTTTGACTTAGGAGTAACAGATCTGTGAGTTCACGCAGTGCACCGTGGCCACCATTGAGCGTAGTCACAAAATGGGCGTGTTGGCGTACATAGGGGTGGCCGTCAGCAACACTGACCGCTAAACCGACGACATTCATCACGGGGAGATCGACAATATCATCACCGATATAAGCCACTTCTTCTGGGGTGACACCATAAAGTGCGAGCAATGCTTCATAGGGCTCGAACTTATTGTCTACGCCTTGGTAAATATGGGTAACACCAAGGGCTGTCATACGGTTTTCAACGATTTTAGATTGACGTCCTGTGATCACGGCGAGGTTGAAACCGCTGGTGAGTAGTGATCGCACGCCATAGCCGTCGCGAGTATGGAAGGCTTTGAGCTCTTCGCCGCTATTGCTCAAGTAAATACGGCCGTCGGAAAACACCCCATCGACGTCACAGATTAACAGTTTAATCTTTTGCGCGCGTTGCCACACATCATCACTGATTGGGCCGTAAAATCCTTGCTGTGGCATTAAATGACTCCTGCTTTTACCATATCGAGCATGTTAAGAGCGCCAATAGGATGGCGATCTTTATCGATAACAATTAATCCGTTGATATTTTTTGAGTCCATCACTTGCAGTGCTTGGGCGGCCAACACATTATCTGTGATCGTGACGCAGTTACGGGTCATCACATCGGCAATGGGCGTCGTGCGTAAATTCACTTCGGCATCAATAACGCGGCGTAAATCACCGTCGGTGAAGATACCAACCAGCTTGCGCTGATCATCGATAATCGCCGTCATGCCTAAGCCTTTCTTGGAGATTTCGTACAGAGCTTCTGTGATGCAAATATCGTGGTTGACGAGCGGTAAGTCATCACCGCTATGCATGACATCGCAGACTTTTAACAGCAACTTACGTCCTAATGCACCGCCAGGATGGGACATAGCAAAATCATCACGGGTAAAGCCTTTAGCTTGTAGTAGCGCAATGGCGATGGCATCGCCCATCACTAAGGTTGCTGTGGTACTTGAGGTTGGGGCAAGTCCAAGTGGGCAAGCCTCTTCTGGGACTTCAATACATAAATGCACTTTAGATAATCGCGCCATATTCGATTCGGGTTTACCCGTTACCGCAATAACAGGCACGCCCATACGTTGGATGACCGGCATTAAGGTGAGGATTTCACTCGACTCACCGGAATTTGAAATCGCTAAAATCACATCGTTATCGGCCAATACACCCAGATCGCCGTGGCTGGCTTCACCCGGATGCACAAAAAATGCTGGCGTTCCTGTGCTGGCGAGGGTGGCAGAAATCTTATTGCCGATATGGCCCGATTTGCCCATTCCCATGACAATCACTTTGCCAGTGCAGTTGAGGATCAACTCGCAAGCCTCTGCAAATTCAGCCGAATCAACATATTGATAAAGATTGTCTAGGGCTGACTTTTCAATGTCGATAACTTTACAACCCCATTGGCGCAGTTGTGATTTGTCTACCATGTCTATCTCTCTTTTTGCATTGTCTTTGTCGCCCCATTGATGGGATTGGAATAGCACAATTTGGTACGCGATAAAGATGATATGTAATAGGCTTTCTGCCAAGTATTAGTTTGTTTTCAGACAATTTAGCTTATGTCTTGCTGTGGTTAATTACCGAAAACAGCAAAACAATTGCGGCAGGCTAGAGCGATTGATCCGACTCGTCAAGTTCAGCTGCGTTAGCTATTCACGCACAATAACGTGTTTAGCGGCAGAAGGTCTTGAGCAATATCATCGTCTTTGTCGTTTATTTCAATGGATTTATCCCATATCGCAGCGGGTATTACCCTATGGGATGCCTCTATTGCGCAATTGCGTATCGACTCTCCCCGATAAAAGTGGGCGAAGAGTGAGCTAAGTGCGAACGAATTAGCCAATACTGCCAATTCTGCAACTAGGTTGAAAACATTAAGTAACATTTTACCTGTGCAGAGTGAAAACTTAGGGCGCATTTTCGCTGTAAATGAGGCAAATTGAAAGTATCGCAGGGCGATAGTGTCGATTCGGTTGTAGGTTAAAGCGCAATTACGTACAATTTGCGGCTCTTCGATTGGTCAGTCTCGGAAGACTAGGATCACCTCATTTGCAAATGTCGGAATCAAGCATGACTCAAGAACAAACGCCGTTGGTTGAGATCCGTAATTTGGGGTTTAGCCGCGGTCAGCGTGTGATATATGAAGATATTAGCCTGTCCATTCCAAGGGGCAAGGTGACGGCGATCATGGGGCCGAGCGGCATAGGCAAAACGACCCTGTTGAAATTGATTGGCGGCCAATTAACGCCTGACCATGGACAAGTGTTATTCGACGGTCACGATATCCATGGCGTGAGTCGCAATGAATTATTTAGTCTGCGTAAGCAGATGAGCATGCTGTTTCAGAGTGGCGCGCTGTTTACCGACATTAATGTGTTCGATAACGTGGCGTTTGCGCTGCGTGAACATTCTGGACTGCCTGAAGACATTATTCGCACTATCGTGCTGATGAAGCTTGAAGCCGTAGGTTTACGTGGTGCAGCTCAGATGATGCCAAGCGAGTTATCCGGTGGTATGCAACGCCGCGCCGCATTGGCTAGAGCCATAGCGCTTGAACCTGAAATGGTGATGTACGATGAGCCTTTTGCAGGGCAAGACCCAATATCGATGGGTGTGTTAGTAAAGCTTATTCGTGAGTTATCCGATGCGCTGAATCTGACTTCAATTGTAGTGTCCCACGATGTGGATGAAGTGCTTGGCATTGCCGATTATGTATATGTGGTGGCTGACAAAAAAGTCATCGCCCACGGCACCCCTGAAGAATTAAAGTACGCTGATAATCCGCAGCTGAAACAGTTTATTCAAGGTGCTCCGGACGGCCCTGTGCCGTTCCATTACCCGGCAAATGATTACCAGCAAGAATTAATGGCAAAAGGAGTTGGCAAGTGAAGTTAATCGACAGTATTGCCGACTTAGGCCGCAGCGCGATTGAGCTAGTGCTCGGTTTTGGCCGTGCAGGCCTTATGCTGTGGGGGGCGATTTTTCGCTGGCCACGCGTGCGTAAAGGTTTTCCATTATTAGTGCGCCAGATTTATGTGGTCGGTGTGCAATCCATGGTGATTATTTTAGTCTCAGGACTCTTTATCGGCATGGTGCTCGCACTGCAAGGCTATAACATCTTAGTTGGTTTTGGCACCGAAGAAAGCTTAGGTCCTATGGTGGCGCTCAGTTTACTGCGTGAGTTAGGGCCAGTTGTTACCGCGTTATTGTTTGCGGGACGGGCGGGTTCAGCATTAACCGCTGAAATTGGTTTAATGAAAAGCACTGAGCAGCTTTCCAGTTTAGAAATGATGGCGATTGACCCATTAAGGCAGATTATTGCACCGCGCTTTTGGGCTGGAGTGATCAGTATGCCATTGCTGGCGTTGATGTTTACCGCTGTAGGTATTTATGGCGGGCACCTTGTTGGCGTGGAATGGAAAGGGATCGACAGTGGTGCGTTTTGGTCGATTCTGCAGGCGTCTGTCGAATGGCGTCAGGACATAGTTAACTGCTTGATCAAAAGTGGTGTGTTTGCCGTAGTGGTCACTTGGATTGCGTTATATCGCGGTTATCAAGTGATCCCAAATCCGGAAGGCATCAGCCGTGCAACGACCCAGACTGTCGTTCAGTCGAGCCTCGCTGTATTGGCATTGGATTTTTTACTGACAGCCCTGATGTTTGGCCGCTAACGGAACACTGCGGATTTCGACACAGGTTAGATGGATTAACAGAGTGGTAGCTGAACATGTTGACACGAAAAATTGAATTATTAGTGGGTGTGTTTCTTTTAACAGGATTGGCCGCTTTTTTGGTCTTAGTCTTTAACGTCGCCAATATTGAAGTGAAAAGCAGCGATAGCACTTATACCATACAAGCCAATTTTACCAACATTGGTGGTTTGAAGGTGCGTTCGCCAGTCAAGGTTGGCGGTGTTGTCGTTGGCCGAGTGAGCAGCATAGATTTAGACCCAGTTAAGTTAGTGGCTGTGGTCACATTAGTGATGGACAAGCGTTACGATAAATTCCCTGAAACCAGTAGTTTAGCCATTTTGACTTCGGGTTTGTTGGGCGAACAATTCTTAGGGTTAACACCGGGTTTTGTCGACGATGATGTCAGTATGCTGAAAGATGGCGATAAGATTGACGACACTCGTTCGGCATTAGTGTTGGAGGAGCTGATTGGTCAGTTCTTATATAGTATGGGTTCGAAGGATAAATAGGGGTTACCGCTATGTTTAAAAACTTATCTCGTTTTTTATTGCCGTTAGTGATGGTTTTAGGGGCAACGAGCGCAGTTGCCGCTGATGTGGTTGTCGATACGACAGATCCGTATGCCATGGTGAAAGCCGTTGCCAATAAAACCTTCGATCGTTTTCACAAAGATAAAGCATTAATCGACGCAAATTCAGACCATTTAAAGGTGATTGTTCGTGAAGAACTCATGCCTTATGTCGATTATAAATACGCTTCTTATAAGGTATTAGGCCAATATCTTAAGGATTCAACCGAAGAGCAACGCAATCGTTTCGTCAATGCTTTTGAAGGTTATTTAATCTCTACTTATGCCCAAGCCTTTACTGAATATACTAATCAAAAAGTGGAATTCTCACCTGGGATTGATTTCAGCAAAGAGAAAATGGTCGATGTAAACGTGCAGATCATCGAAGCCGGTCGCCCACCGATTAAACTATTGTTTAAGGCGCGCCGTTTAAAGGATGACTCATGGAAGGCATTTGATTTAGTTGCCGAAGGTGTGAGCTTACTGTCTTCTAAGCAGTCGGAAATCTCTAATCTAATTCGCCAACAGGGTATCGATCCCGTGATTAAGATGCTCGAAGATCGCACTAAAGAGAAAGTGGTCATGAAGGCTAAGTCTGGGAAGTCACAGTCGTGATTGAATTTGTGCAACAGGGGACAGTTTGTCATCTTAAAGGGCGCATAACCCAAGCCGATGTCATTACACTTTGGCCACAGCGGCAACAACTGCTAAATGAGTCAACCCAGATATTGTCTCTGTCTGGGCTCGAATACAGTGATAGCGCTGGCATGGCATTTTTGCTGGCGTTAGTGCGTGAACATCGCAGCCAACTTGTATTGAGTTCTGCTTCACCACAACTTAAAAAACTAATTGATTTATATGATTTAGATGCCTTCTTTACCGAAGAAGCGCATTGAGAATAGGGTAATAGATTTCATGGAATGCAGCTTAATCGAACAGATTTTACGTGATGCGTTAGGGCTTGAAGAAGTTCACGCTAGCTCGGATGGTAGCCATTATAAAGTGATCGCCGTAGGTGAATGCTTCGATGGTATGAGCCGAGTCAAACAGCAACAAGCCATTTATGCACCGTTGACGGCACACATTGCCAGCGGTGAATTACATGCATTAACGATCAAAACTTTCACGCCGACTCAATGGAAACGCGAAAAAGTTTTCAACATGCCTAGCTAGTGAGGAAAAGTGGATAAACTAACAATTCAGGCAAGCCCCCCGCTTGCCGGTGATGTGATTATTTCGGGTGCTAAAAATGCAGCTTTGCCTATTCTGATGGCGGGTGTATTGGCTGAAACCGATTTTGTGGTTTCTAACGTGCCCAATCTGCGTGATGTGAGTACGAGCTGTAAATTATTACGCTGTCTCGGCGCTGAAGTGACTGAACTCGGTGACGGACAGATCCGCATTTCTACCACTAATCTGAATGAGTTTTGCGCTCCCTATGATCTAGTGAAAACCATGCGTGCTTCTATCTTGATCTTAGGGCCGTTATTGGCTCGTTATGGTACTGCTGACGTGTCATTGCCTGGTGGCTGTGCCATTGGCGCAAGACCAGTGAACTTGCACTTACATGGCCTCGAAATGATGGGCGCCAAGATTGAAGTGAAAGAAGGTTATATCAAGGCCCGTGTTGATGGTCGTCTTAAAGGCGCACATATCTTTATGGACATGGTGAGTGTTGGTGCGACCGAAAACTTACTGATGGCCGCAGCATTAGCCGATGGCGAAACCGTGATTGAAAACGCGGCCCGTGAACCTGAAGTGATCGATCTCGCTAATTGCTTAATTGCCATGGGTGCAAAAATCACTGGTGTAGGCAGTGCGACATTGCGTATTCAAGGGGTTGAGCGTTTACAGGGCTGTAATTACCGCGTGATGCCAGATCGTATCGAAACCGGTTCATTTTTGGTGGCCGCTGCGGTGACTCGTGGCCGTATTCGTTGTTTAAAAGCCGATCCTGCTTCACTGGAGTCGGTTATCGCAAAACTTGAAGATGCAGGCGCGACGATTACTACGGGCGAAGATTGGATTGAGCTCGATATGCAGGGTAAACGTCCGAAGGCGGTGAATATCAAGACTGCACCTTATCCTGGTTTCCCAACCGATATGCAGGCGCAGTTTTGTGTGCTCAATGCCTTAGCACAAGGCACGGCAACCATAACTGAGACTATCTTCGAAAATCGTTTTATGCATGTGCCTGAACTTATCCGTATGGGCGCTACCATGGAGCTTGAAGGCAACACCTGCATCATTCAAGGGATTGAATCTTTAAGTGGTGCTCAGGTAATGGCGACGGATTTACGTGCGTCAGCGAGTCTAGTGATTGCGGGCTTAGTGGCCGATGGTAAGACGATTGTCGATCGTATCTATCACTTAGATCGTGGCTATGAGCATATTGAGAATAAGTTTCAAGGTTTAGGCGCACAGGTTGTGCGTATTCAGTGATCTGTTACTGACTTAAGCTAATTTTGAATCATTAAAAAACCAGCTTAAAGCTGGTTTTTTTGTTTTCTGCATTTGAGCTCGTAATACTGAGTGACACTCTAGTTATCGATCACAACCTTCTCATCGATAATCACAGGTAACTCTTGTTGTTTACCTTGGCGTATCACAGTCATCATCACTTTTTTACCCGGTGTGGTTTCAGCTATGCGGTCCATTAGCATTTCAACGCCTGGCACATCTTCACCATCGTATTTAATAATCACATCCCTTGGCATTAGCAGGGCACGGGCCGCAGGGCCATTAGGATCGACACCCGTAACGAGCACACCTTTTAGATCGGGTAGATTAAGGATTTGTGCCACTACAGGGTTAATCGGCTCGCCAGAAATTCCTAAGGCACCACGGATCACGCGACCATTTTTAATCAACTTACCCATGATGCTGTGGGCTAATTTAATCGGGATAGCGAAGTTAATCCCGTGGCCGCCGCCTTCTTCACCCACTTGGAATGCTGCGGTATTGATACCGATAAGGCTGCCGTTAGTGTCAATGAGTGCGCCACCCGAGTTACCCGCATTAATCGCTGCATCGGTTTGTAGGAAGTCTAAGTAACCTGAACTTAAGCCGTTACGCCCCGTGGCACTGATGATGCCTTGGGTAATGGTCTGGCCTAAATTGTAGGGATTACCAATAGCGAGTACGACATCACCGACTTGAGGCGGACTGTCGAGATTAACGGGGACAATCGGTAAGTTATCGCCTTCAATTTTAAGTACCGATAAATCGGTTTCAGGATCGAAGCCAACCACTTCAGAGGTAAATTTGCGTCCATCTTGCAGGGCGACAACAATCTCATCGGCTTTCTTAATGACATGATAATTAGTGAGAATATAACCTTCTTTACTCATTATCACCCCAGAACCTAGACCTTGAAGTGAGCCTGAATTAAGCGGCCGATTCTGATCTATGCTGAGGCTATAAATATTCACAACGGCAGGAGCTGCACGGCGTACCGCCTTGGCAAAGGATAGCTCGACTGTGTTGTTGGCACGGGTTTGTAGCAGACTACTACCGAGGGATTGGTTATCGAAATAACGTGTCACTAATAAAAACATGGCCGCCATGATAAGGCCGAAAAGGGTGGCTTTACCGAGATATAACAGAGTGTCTTTTATAGTCATGGCAGGATGGATCTAGAAAAAGGTGAGTTAGATTAACATGTTTAATCGATGTAAGCATAGGGAACCTAAGCTCCCTATGCTTATCTATGGCAGAAAAAATGGCCTATTTTGTCGATTAACGTAGGACTAAATACAACATGCTCTTATCACGCATTATCTTCAGTGCAACGGCACCTTCTTGATCTTTAAGTTGTGCTTTCAGTGTCTTAAGATCTTTAATCGCAGTACGGTTAATACCGACAATCACATCTCCTTTTTGTAAGCCACTCATGGCCGCTGGTGAGCCTTGTGCGACATCGGTAATTTCAATGCCCTTAGATGAGTTTTCTAAGGACGCACCTTGCAGCATAGGATGCACGGCACCAGCCGCTGTTTCACTGGTTTGGCTCGCTTCACCTAAGGTCACTTTAACTGTTTTCTTATCACCGTCACGGATGAGTCCTAACTCAACGTTAGCACCTGCACCCATAGTGGCGACTTTAGCCCGCAGTTCTTGGAATGACTTAATACCACGGCCATCAACGCTGATGATAATATCACCTGCTTTTATACCGGCCTTCTCTGCGGCACTGCCCTTGGCTACTTCATTCACGAAGCCGCCGTGTTGAGTGTCTAAACCGAAACCTTGGGCGAGTTGGCTATCGAGATCACGTCCCGAAATACCTAATACACCGCGGCGTACTTCTCCGTGTTCGGCAATTTGTGCCACGAGGTTTTTCACCATATTAGCAGGGATGGCAAAGCCAATACCGACGTTACCGCCGCCCGGTGCTACGATTGCGGTGTTAATCCCAATTAACTCGCCGTTAAGATTGACGAGTGCGCCACCCGAGTTACCACTGTTAATCGCGGCATCGGTTTGAATAAAGTTTTCCAGCATTTCAATGCCTAAGCCGCTACGGCCTAAAGCACTAACAATGCCCGAGGTGACGGTTTGACCTAAACCGAAGGGATTACCAATGGCAACGGCAAAGTCACCTACGCGTAAATCATCGGAATCAGAGGCTTTGATTGCGATGAGGTTTTTCGCTTCAATTTGCAATAATGCGATATCTGACTCTGAGTCAGTACCAATCAGTTTTGCTTTTACTTCACGGCCATCGTGAAGACCAACTTGAATATCATCAGCACCGTCAATCACATGGTTGTTCGTGACGATATAGCCTTTTTCTGCGTCAATAATGACGCCTGAGCCTAAGCCTCTAAAAGGACGTTCTTGCACTTGCTCCTGTGGCGCATTAGGGCCGAAAAAGTAACGGAAAACATCAGGTACTCTTTGCTTAGAAACATGAGTCCCCGTTACCGCTACTGATACGACTGCGGGCGTCGTGCGCTCAAGCATGGGCGCAAGACTTGGAATGGATTGTCCCTCAACCGTCTGTGGAATGGCGGCCTGTGAGACGACAGGCATTATAGTCAGGGTCGCGGCTAACATTGCGGCTGAAAGTACAGATAATTTTGTTTTCATCTATTCATAACTCCAAATAAGGGTTGAAAGATCTGGATGTAATGCATCAGCAATCGTGCGAGTGCCAGATCAAATCTGTATCGGTACCGGCTATTTGCCTAGGTAATCACTCTGACTCGCACCTCATTGAAAAAGTTCATTATATTAATAAATGTTAATTTTTTTAGCCTATTTTATCGGCTGTTTCATACTTGTTTCTGAACAGAAATCTGTGGGCGAGATTAGGATTTTTCAAGCCCTAATGTCAGCGGATTTTGCCGATTTAAATGACCTACAGCATAGATGCTTATTAGACGTTTGTATGCAGTTTAGCGTTAAGGTAAAAGTCGTATTCTGCATTAATATATCCTGCGTCATATTGGCCGTGCTAATATCGTCACAGTTTTAATAAAGGACATAAGAGAATTTAAACGTGCCTCAGTTAAGCCCTTGGCAGCATTATCAAAAAGATCTTACCCGTGACGGTTTTTCCCATGATCCGGCTCAAGAAATTGCCGTTAAGGCGTTACAACGCGTCTATGAAGACTTAACTACGGCAGAAGAGCCGAGTTCTATTGTGGGGAAATTGTTTAGCGCATTAGGCTTAAAATCGGCACTAGCATCACCTAAAGGTCTGTATCTTTGGGGCGGAGTTGGGCGCGGTAAAACCTACCTGATGGATACTTTTTTTGATGCCTTGCCTGGTGAACAAAAATTGCGGGCTCACTTCCATCGCTTTATGCATCAATTGCATTTAGATTTGGATGAGTTAAAAGGCGTTCGCGATCCTTTGTTGGTGATTGCGAAAAAGATGGCTGCGAAATATCGCGTTATCTGTTTCGATGAATTCTTTGTCTCTGATATTACCGATGCCATGCTATTAGGTACGCTGTTTCAAGCGTTATTTAAAGAAGGCGTTGTGCTGGTTGCAACTTCGAATATTATCCCCGACGACTTATATAAAAATGGCTTACAGCGCGCACGTTTCTTACCTGCGATAGCCTTAATTAATCAACATTGTGAAGTGCTCAATGTGGATTCTGGCATTGACTATCGATTGCGTACCCTTGAGCAAGCAGAAATTTATCATCATCCATTAGATGCACAAGCTGATGCCAATCTTATACGTTATTTTAGTCAGTTAGCGCCTGAGTCTGAGGTGCTTACTGCTGACATCGAAATAGAAGGCCGCAGTATTAGTATTCGGCAGCAGGCGCAGGGCGTATTGTTGGCCGATTTTAGAGCGCTCTGTGATGGTCCACGAAGCCAGCGTGATTACATGGAACTTGCGCGGATTTATCATACTGTCCTCGTGAGTGGCATAGAACAAATGGGCGCCTTTTTGACAGGCGATGACATCGCAAGACGTTTTTTAGCTATGGTCGACGAATTTTACGAGCGCAATGTGAAGCTGATTGTATCGGCTCAAGTGCCACTCGAAGATATTTATGCCGATGGTTTGCTTAACTTCGAATTTAGGCGTTGCCGTTCACGCTTAATTGAGATGCAATCCCACGATTATTTAAAAACCGAACACCTGCCGTAACCCAGTAGTGTAAGAGTTTTGCATTAGCTGCGGCCTTAAATCACCAGAGGCTTGTTAATCCTTAGGATGACAAGTCCGATTGGTCGATATTTTATAATTTTTATCAAAATATCAGGTGATTTTTAACTCAGCTTTGTCTATACTCCGCCACCTGCCCACGTTACTCCGCCAATTGGGCGGAAGTTGTAAGCCGAAGTCGGTGCTCGAAGGGGTACTAAAAGGCAATTTTGTGTTGTTTGCAAATGCAGACAGCATGTGAGACAGAAAATTAACTTTGGGTTTTTGTAATAATGAAGACTTTTACTGCTACACCAGAAACTGTAACTCGTGACTGGTTCGTCGTCGACGCAGACGGCAAAACTTTAGGTCGTATCGCTACTGAAATCGCTGTCCGTTTACGCGGTAAGCATAAGCCAGAATACACTCCACACGTTGATACCGGTGATTACATCATCGTTGTTAATGCTGAAAAAGTGACTGTTACTGGTAACAAAGCGAAAGGCAAAACGTACTACTCGCATTCAGGCTTCCCTGGTGGCATTAAGCAAATCAGCTTTGAAAAGCTGCAAGCGCAAAAGCCAGAAATGATCATCGAGAAAGCAGTTAAGGGTATGTTACCAAAAGGTCCTCTGGGCCGTGCCATGTTCCGTAAACTGAAAGTTTACGCTGGCGCAGAACATAACCACACTGCACAACAACCTCAAGTTCTTGATATCTAAACGGGATTAAGCAAATGGCTGCAACTCAGTACTACGGCACTGGCCGTCGCAAAACCTCTACAGCTCGCGTTTTCGCTAAAGCAGGTAGTGGCAACATCGTTGTAAATCAACGTCCTTTGGATCAGTATTTTGGTCGTGAAACTGCTCGTATGGTTGTTCGTCAACCTTTAGAGTTAGTTGAAATGACTGACAAGCTGGACATCTATGTAACTGTTAAAGGCGGTGGTATCACTGGCCAAGCAGGCGCAATCCGTCACGGTATTACCCGTGCTCTGATGCAATTAGATGAAGCACTGCGTCCATCACTACGTTCTGCTGGTTTCGTTACCCGTGACGCTCGTAAAGTTGAGCGTAAGAAAGTGGGTCTACGTAAAGCACGTCGTAAGCCACAATTCTCTAAGCGTTAATTCGTTTTTGGAATATCAAAAAACCCAGCCTGTGCTGGGTTTTTTATTGGCTAAAAATTGACGGTATAAGAAAACTCTTCGGTTGGAGTATGCTGATATACAATAAATTTATATTAAGCGAGTGAGTTTGAGGTAAGCATGACTTTTCAGATTTTTATGCTAGCAGTGGCACTTGTGTTGGTTTTGGAAGGCCTTGGGCCATTATTATTCCCAAATAAATGGCGTCGTTATTTAAATGAACTCTCCCATCAAAATCAGCAAGTTATCCAGCGACTTGGTGGGGCATTAGTCACGGCTGGAGTCGTTCTTTGGGTTATTTTTGCATGAAAAATAGCCTGCTTGCCCTTATTAACTAAGATCTGTTAAAATTCTTTTTTAACCGCAACCTTGCAGCAAATAATGGGCAAAAACGTAGTTGTTCTCGGCACCCAATGGGGTGACGAAGGAAAAGGTAAGATTGTCGACCTTCTAACAGAACAGGCAAAATATGTAGTTCGCTATCAAGGCGGCCACAATGCTGGTCATACCTTGGTTATCGACGGTGAAAAAACCGTTCTTCATCTGATCCCATCGGGTATCTTGCGCGATAATGTGAAATGCATTATTGGCAACGGTGTGGTGCTTGCACCTGACGCCCTGATGAAAGAGATCAACATGCTAAAAGATCGTGGAGTTCCTGTTGAGGAACGTCTGTTGATCTCTGAAGCGTGTCCGCTGATCCTTCCCTTCCATTGTGCCCTTGATATTGCCCGTGAAAAAGCGCGCGGTAATAAAGCTATTGGTACAACTGGCCGTGGTATTGGACCTGCGTATGAAGACAAGATTTCTCGTCGCGGTCTGCGAGTAGGCGACCTGTTCAATGCTGAACTGTTTGCTGAAAAGCTGAAAGAAGTTATGAAATACCATAACTTTATGCTGACAGAGTACTATCAAGTCGAAGCGGTTGATTACGAGCAAACGCTAGCAGATGCTTTGGCTATGGCCGATTATCTGAAGAGCATGTGTGTTGATGTGACTGAACTATTGGATACTGCGCGTAAAGCCGGTGAGCCAATTCTGTTCGAAGGCGCTCAAGGTACATTACTCGACATCGACCACGGAACATACCCATTTGTAACCTCTTCAAATACCACTGCCGGTGGTGTTGCGACGGGTTCAGGTTTTGGTCCGCGTCACTTAGACTATGTCTTAGGTATCATGAAGGCTTACACTACTCGCGTAGGTGCAGGTCCATTCCCAACTGAACTATTATGTGAAGTCGGTGATCATTTAGGTACTAAAGGTCATGAGTTTGGTGCAACAACGGGTCGTAAGCGTCGTCCAGGTTGGTTGGATGCTGTGGCAATGCGCCGCGCAGTTCAAATCAACAGTGTTAGCGGCTTCTGCTTGACTAAGTTAGATGTACTTGATGGTCTGAAAGAAGTGAAGATTTGTGTCGGTTATCAGAATCCTGATGGCACTATCTCTAAAGTCACTCCGCTGGCCGCTGAAGGTTATGAACTGGTTACGCCGGTTTATGAAACTATGCCGGGTTGGAGCGAGTCGACTTTTGGCGCGACATCAATTGAGCAACTGCCTCAAGCAGCGATCAATTATATCAAGCGTCTTGAAGAGTTATTAGAAACACCTATCGACATTATCTCTACGGGTCCTGATCGTAACGAAACCATGATTTTGGTTAATCCGTTCAATTAAGATCTGTTAAGGCCGTGTTTCACGGCCTTTTTCTCTGCTTCTTTATACCTTTCTCTGTTTTATTCTGCGGTTAGAAATTCAGCTCAAGCTCAAGAAATAGGTTATACTGCCGATGCAAGTATTCATCCTACTGTCATTGAGAGTCGTTATGCTACGTACAGCACTCGTTGCGCTACTGCCTTTAGTATCTTCAATGTGCTTTGCTGAAACGCAGGCGGTGGATATTTATAGTCAAGATCAATTGCTTGATTTGATCCGTAGCAATCAATACTTAGCGAAAGTGAAACGTGATGATTGCCAGTTAGTCCAAGACATTGAGGCGCGAGCCCAAGTCTTAAAACAGCCTTTATATCAATTTCTTTGGGGCGAAATGCTCAATCATGGAACGTGTGTGAAGGCTAACCCTGTGAAGGGTATTGCTTTGTTACGTGACTCGGCCGAACAAGGTAGCTCAGAAGCGATGTTAAAGCTTGCCGAGTATTATCAGAGTGGGAAATTTGTCATCCGCAATAAAGACAGAGCAGTGCATTATTTACTGCCTGCGGCTGCAAGTGGCAGTTTATCCGCTCGTATGATGTTAGTTCGTTTATTCGGTGAAGGTTATGGTAGTCCTAGGGATTACGAGATGGCCTATCACTGGTTATATAACGATGTATTTGCGGACGAGGCGACTAAGAATAAAGCCTTGTCTTTACTGCAGGTGTTAGCAGCTAAAATGCCCCCCAGTGCAGTGGCGCGGGCCCAGCAAGAACAGTTGCGAACCCGTTAAGTGGTCTCTTAATCTAGAGACACATTATTTGGATATTGAATGATCAAAGACCCTCATTTTGAGCGTGAACAGGATAAGTACGAAAACCCTATCCCAAGCCGTGAGTATATTCTCGATTACTTACGTTCTCAAAAATCACCTATCACTCGTGACAGCATTGCTGCGGCGTTAAACATCCAAGAGGAAGAACAACTTGAGGCCTTGCGCCGTCGCCTACGTGCGATGGAACGCGATGGCGAACTGGTGTTCACCCGTGGGCAAAGCTATGGCTTACCCGAGAAAATGGATCTGATCCCCGGCACTGTGCTCGGACACAGAGAAGGCTTCGGCTTTTTCAAACCCGATGAAGGCGGTGATGACTTATTTATTTCGAACCGCGACATGCTGATGTATTTCCACGGTGATAAAGTGCTGGCGCAAAAAGCGGGCACAGATCGTCGTGGCCGTCGCGAAGCACGTTTGGTTCGTCTGATCCAGCCGCGAAGTGCCGCGATTGTTGGCCGTTATCATGTCGATAGCGGTATGGCATTTGTTATTGCCGATGATAAGCGTATTACCCAAGAAATTTTAGTCGCAAATGAAGATCGCAACGGCGCCCGCCAAGGCGATGTGGTTGTGGTTGAATTAACGCGTCGCCCAGGCCGTTTTGTTAAGGCTGCGGGTAAAGTGACTGAAGTGCTCGGTAAGCAAATGGCGCCGGGGATGGAAATCGAAATTGCCCTGCGTAATTATGATTTACCCCATACTTGGTCACCAGTGATCGAGAAGAAACTGCGCCGTATTCCCGATGAAGTAACCGACGCCGATAAAGTCGGTCGTGTGGATTTACGTCATCTGCCATTAGTGACTATCGACGGTGAAGACGCCCGCGATTTTGATGATGCCGTGTACGCGGAGAAAAAAGCCGGTGGCGGCTGGCGTTTATGGGTTGCGATTGCGGACGTCAGTTATTATGTGCGTACCGATTCTGCCTTAGATACCGAAGCGCGTGCCCGTGGTAACTCAGTGTATTTCCCGTCGCAAGTGATCCCTATGTTGCCGGAGAAAATCTCCAACGGCCTATGTTCGCTGAATCCCCACGTCGACCGTTTATGTATGGTCGCCGAGATGACCGTATCTGCTAAAGGTAAGTTATCAGGTTATAAGTTTTATCCGGCTGTGATGTATTCCCATGCCCGTTTCACTTATACCCAAGTGGCAGCAATGTTAGAAGGCGGCCCCATTGCGCCTGAGCATGAAGCCTTGTTCCCGCATCTGCAGTGTTTACAGTCATTGTATTTAGCGCTAGATGAGCAAAGAGCTGAGCGTGGTGCGATTGCGTTTGAAACCATGGAAACGCAGTTCATTTTCAATGAGCAGCGCAAGATTGATAAAATCGTGCCGCGTGGCCGTAATCAAGCTCATAAAATCATTGAAGAATGTATGATTTTAGCCAACGTTTCGGCGGCTAAATTTGTGAAGAAGCACAAAGGCGAAGTCTTGTATCGTGTGCATGAAGCGCCATCCGAGCAAAAATTGGCGAACTTTAAAGAGTTCCTTGCTGAGCGTGGTTTAAGCATGCCAGGTGGACTTGAGCCAACGCCGTCAGATTATCAGAATGTGATGTTGCAAATTGCCGACCGCCCTGATGCTGAACTTATCCAAGTGATGTTACTGCGCTCTATGCGTCAGGCAATTTATACTCCGGATAACGAAGGTCACTTCGGTTTAGCCTTAGAAGAATATGCGCATTTTACCTCACCCATTCGCCGCTATCCGGATTTAGTGTTACATCGTGTGATCCGTTATTTACTGGCGAAGGAAAGAGGCGAAGCCACTGAGAAGTGGACGCAGGATGGTGGCTATCATTATCAACTCGATGAGCTCGACCAATTAGGCGAAGAGTGTTCAACCACAGAACGTCGTGCCGATGAAGCGACTCGCGATGTTAGCGATTGGCTGAAGTGCGAGTTTATGCAAGATCACGTCGGCGATACCTTTGAAGCTGTGATTGCCTCAGTGACCAGTTTTGGTTTGTTTGTGCGCTTAAATGAACTGTTTATCGATGGCTTAGTGCATATCTCAAGTCTAGGTAGCGATTACTACCAATTCGACCCTATGCGTCAACGTCTTATCGGTGAGCACACAGGTCAAGTTTATCAAGTCGGCGATCCTGTGACGGTTAAGGTCGCTGCAGTCAACTTAGATGACAGACAGATTGATTTGGTTATGCTGGGTGATGACGGCAAAGGTGGTAAACGTAAAGCATCTGCCAGCCGTGATAAGCCGATGACAGCCCGTGAGCGCGTTAATCGTGAAGGCGCTAAGCAAGGTAAAGCAGGCAAAACCGCGGCATCTAGCGCCAAGGCTGAAACAGGCAAAACCAAGCCTAAGGCCAAAGCTGGCACTAAAGCTAAAAAAGCAGCAGTAAAAGATCCGGCTAAAAAGCCAAAAGCCGCTAAGCGGAGCACGAGAAAGAAATAAATGAAAAAACAAGATATTATTTTTGGGATCCACGCAGTTGAAGCCCTGTTAAAACACAGCCCTGAACGCATTATTGAGTTGTGGCTCTTACAAGGTCGTGATGATGAGCGCTTAACTGTACTGGCCGATCAGGCCAAAGCCTTTGGCACGACGATTCAAGTCGCTTCTCGTAAAGCCTTGGATGACAAAGCGGAAAGCAGTCAACATCAAGGCATAGTCGCGCGCGTTAAAGCGGCGAAAGTGTTGAATGAGCAAGATTTAGATGTGCTGCTTGCTAACACTGAGCAAGCATTCTTGCTGATTTTGGATGGCGTGACGGATCCCCATAACTTAGGCGCTTGTCTACGTAATGCTGATGCGGCGGGCGTGCAAGGTATTATCGTGCCTAAAGATAATTCAGTTGGCTTAACGGCCACGGTAAGTAAAGTTGCATGTGGCGCTGCGGAAACAGTGCCTTTATTCCAAGTGACTAATCTTGCGCGCACTATGCGTCACCTGCAGGATAAAGGTGTGTGGATTGTGGGCACTGCGGGCGAGGCAGATTGCGAGCTTTATCAAGCCGATCTCAAGGGGCCATTGGCGATTGCCATGGGTGCGGAAGATAAAGGTTTACGCCGATTAAGCCGTGAGTCTTGCGATTCACTGATCTCTATCCCTATGGCCGGTAGTGTGTCTAGCTTGAACGTATCGGTTGCAACGGGTATTTGCTTGTTTGAAGCAGTGCGTCAGCGTCGTAGCTAATATGCTCACGTTTGCCTGATCTCACACATGGAGTATCAGGCTTTAAGTCACAACCTGCAGTAACCACTGGTCGTAATAAAAAAGGCGGATTAACGATATAAAGTTAATCCGTTTTTTATTGGCCTTTTTTACGTCAGAGCTTTGTCTAGGTTAACCTGATTGCTATCAGTTTCATCTATTTGAGCGGCTTCAGGCTCTGCTTGCTCAATATCGAAACTAAAGGCGAGTTGTTCCTCATCACTGTCATTATCATCGATAATATCGTCATCGACGCCATCGGCCCCTAAATCATGCTCCGATTCATCTAAGTTAGCGCTGGGCGTCATATGCTCTTGAATTGATTCAACATCAACCCGTGGGTCCAACGCTGCCGCCAGTGGTGACGAGACTAAGTCGCCCGTCGCCATTATGTAGTCTTGGGTGACATTGGTTTCGACTTTTTGCTGTGAATGTACATAACGTAAACGCACAAAGAGTATTAAGGTACAGGCTGACATAAAGCCATATAACATGTTATTGCCAAACCATTGCATTAATGTCGATGCGATAAGCGGACCGATACTGGCGCCTAAGCCGAAGGTTAATAATATTGTTGCTGATAAGCCTACCCGCTCATTTTGCTCTACTCGAGAGTTGGCAAGCGCTGTGGCGAGCGGATAGAAAGTGAAACCTAAAATACCAAATAGGAAAGTCATCACCAGTGAAATCACCGGATGATAGGGGGTTAAGGCGATAGCTAAGGCTAAGATACCGAGCAATATACAGTTGATACGGATAAGGCGACTGCGGGACATAATGTCGGACAATTTTCCCATTGGCCACTGTGCCAGTAATCCCGCTAAAATCGTTGCCGTCATATACGTGGCGACTTTTTCAGGCGGTAAACCTAAGTTACTGGCGTAGGCGGGAGCGAGACCATAAAACGAACCCACTATCATGCTACCAATCGCGATTGTCGTGAGTGCTTGTGGCGCTTTTTTCCAGTAATAGGCAATTTTGAGTGGGGCTGGCACTAAGGGCGCAGGGTGAAGACGACGCGTGAGTGAAATCGGTACGATACAGAGTGAAAAACAAATTGCGATAAGCAGTAGTGGCTCTAGTCCTAATTCGGGGAAAATACTGATCGCACCTTGGCCCAAGATTAAGCCGAAGTAAGATACGATCATATAACTCGCAAACACTGTGCCCCTTTGATTACTTTCAGCTTGTTCGTTAAGCCAACTTTCTAACACCATGTATTGGCACATCATCCCCATGCCTACCACGAGTCTGAGGAGCAGCCAAACCGCTAGCTCATCCACGAGTGCATGGCCTAATGCCGATGCAGCGACTATGCCTGCACTGGCGACAAAGGCGCGGATATGGCCCACTTGAGCGATAAGTCGATGACCAATCTTAGAGCCTGCCACTAGGCCAACATAGTAGGCCGACATCATGCCGCCAATCCATATTTGTGGCACATTCATCACTGAGAGCCTGAGCCCAAGATAGGTGGTAAGCAAGCCGCCGGCTAATACCATTAATAATGTGGTGCTATATAAAGAGGCGAAAGTGCGCAGCGGATTAGTCATATACAACTCCGAAAACACAAACTAGATTGATAATGAGGAGTGAGTATATCAGGGGTTAGTGTTTATGTTGTGTTGCAAATTGTTGGTAAATCTTGATTAATTGCGCATTACTGCTCAAAAAATCACTGAATTATGTCGGAACAACTCAAGAGGATGCTTGTAAAGCATTCACATAGACGCCAGCCGAGTAGGCTATTAGCGTCATGTTAGTCTATGTATTTCGTCGTATTTTTTAAAAGGAGTTATCTAAAAGTGTAAAGCAAGTTGAAGGTGGTGATGGTATCCATGGGTTGGCTTCCTTCTGGTACCACTTCAGTGTATTTGATGTTCATACCGATCTTAAATGCCCAATCTTGGAACACCAGATTTTTATAGTTCATATCTAAGGTGAGGGTGTTGTTGTTCTCGCCCACTTCCGCAGTGAGATCGGCATTGAGACTGCTGTATTCCTGTAGTTTTTGAGAGAATTTGGCAGCGGTACGAAGAATGACATCTTTTTCGGCATCAGGGTTGGGAATGGTTACCGACTCTGCAGGTAAGTTATATCGATAACCTGGGCCGAACTCGAGACTGAGTTTTGTTTTATAACTACTGATAGCATTGAAACCGTAACCACTCGAAAGCGTTGATATTTGCGTGTAACTACCGAATTGATCCCAAGTAAAATCACCACGTCCGAAGACATAACCCTTAGTCAGTTTATAGCTCGATTGTAACTGTAGCTCATATTTTTCGGAGGTTGTTTGACTTTTTTCTGAGGCAAAATAGGCTTTTAGTGTGGCTTCTTGCTTGGTTTGCTTTGTATCGTAAATCAGTTGGGTTCGACCATTAAAGCTGCTGGATTCGGTATTGCCTGTGTTCAGTTGCAAGCCAGCTTCGATTTCCGCCGTAAAATCGCTGGGTGGTTCCTGATAATCAGGTGGAACAAGCGCAAGCGCTGGAAATGAAAGGAAAAACAAACCGATTGGCGCAATAACTTTTAGCATTATGTTTTATTCTTGGTTAGCTGATTTCAGACGTCCGAATGTAGGCGAACCGCCATCATACCTGTATTGATTGGCGAGGCAAAGTTATTGCTTGAGTTTCTGGCTTGCTTTCTGTACTATCTCGCGCTCAAATCAGTCACTATTTTTCGTTCCTTGCCTCCATTTGGTCTGACTGAGCCAATACCGAGGCTACATAACCGTAAGGAGCAATAAATGCGTCATTACGAAATCGTATTTATGGTTCACCCAGATCAAAGTGAACAAGTACCAGGTATGATTGAGCGTTACACAGGTGTTATCACCGAAGCTAACGGCACAATCCACCGTTTAGAAGATTGGGGCCGTCGTCAACTGGCTTACCCAATCCTTGACCTGCATAAAGCTCACTACGTTCTGATGAACGTTGAAGCTAAAGCAGAGACGATCGAAGAGCTAGAAACAGCTTTCCGTTTCAACGACGCAGTTCTGCGTAACATGGTAATGCGTACTAAAGTTGCCGTTACTGAAGCATCTCCAATGGCTAGAGCTAGAGATGAGCGCGATTCACGTCGTGGCCCAGCTGGCGAACGCTCATATGATGAAGCTCACGCTGAAGAAATCGCTGAGTAAGGTAATCTGTGACCACCAATAACTTGGTGTTGTCAGGAACGATAACTCGTTCAAGACGCTTTAAAAGCCCAGCAGGTATTGCACACAGTGTGATTATGTTGGAACACAAATCGCAGCGTTATGAAGCCGAAATGCTCCGCAACGTCTACGTACAAATTCAAGTGATATTGAGTGGCCCACGCTTTGAAAGCGTCGCAGAAGATCTGAAAGCAGGTGTGGAAGTACAAGTGCAAGGCTTTATGACGCTTCAACAGGGGCGTAATGGTCAGAACCGCTTAGTCATCCATGCCGAAAATGTCGAATTGAAAACTTAGGAGACTGTCAACATGGCACGTTATTTCCGTCGTCGCAAGTTCTGCCGTTTCACCGCTGAAGGTGTTGCAGAAATTGATTACAAAGATATCGTTACTTTAAAGAACTACATCACTGAAAGCGGCAAGATTGTTCCTAGCCGTATCACTGGTACTAGTGCTAAATATCAGCGCCAACTAGCTCGCGCTATCAAGCGTGCTCGTTATCTTTCTCTACTGCCATACACTGATTTACATCAGTAATTGCAGTATTCCTAATCGAATATAGAGGATTTGATAATGAACGTTATTCTGCTTGATAAAATCGCTAACCTAGGCAACTTGGGTGACCAAGTTACTGTTAAAGCTGGTTACGCTCGTAACTACCTTTTGCCACAAGGTAAAGCTGTTGTTGCTAACGAAAGCAACGTTAAAGTATTTGAAGCTCGTCGCGCTGAATTAGAAGCTAAATTAGCTGCTGAATTAGCTGCTGCTAACCTACGTGCTGAGAAAATCACTGCACTGGAAGCTGTTGTTATTGCTTCTAAAGCGGGTGATGAAGGCAAACTGTTTGGTTCAGTTGGCAACCGTGACATCGCTGATGCAGTGACTGCTGCTGGTGTTGAGCTGGCTAAATCAGAAGTTCGTTTACCATTAGGCGCTCTGCGTACTACTGGCGACTTCGAAGTTGAAGTTCAGTTACACACTGAAGTTAAAGCTGTTGTTAAAGTTTCTATCGTTGCAGAAGCTTAATTACTCCTTGCTTTAATCTTAGCTTGTATTAAGAGAAACACCGCTTTGGCGGTGTTTTTTTATGGCTGAAATTCAGTATTTAGCTGTGGTCAATATGGTTTGATATTGGTTTGCGATGGATGAATACCAATCACATTAAATATTTAATCAGTTCAGAGCCTCACAGGCATCTCAATCCAAGGCGCATTGACGCAGAAATGGTTATTCCCTTTTAAGTCAATGCAACACGGGAGTGGGATGCCTGTGTTGCTCCCGAGGGCGGCTGATGTTAACGGCATGGCAACGCGCTTTATACTGCGTTTAAGGCTTTCGACAGAGCACCACTATGCCTTCAAGCCTTCGCTTTGTCTAAAGCGCGTTGAACTCCCGCTGAATGAACAGATATTTAATACGATTGGTATAATGCGGTAAGTGATATGTCTACTCATTCAGTCTCAAAGCGTATCCGCGTTTAAAATACTAGCCCAAATAAAAGCCGCTCACTGTCATGACAGTGAACGGCTTTTGACTAGATGGGTTGAATCCGTGTTTGGCTCAGAGTATTAATTTCTCACTAAATCCAATTCTTGGATTAAGTTATCGGCATGGTCGACTTCATCCATCATCCACAGGATATAGCGAATATCCACGTGCACCGCGCGAGTGATGGTTGGGTTGAAGAACCAATCTTTAGTGATAGCTTCATAGGTTGAGTCGAAGTTAAGGCCCACTAACTCACCTTTTCCGTTGAAGACTGGTGAGCCGGAGTTACCACCTGTGGTGTCCACGCTGGATAAGAAATTAACCGGTACTGAGTTAAATTCTTCTGGTTTATCTAAGCAAGAGAACAGACGGCAAATCCAGCCACGGGGATCTTGATACACGGATTTGACCAAGTGCTCACCAAAACGTTGCTCGTGAATTGCATCGAGGAGTTTTTTCGGCGCATTATAGGGCTCAACGCCTGTGTGTTTTGCGACTATGCCATCAAGACGAGTAAACGGCTGTTTATAGAGCGCATCACGTGATTGATAACCATCAACCATGCCATAGCTGATCCGTAGCGTACCGTTGGCGTCAGGATAGACTGGCCAGTTGTTTGCTTTGTAGTATTCGATCACGGCCGCCATATAATCAGGGCGAGCACTAGACAGCTTGCCGTCTAAGATTTTTTCTGACTTTTCCTGTGCCATATTCGTGTCATAAAGTGCTACGGCTAAACGAATAAAGGGATCGGCACTGGTTTCGAAAGCGCTAGCATCGGCATTCATCCACGCGAGGCGCTTAGCTTGGTCTGTGAGCGTAGTGAGTGAGTACAAACCATCGAGTTTAGCTGCGAGATCGGCATCTTTAGTGTTCGCACTTAGCATTTCATCGAGTGCAGCTACGCGATTTGATTGGCTAAGGTAAGCATTTAAATCCTGTAGCCACAAAGTCTTATCAACAGTGACATCAAAACTTGAATCGATACGTTTAAGACGTGAGCTTAGCATAGCAATATCACGTTCTTGGTAGCCTTGCTCACGCTCGGCATCGGGCTTTTGTTTTTCTTTAGCAAGACGGTAGAGGCTGTTTGCTGCGGTTAACAATGTGCTAGATTGGGCATTGGTAAAGTAGTAATTACTTTGGAATGCTTGTTGTTGCTCGGCGAGTAACACTTCTAACTCAGCAATGAGATTTTGATTTAGCTTAGGGTTTTGTTTAAGCCAAGCTAAAAAATTATCTTCACGGCTTTGCTTAATGCCAATGATATCCGTTGCTTTAAAACCCGCTAGTAGGCCGTTGAGTTTCTTCATCCGGTTGGCCATTGAGGCCATATTACCTGCGTACTTAATGGCGATATCGGCATCTTTTTGTCCCATCGCCTCGATAGTATCAATCTGTAATTGATAACGCTTAGCTTGAGTTGGGTACAACCAATCACTGGCAAATTTAAGTTCACTGGTCAGGTTGTAACGGCTAGTCGTGCCTGGGTAACCCGCCACAAACACGCCATCACCGGCTTTTACGCCATCGGCATTGACCTTAAGGTAGCTCTTTGGTTGGTAAGGAATGTTATCGTCGCTATAAGCAGCAGGTTTGCCATCTTTTCCGACGTAAGCTCGTAGGAAGGCAAAATCACCCGAATGGCGTGGATATTCATAGTTATCAATATCGCCACCATAGCTCCCAACACTTTCAGGTGGTGCGTAGACTAAGCGCACATCGCGGATCATCAATTGCTTGATTAAGTAGTATTCTAAGCCGTTATGGAAACTGCGCACATTACAACGATAGTTAGCATCGGCTTCACAGCTTTTGATGAGCGCTTTACTGTGATTTTGGATATCTTCGTAACGACTTAGCGGGTCTTGGCTGAGGTCTTTATTGATTTGCGCGGTGACATTGGTCACTGCTTCTGTGATGTATAAACGTTCGTTGGGACCGGCAGAGGGTTCCTTGTCCATCGATGTTGCTAAAAAGCCTTGTTCTAGGTAGTTATGCTCTTGCTTAGTGTTATATTGTATCGCCTTGTAGGCACAATGGTGGTTTGTCACAACTAGCCCTTGGGGGGAGACAAAACTGGCGGTACAATAGCCCAGCCCAACCACAGCGTTCATTGGATAACTTGTCAGATCGGCCAGTTTTTCTGCCGGAATATCGATTCCGCGTTCACTGAGTTTGTCTGCAATTGAAGGCATTTGATAAGGTTGCCATTGTCCTTCGTCGGCAGTTGCTATGCCGGATGTCAGTACTAAGGCCGCAACCAATGCAATACGCATGTTCTTTCCTTATTGATTGTTAGAGTGTCCGTTGGAATGAAATAACAGGCGAGTGTAAACATCCTGTTTGCTTGACGCGGGTTTTATATCATATTTTGTTAAGTTGTTGGAAATCGGGAGCGTTAATGTCACAACAAGGTGCTTTTAAGCCTAAAAGTAAGCCAAGAGATTTGCAGCTTGATGGACTCAAGCTGCCACCGCATTCAATTGAGGCTGAACAATCGGTATTAGGCGGCTTGATGTTAGATGCCGAAGCGTGGGACAGGGTCGCTGAGGCTGTAGTAAAAGAGGATTTTTACTCTCGCTCACATAAGATGATCTTCTCTGCCATGCACAGATTGGTTGATTTAGGGCAACCGATCGATTTGATCACGGTTTCTGAACAGCTCGAAGTTGAAAATCAATTAGAAGATGCCGGTGGTTTTGCCTATTTAGGTGAGATTGCGAAAAATACCCCAAGTGCGGGTAATATTTTATCCTACGCCGAAATCGTCCGTGAACGCGCCGTAGTGCGTGACATGATCCGCGTCGCACATGAGATTGCCGATGCGGGCTATAACCCAGAAGGTCGTGACTCGGGTGAATTACTCGACCTGGCTGAGAGTAAAGTCTTTAAGATCGCCGAGATGCGAACTAATGCTAACGAAGGTCCCGAAGGCATTAAAACCATTCTGGAAAAAACAGTCGATAAGATTGAGCAGCTTTATAACAACCCCCATAACGGTGTGACTGGAGTATCGAGCGGTTTTAACGATCTCGATAAAATGACCGCAGGCTTCCAGTCCGGTGACTTGATTATCGTTGCGGCGCGTCCTTCTATGGGTAAAACCACCTTCGCGATGAACTTGTGCGAACAGGCCGCAATGAATGAAGATAAACCCGTACTTATTTTCAGTCTCGAGATGCCGTCCGAACAGATTATGATGCGTATGCTGGCCTCCTTGGGTCGTGTTGATCAAACTAAGATCCGTACTGGTCAACTCGATGACGAGGATTGGGCGCGGGTTTCATCGACTATGGGTATCATGCTCGAGCAAGGCAAAATGTATATTGATGATGGTTCGGGGTTAACGCCGACAGAAGTTCGTAGCCGCGCGCGTCGTATTGCCCGTGAGTACGGTGGTTTATCTATGATCATGATAGATTACCTGCAGTTAATGCAGGTGCCCGCCTTAAAAGATAACCGTACCTTAGAAATTTCTGAAATTTCACGCTCGCTGAAAGCATTAGCCAAAGAGTTGGAAATCCCGATTATTGCCCTGTCGCAGCTTAACCGCTCGCTCGAACAAAGGGCCGATAAACGTCCTGTTAACTCGGATTTGCGTGAATCGGGCGCTATCGAGCAAGATGCGGATCTCATCATGTTTATTTATCGCGATGAAGTGTATAACAACGATTCTCAAGATAAAGGCACGGCAGAAATCATCATTGGTAAGCAACGTAACGGCCCCATTGGTCGGGTGCGGCTCACTTTCCAAGGGCAATTTTCGCGTTTCGATAATTATGCTGGGCCGCAGTTTGAAGAAGATTAATTGACGTTTAAAAACAGTCAGTTTGCGTTTGCAGAAGATGAGCTGTATTGATGTATTTTTTATATCCGTGACTTTTTATTTCCTGAGTAAACAAGGTAAATTTTGAACCCTTTTCCCCGTGCAGAAATTAGCAGTAGTGCACTGCAAACCAATCTCGCTGCGTTGCGTCAACAGGCACCAGCGAGTCGTGTGATGGCCGTCGTTAAAGCGAACGGTTATGGTCATGGATTATTGAATGTCGCTAATTGTTTAGTCAATGCCGATGGCTTTGGCCTAGCACGATTGGATGAGGCCTTAGAATTACGAGCGGGCGGCGTGACAGCGCGTTTATTGTTACTAGAAGGTTTTTTCCGTGCCACCGATCTCCCGTTACTCGTCGGGCATGATATTGACACTGTAGTGCACCACAGCTCTCAGCTTGAAATGTTAGAGCAAACTGTGTTGTCAAAACCTGTCACTGTCTGGCTTAAAGTGGATTCAGGCATGCATCGTTTAGGTTTTACGCCCGAACAATTTTCAACGGTTTACGCAAGGTTAATGGCCTGTCCCAATGTGGCAAAACCGATCCATTTGATGACACATTTTGCCTGTGCGGACGAGCCTGAAAACACCTATACCTCAGTACAGATGGCGGCTTTTAATACGTTAACGGCAGGCTTGCCCGGATTTAGAACCTTAGCAAACTCTGCTGGTGCTTTGTATTGGCCTCAGAGCCAAGGCGATTGGATCCGTCCTGGTATCGCACTCTATGGTGTATCTCCTGTTACTGGTGATTGCGGTGCGAATCACGGGCTAGTTCCTGCGATGGAATTGGTATCACAGTTGATTGCGGTACGGGATCATAAAGCCAATCAGCCAGTGGGCTATGGTTGTTTCTGGACCGCGAAGCAAGATACCCGTTTAGGTGTCGTGGCGATTGGCTATGGTGATGGTTATCCTCGCAATGCACCGGAAGGCACACCCGTGTGGGTCAATGGTCGTCGCGTACCCATAGTAGGCCGCGTCTCTATGGACATGTTGACTGTCGACTTAGGCCAAGATGCGCAAGATAAGGTTGGCGACAGTGCTTTGTTGTGGGGTAAAGCATTACCCGTTGAAGAAGTCGCTGAACATATCGGTACTATCGCTTATGAATTAGTCACTAAGCTCACCCCAAGGGTTGCGGTTTGCTTAGCTTAACCCTGACAAATGGAAGTATTTGGGGACACTTTTTAGCAAGAAAACGGTGATTAAACACCGTTTTCTTTTATGTAAAGTGTCAGGATGAATAATTGCCTCTACACGAATGGTTACTGCAAATAACACTATGAATTATAGTTATTTGTTAGCGAGAGAAGTGTCGAACCTGTAGGGCTGAGATAAGCGAAATAGTGGTTTGCAGTTCACCGTTGGCGACGCAATATGTTTTGGACCTGAGGATGAAGCTGTGCTGAACTGGTGTTAGGCGGCAAAATAGACGATAAAAATATCTCAATTCAGGTTACGGTAAACCAGCTGTTCTGATCTTTGTTATCTGGCTTTAAAAAAGCGAATGAAACATAAGATCCAGAGCGACAGGATAGTTAATGTATTTTGAGCTGACTGGCTTGATGTATTTAAGCTATTAGTTTTCAAAACATATTTCAATATAAGCAGTACCATGCGGGCTTGTAAATGGCATGATAATCTTAGTGCCATTAGCTTTATGGGAAATAGTATGGCCTTTTCCTGATACGACCATAGGAGTGGCCATTTCAAATTCATAGCCTTTTTGACCCAAAAGATTTTTTGCGCCACCAGTCACCATATTCGTAATTTCGCCTACTAAGTCAGTCACTTCCTCGTTAATTTTACCCGGGTTTTCGCCCAGCATATTCTGCATTATCTGCAAAACAAGCTTTTGTTCGAAGGTAATCGACAGTGATCCTTTTGTTTGGGGTCCAACAAGACCTATTAGGCCGGATACATCACCCTTAGCTAAGTTATCTACTTTGATTTGGGGTTTGCCCGGCGTCAAATCCATGCTCGCCATCGTAGATATGACATTGAGCAAAGATTGGAGGAAAGGATTAATAAAATTAACGTTCATGCCTAAGTTTGTCCTCTTTTGAGCCTAAACCATGGAGTAATGGCATTGCTTAAGGCTATTAGAAAAGTTGCTTATCGACAGCAATCTTGATCACACTCTATCAGCTTAGATGAGACAGCTATAAATGTGAGGCTAATTTAAAGATATTCTTATCATTTATCTGAGTTATAGGCAGCTAAAGCTCCATATAACCGTTTCCTTTATTGTTTAGATCGTTTTGTATGATGGTTCATAAGTTTGCTTGGAAGACGCTTATCGTCAAATGGCGTTGTTTTACGTCTCATACATACAAAAATGGGCTGCATTAGCCCCATTCATAGTGGCTCATGAGTGCCGATGCTGCAAAGTTTTTTAGCCTTTTTATGGAGTAACTCGACTTTTATTTGCACTTGAACTTGTGAGAAGGCGTTGCTACTCAACTCTCTATCCCATCGCGTCTTACGTAATCCCATTTTATATGGCTATTTTCGGCATTGTGGAGTGCTATCAAAAAGGCGTCTTGGCCTTGAGTGTCTTAGCTGACTTTGTAAAAGTACGATGTTCGCTGTAAACTGTCTCACTTTTTGCTTCACCCTAACGACGCATTTGTAGTGTGTTGTTCAGTACGTGTTTTCAGGTCAATTACTGGGAACACCATCTTGAGCGCTCAATCTTATAATTTGGGATACCTCACAGGATGCCCGGCAATTAGACAAATGCACAAATGTGTAAAAACAGCTTAAAATGTGAGCGTGATGATTCAGTCTAAAATGAGTAAAAACCCTGTTATATCAACTATTCCAATCGATAGAACCTTTTCCATTGCGCCCATGTTGGATTGGACAGACCGGCATTATCGTTATTTTGCACGTTTGATGTCGGCTAATGCTTTGTTGTATACGGAAATGGTGACAACAGGAGCGATATTGCATGGTCGCGGTGATTACTTAGCGTATAACCAAGAAGAACATCCTTTGGCGTTGCAGTTAGGTGGTTCTAATCCCTTAGATTTGGCTCGTTGCGCTAAACTCGCTGCTGAGCGTGGCTACGATGAAGTTAACCTCAATGTGGGTTGTCCTTCCGATCGAGTGCAGAATGGTCGCTTTGGCGCGTGTCTGATGGCGGAACCTGAGTTAGTGGCTGAGTGTGTTGACGCCATGAAACAAGTCGTTGATATTCCTGTGACTGTGAAAACGCGTATCGGAATTGATGAACAAGATAGTTATGCGTTTTTAACCCAGTTTATTGATGTGGTCAGTGCAAAAGGGTGTACGGATTTTACTATCCATGCGCGTAAGGCGTGGCTTCAAGGGTTAAGCCCAAAAGAGAATCGCGAGATCCCGCCGCTCGATTATGAGCGTGTGTATCAACTTAAGCGTGATTATCCTGCACTTAATATTGGTATTAATGGCGGCGTAACAACTCTCGAGCAAGCACAAGTTCATTTAGTGCAGCTCGATGGAGTAATGATGGGGCGCGAGGCTTATCAGAATCCTTATATTCTGGCGCAGGTGGATCAAATATTGTGTGGCAGTCAAAAAGCAGTGATCAGCCGAGAGGCTGTGATTGAGGCTATGTTGCCTTATATTGAAGCGCATTTGCAGTCTGGTGGCCGGCTCAATCATATTACTCGTCATATGATAGGTTTATTTCAAGGTTTACCAGGTGCCCGCGCTTGGCGTCGTTATTTGAGTGAAAATGCCCATAAAAACGGCGCTGGGATAGAAGTGGTAAAACAGGCTTTTCAGAGTATTCAAGCTGAAGTCACTGAGTGATTTCTAATCAACTTAAAAGATGGTGAAATTTACTAGTTTGAGTAGTATTTTTCACCACTTGTTATTTCCCAATTCATTCCTATATCTCATCCTGTTCACTTAAAATACTTTAAAGTGATTAGAATCATGCTGTTAAGAATGTTTTTATAAGTTGGCACGCAGTTTGTAATACTCCTTTCGTCAAGTTAATTAATCGAAAGGGATGCCATCATGTTTATGTTAACCATTAAAAAATCAGTACAAATGAGTGTGTTATTAGGCGCGTTAGTCGGTAGCGTTGCAGCACACGCAGAAGCCGCACCAATATCAGATGTTGTGGGAACTATTGAGCAAACATTAACTGTGCAGACACAAGAATTGTTCGTCAGTGTAAAGCGTGAATTTGTGATGTCATTGCAAACACAACTGGCTGAAAGTATGTATGACTTCAACAGTCAACTTAGCTTAAACGCTGAAAATAAAGGTGAATCGGCAGGTGCCGATGAATATAGCGCTAAGTAAAGGATCTGCTTATGTGGTTTGTAGCACCTTTGATGACATTGCTACTGTTACCTGTAATTAGTCTTGCGTTGTTTTCAGGCATTATTTGCTGGTTTCAGTGGCATAGTGTTAATGATAAATAAGTTAGCGATCAACTGAGCCGAGGTTTTAGATGAAACGATTAAAAGTGCGTATGGAGAGTCCAGAGCGATTAGTGTGTGGTGTTGCCGCTGGTATGGCGTGGAAATTTGATTGGTCTTGTTTTTGGACTCGTGCGGTGTGGGCTGGTGCAGTTGTATTTATGCCGGGTGTGAGTTTGCTAATTTACTTTGTTTTAGCATTGTTAGTTGACCAATGGAAAAAACCAGCCTAAGCATGCAGTGATGGCTGGCGTTGATGAGCTAATAAGTGGCTTGTTTTGATTTAAAATGATGCAGTTAAACCTATCAACAAGAGGGCACTTTGACCCTCATGCGAAAATGTATGTGCATACTGCCTTGCAGACTACTTTTTCAAAAAAGCTTGAAATCTGCTTTTGGCTTCATCACTTTTTAGCCTAGCGCTAAATTGTTCAAGTTCTTGGTGCATTTGGTGTTGTACACGATTTTTATGCGGACGCATTAATTGACGTGTGATTTGTAGGGCTTGTGGCGGTTGATTTGCCAATTTTTTTGCCTGAGATAGTGCATAACTGAGTAAATCTTCATGGGCCACAATTTCGTTGATCATATTGAGTCTATGGGCCGTCTCGGCATTAAAACTTTCACCAAGTAGCAGTAACTCAGCCGCTTTTTGATAACCAATGAGTTCTGGTAAGAGTAGGCTAGCCCCCGCTTCCGGCACGAGAGCCAAGTTGACGAAGGGAAGTTGAAATTTCGCCGTGTTGTCAGCGTATACCAGATCGCAATGTAGCAGTACGGTTGTACCTATACCGACGGCGGCACCAGAAACAGCAGCCACCAGAGGTTTTTTGAGTTCGAGCAGACAAAATAAGAAACGTACTGCGGGATGATTTGGCCCTAAGTCACTATTTTTCAAAAAGTCAGCAACATCATTGCCTGAGGTGAAACAATTATCTTGGCCATGGAGCATAAAGGCACGAATGTCGTTGTCTGCTTCACCTTCGATCAGGTATTCTGTCAGTTGTTTATACATATTAAGATCAAGTGCATTGCGTTTATCAGGGCGATTAAAGCTAATAATACGCACTCCCTGATCATCCTGAACCTGTATATGACTCATGGGTTGTTTCCTTTACGACGACATTGGGTAGACATGGAGTTTAAGACATTGAAACCAATATTCAAACAGCTGTTTAATTGTCTAGTTTTATCTTGTGCATCATTTTCAGCGTTGGCGAACGTAGTCATGACTGAAGGTCACATACGCGCCATGCCTGAGACAGTACCAAATACTGCCGCTTACTTTACGCTTGAAAACCACACAGATAAAGCGATTCGTCTTATCGGTGTCAGTTCGACTGTGGCAAAGGATGCCCAATTACACACGATTATCGAAGACCAAGGCATGGTGAAGATGCGCCATGTTGAAGGTTTTGACATCCCCTCCCATGGCACATTAACGTTAACGCCGTCAGGGGATCACGTCATGTTGCTTGGCTTAAAAGCGCCATTGGTGTTAGAGCAACAAGTTGAACTGCAATTAGAGTTTGACGGTGGCGAGAAAATGGCAATTACCCTGCCTGTTAGTAAAGCAGCAGAAAACGCCGCAGAGCAAGAGCATCATCACCATCATTAAGGAGTCGCTTGATGCAAATTACATGGAAAAAAGTTACCGGGGTCGGTTTATTTTTAGTATTAATCGGTTATGGCGTGAGTGTATGGTGGAGTATCGAACCGGATCCAATTAGCCCTCAACAATTAACAGCATCCAATAAGAATATTGTTGGGTACGCTACTACTACATCGCTAATCCTCACAGTCGAAAATTTACTCGATAAGCAAGGTGGTTGGCTATCAAACGATGTGATGCCACCTTCCATCTTCATGGATAACATGCCCGCATTTGAATATGGTGCTTTGGAGCAAGCCCGTGATTTAGCCTTGATTATGCGTAAAGAGTTTAGCCGCTCACAGTCACAATCTGCGGCGGACAAAGATTTAGGCGAAGCCCAATCTAAGCTCAATATTGACCACACAAGCTGGTTAGTACCGAGTGCCGAAAGCGAATATCGCGATGCAATCAAATTGCTGAAGCTTTATCGTGCCCGCATGATGGACCCAAATAATCAAGATGCACAGTTTTATGCCCGTGCTGACAACCTTAATGAATGGTTGAAAGAAGTGCAGAAACGTCTGGGCAGTATGTCGCAGCGTTTATCTGCCAGCGTTGGCCAAGAGCGCTTAAATACAGACCTAGCTGGTGACAATTCGGCGCGTCAATCAACCCCAAATTTGACCAGCCATCAGGTAAAAACCAGTTGGTGGAAAATTGATGATGTCTTCTATGAGAGCCGTGGTGCTTCATGGGCGTTGTTGAACTTTATGCGCGCAGTTGAAGTTGACTTTGCTGACGTATTGAAGAAGAAAAATGCTGAAGTAAGCCTAAGACAGATCATTCGTGAGCTGGAGGCGACTCAGCAAACTGTCTGGAGCCCTGTTGTGCTGAATGGCAGCGGTTTTGGCTTAGTCGCTAATCATTCATTGGTTATGGCTAACTATGTGTCGCGTGCGAATGCCGCGGTGATTGATTTAACGAACTTGCTATCTCAAGGTTAATTATGAAAAAAACTCTCCTCGCCAGTGCGGTATTAGGATTCTGTATGGCCTCATCTGCCCAAGCGGCCACTGTGGTCGGTTTCACAATTGGTGGTGACTACTGGCGCGCCGATACTAGTGGTACTTTTGCCGATAAAGGCCAACCACAACAAACATTTGATTACAGTTCATCTGCTCAAGGTAGCTACTGGATTGCAGTTGAGCACCCATTGCCATTTGTCCCTAACATTAAAATCCGTGAAAATAGCCTAGATCAGAAAGGCAGCATGTCTGGTGCTGATTTCAACTTCAATGGTCATGATTTTAAAGGTAATGTGACTGCTTATACTGATTTGAGTAACACAGACTTCGTGCTGTATTACGAAATATTGGATAACGACATAGTGTCATTGGACCTTGGTGCAGCATACAAGTTAATGAATGGTTCACTGCGTGTTCAAGATCCTGGCCATCCTGAAGAGAAAGATGTCGATAGCGGTATTGTGATGGGTTACGCCAGTACGCATGTAGGTATGCCTGGCTTAGGCTTGTACGGTTTTGCTGATTTGATGCAGGGCGTCAATGAGTCAAGCGTGCACGACTATGCAATTGGTTTAGGTTGGCAATTTGATGGTTTGGCCGTCGATACGCGTGTACGTGTAGGCTACCGTGAATTTTTATTCGATGTGAGTAATTTCTCGGGTGTGAGTGCTGATACTAAATTTAAAGGTTATTTTGCGGGTGTTGAAATCAACTTCTAATTTTGTTGATTTTAACTTTTAAGCATAAAAAAAACCGCCAAATGGCGGTTTTTTTATGCTTAATGACTGAGAGCGTTGTTACTGTGCAATCAAGCCATTATTGATGGCGATAACATCATCTTCATTCAATGTACCCGCAGCTTGCTTTAGTGCAACAACTGAGTTGATGTAGCTATAGCGCGCATCGGATAATTTACGTTTTGAGTCGTATAAGTCACGGGTACGGTTCAAAACATCAACGATAGTACGAGTACCCACTTCAAAACCCGCTTGAGTGGCTTTTAGGGCACTTTCTGATGAAATTACAGATTGCTCATAAGCTTTGATTGAGCTGATAGAAGCGCCTACGTTGTTGTAGTTATTACGAACGTTTTTCACTACACCACGGTAAATTTGCTCAAGCTTTTCACTTGCTTCAACATACTGGAATTGTGCTTCATTAACTTGTGAGCTGACTTTAAAACCTTCGAAAATCGGAATGCTTAAGTTGACACCAACGCTGACATTATCAAAATCAGGTTCGTTGAGATTACCCATTTTTTGCTCAAGACCTTTGTTGTAACCGGCATTTAAGCTTAAAGACGGCATGTGGCCTGCTTGATAAAGCTTAATGGTCTCTTGGGCAATATCTTTACCAATACGTTGAGTCATTAAATCAACACTATTGGTTTCAGCAATTTTTAACCATTCGCTAGATGACGTTGGCGCTGGCGTAACGGCTGAGAAACGGTTGGTATCTAACACATTAATCGTCTTGTGATCGATGCCGGTGATTTCACGTAAGGCTTCATAACTATTGGCGAGCGTGTTTTCGGCTAAAATTTCAGTGGCTGAGGCTAAGTCATATTGCGCTTGAGCTTCATGCACATCGGTAATCGCGGTTAAACCCACTGCGAAACGTTGTTTAGTTTGTTCAAGTTGACGCTCGATTGCGCGTTTTTCTGCACCTTGGAACTCGTAGTTGTCTTTCGCCGTTAATACATCGAAATAGGCTTTAGTGATACGAGTAATCAAGTTTTGTAATGCTGAAGCATAAGCGGAATCAGCTTGAGAAGCGGCTTTCTCAGCAAGACTTAAACCAACCCAAGCACTGTGATCATAGATGACTTGATTTAATTTCAGGCTACCTACTAGACCACTTGCATCATCCTTCGGATCATTCCAAGCTTTGTCATAACCGACGTTTGCACTAATGGTTGGCAACAGCGGAGCGCGGTTTTGCTCGATTTTCTCAAACAAACCATTACGCTGGGCTTGGGCTTGCAATACGAGCGGGTCGCTGGTCAGTGCTTGCTGATAAATTTGCAACAAATCATCTGCTTGCACCGCTGAAGCGGAAGCCGCAAGTGTTAATGCTGCGCATAAATTATGGATCTTAAATTTCATTTGCTGTCCTTATTAGACAAAATCCCCCCACGGAGGAATATTTTAACTTCGTTTAGACTAAGTAATGCCTTTACCAAGGCGGTTTGCGCTTCCCGACGCTTCCCGATACAGCTAAAACTTAATGACCTAGAGTCTAAGAACTCTGACACTTTCAAGTCAAATTCGAAGTGTAACAGATTTTATTTTAAAAATGTGCTCAAATTGCCTTGATTATAGGCGCAAATTTAACTTTTAAGGATAGAGTATGAAACCCCCTGTTTTTTCGCAAACGGATATTGAGATCTTAGGAAAAAAATCCCTTTATCAAGGTTTTTTCTCAATGGACGAATACACTTTCAAGCATAAATTATTCGCTGGTGGTTGGAGTAAGCCTGTCACTCGCGAAGTGTTTGAACGGGGTCATGCTGTGGTCGTCCTTCCCTATGATGCCAAGCAAGATAAAGTCGTACTCATCGAACAGGTACGCTTTCCTGCATTAGCAACCGCTAAATCTCCTTGGCTTCTTGAGTTAGTCGCGGGTATGATTGCGCCCGCAGAAACGCCTCTGGATGTTGCACACCGAGAATTAATGGAAGAAACAGGCTTAATGGCTAAGCAAATACACAGTGTGAATAGCTATTTAGCGAGCCCAGGTGGTAGTACAGAACGTTTCTATTTCTATTGGGCTGATGTCGATTCAAACAACGCCCGTGGATTGCATGGATTAGCTGAAGAGCACGAAGATATTCGATTGCATGTCATGAGCCGCGAGCAAGCTTATGAGCGAGTGGTTGCGGGCGAGATTGATAATGCGTCGACCGTTATTGGATTACAATGGTTACAATTAAACTATCAACAACTGGTTTAAATTGGGATGAATTTGGCTACTTCGAGTCTAAAACGGCGCTATAAACCCAACGTCAGTGATTTTTTAGCACTGTGCGGGCGTAATTATGGTTACATGTTGAAATGGTTACCGTTAGAGATAGCTATCGGTGAGTCATGGCGACTCGAAGGTGAGTTTGGTATATTAGTAGTGCGAATTTTAGAAAATACCAAATATACTCAGCTAGTTGAGATATCTCGTCCCATCGAAATCAAGGAGTTTATCAATACTCCCAAGGTGTTAGTGAGAATTTATCACGATGCTAAATTAGCAGAAGTGTTAACTGGTCAACAGATTTACCAATTACGCCCAGTGTATGATTATCCCAATGTACGCATGTATCAAAGTGATGAAAAGTACCAGGTGAATGCATTCCTGGAAGAGTTATTAAAGATTGGTTACCAACACAGTGTCGTGTGCCAGTCTTAGAATTGGGTATTCAATGTGCTGAAAGAGGCTGTCTCTTACTCCATAGCTGAAGGGGAAAGCGTGCGTATCGTGCAAGTCACAGATCCGCATCTTTTTGCCGATCCTGAAGCTCAGCTATTAGGAGTTAATACTAGCAAAAGTTTTGCTGCCGTATTAAATACGATTAGAGCTGTGGACTATCCTGCTCACTTGATGCTCGCCACAGGCGATTTGAGTCAAGACTATTCGGCTGAGTCCTATCAGCAATTTGTGAAAGCTGTCACCCCCGTTGGCTTACCTTGCCATTATCTTCCTGGAAATCATGACGATCCACGGATCATGTATCTGCACATGCAGGGTGAACAGATTTTTGGGCAGCAGCGTATTCTGGCGGGAAACTGGCAAATCCTCATGTTGGATTCAACCGTGCGGGGAAAGCCTGGCGGCAATATGGCCGAGACTCAGTTCGAATTAATTGATGAAGCCATTGCCGCGCATCCTGAATGCCATACTTTACTGGTGATGCATCACAATCCCATCGTTGTGAATTGTACTTGGTTGGATCAGCACTGCATGGACAATGGCGCCGAGTTTATCGTGCGAGTGGCAAAGTATCCGCAGGTCAAAGGATTGCTCTGGGGACATGTGCACCAATGTATTGATACCCATCATAATGGGCCCCATGGCACGTTGCAGTTGATGGCGACACCTTCCACTTGTATTCAATTTAAGCCGTTATCGCCTTATTTTGCCTTAGATGGCGTTCAACCGGGTTATCGTTTGCTGGAGTTGAAAGCCGATGGTAGCATCAACACTAAAGTGTATCGCGTACCGGGTAACCATTTTTCCCCCGACAACAACTCTAGCGGTTATTAACGCGAATAGCCGCAGCCTGAGGAAATATGCTGCTTTATATTCACGGTTTTAATAGCTCTCCATTTTCAGATAAAGCTGTGATGACGGCTAAGTACATGGCGCGGCATCATCCTAGTGTGGCCTTCCATCAGCCCCAACTGCCTAATACGCCTAAGGCTGCGATGGTGCTCTTAACCGCTTATGTTGAGGCGGCGATTGACGCCAAAGAGCCATTAGCTTATATAGGCTCATCTTTAGGTGGGTATTTCGCCAGCTATTTAGCCGAAACCTATGGTGGCAAAGCGGTGTTAGTTAATCCTGCGGTAAAACCCTTTGAGTTGTTCGATGAGTTTATGGGGCCGCAATTCAATCCTTACACTGAACAGCATTATCTTGTCTTACCTGAGCATAAGTCTGAAGTCGCTGAATTTAATACGGCTGTGATCCGCAATCCGGATCGTTTTTTGGTATTATTGCAGACAGGTGATGATGTGCTGGATTATCGCGAAGCGGTCAATAAGTATCATCACTGTCAATTGCGAGTTGAAGCGGGTGGTGATCACAGCTTTGTTGGTTATGAGTCGCATCTGCAAACTGTAAGCCAATTTTTACACTTACCTTGACAAACTGACATGCCGAGCCGCAACATGGCCGGATATAACAACCTATAGCGTGCCCTATGACAAATCAATACACCTCTGACGCCATTGAAGTTCTCAACGGACTCGATCCTGTTAAACGCCGTCCAGGTATGTATACCGACACCTCCAGACCGAACCATTTGGGCCAAGAGGTCATAGATAACAGTGTCGATGAGGCATTGGCAGGTCACGCGACAAAAATTGAAGTTGTTCTACATACAGATAACTCCCTCGAAGTCACTGATGATGGCCGTGGTATGCCAGTGGATATCCACCCAGAAGAAGGCATTCCTGGGGTTGAGTTAATTCTGACCAAATTGCATGCTGGCGGTAAATTTTCGAATAAAAACTACCAGTTCTCCGGTGGTTTACACGGTGTTGGTATCTCGGTGGTTAACGCTTTGTCGCGCCGTGTCGAAGTCACGGTTCGCCGTGATGGCCAAGTGTATGACATCGCTTTTGAAAATGGATTTAAGGTTGAAGATTTACGCCCAACAGGGACCTGTGGTCGTCGTAATACGGGGACTCGAGTGCATTTTTGGCCCGATGCGAGCTATTTTGATTCGGCTAACTTCTCAAATTCAAAACTGATTTATCTGCTTCGTGCTAAAGCGGTACTGTGCCCAGGTTTACGGATCAAATTCACCAATAAACAGACAAACGAAGTCCATGAATGGTTCTATGAAAGCGGCCTAACTGATTATTTAAAGGCGGCTATCGGTGACAATTTAAGATTGCCAGAAGAGCCGTTTGTGGGTTGCTTTAAAGGTCAACTAGAAGCTGCAGATTGGGCCATTACTTGGTTGCCTGAAGGCGGCGAATCTATTGGTGAGAGTTATGTTAACTTAATTCCGACTCCACTGGGTGGTACCCATGTGAATGGTTTCCGCCAAGGTTTATTGGAATCGATGCGCGAATTTTGTGAGTTCAGAAATTTAATTCCCCGTGGCATTAAACTTTCACCTGAAGACATTTGGGATCGCGCCGCGTTTATATTGTCGGTGAAGATGCAAGAACCGCAATTCGCTGGTCAAACAAAAGAAAAGCTTTCTAGTCGCCAATGTGCTGCTTTTGTGTCTGGTGTTGTGCGTGACGCATTCTCACTCTGGTTGAACTCAAATACCGAGTTAGCTGAATCCTTAGCCGAAATGTGCATTAATAATGCCCAGAGCCGCTTAAAGGCCGCCAAAAAAGTGGCCCGCAAAAAGGTGACTTCGGGACCTGCACTGCCGGGTAAGCTGACAGACTGTAGTGGCCAAGATCCGATGCGCGGAGAGTTATTCCTCGTGGAAGGGGATTCTGCGGGTGGTAGTGCTAAACAGGCCCGCGATCGTGAGTTTCAAGCCATCATGCCGCTGCGTGGCAAAATCTTGAATACCTGGGAAGTCGATGCTTCGCAGGTATTAGCTTCACAGGAAGTCCATGATATTTCGGTCGCGATTGGTTGCGATCCCGATAGCAGTGATATCTCTGAATTACGTTATGGCAAGATTTGTATCCTTGCGGATGCCGACTCAGACGGACTGCACATTGCTACCTTGTTATGCGCGCTATTTTTGAAGCATTACCGTATCTTAGTTGAGCAGGGTCATGTGTATATTGCTATGCCGCCGTTGTTCCGTATTGATATCGGCAAAGAGGTGTATTACGCCTTAGATGAGGCAGAAAGAGCGGGTATTTTAGACCGTATTGCCGCTGAGAATAAAAAGGGTAAGGTACAAGTCACCCGCTTTAAGGGCTTGGGTGAGATGAATCCTTTACAACTTCGTGAAACAACGATGGATCCAAACACCCGTCGTTTAGTACAGTTGACGATAGATGACATCGAAGAAACGGATGCTTTGATGGATATGTTGCTCGCTAAGAAGCGTTCGCCGGACCGTAAAAACTGGCTTGAAGATAAGGGTGACATGGCTTTACTTTAATGTTGTGCACTATTGCCGATAACAATAAAACATAGGCATAAAGAAAATTACAATGTTGTATATTAAAACTAATAATTATAATTGCTTAAAGGTGTTTTCTGCCGGTTTTACGCTCTTAGCGAGTGTGACGTTATTGCTCTGCAATAGCGCCTTTGCGGGTTCCCAATCGATCATGATTACCGTCGCTAAGGGGTTTGGTTTATCGCTTTATGCCTCGGATATTGGCGATGCTAAGCAGATGGCGATGGGGGCTAATGGCACTTTATTTGTCGGTTCCAATAAGAGCGGCACTATCCATGCTCTCGTTGATAGTAATCAAGATGGTCGTGTCGATAAGCGCTATGTGATAGCCAAAGGGCTTGAATCACCCGATGCGATTGCATTCCACAATGGTGATTTGTTTGTCGCCACTGAAAATCAAATAGTGCGCTTTGTTGATATTGAGCAAAGATTGCGCCGCCCGAGTCGACCCAAAGAGATTTACAGTGACTTACCTTACTCAGAGAAGAAAAGTTCTCGGGCAATTAATTTTGGCCCAGATGGCCGTTTATATGTGTCTATTGGTGCGCCCTGTAACGTCTGTGAAGCGCCAGTGCCTTACAGTAGTATCATAGCGATCAATGTTGATACTGGCGCGAGTGAGCAGATTGCGGCTGGTGTGCGTGATGCAAGTGGATTTGATTGGTCGCCAATAGACAAAAAATTATGGTTTGCCGATCAAGGACGTGATTGGATGGGGGACAACTTGCCACCCGATGAGATTAACCGCATCGATGTGATAGGGAGTCATTATGGCTTTCCTTATTTGCATGCCAGTAGTGTTGTCGAACCTGCCTATGAAAAACCGAAAAACTTAAAAATCACTCTGCCAATGTATGAGTTGCCAGCCCATGTTGCACCCACGGGACTTGCATTTTATCGCGGCAGTCAATTTCCCGATATTTACCATAATCAGTTGTTTGTCGCCGAAAATGGCTCGTGGAATCGTTCGAGTAAAGTTGGCTATCAAGTAGTTATGCTTAAGATTGAAGATCAAAAAGTGGTGAGTCGTGAAACGGTTGTTAGTTTCCTTGACGGTGAATTTCCCGTTGCTCGACCCTTTGCGCTGTTATCGGCATCCGATGGTGCTATGTACATCTCCGATGATTTAAAAGGTAACGTGTATCGCTTGTTTTATAAGGGCGATAGTACTGAAGAAACACAGGAACTAGAAGAAAATGAGTGACGCTATCAAGTTAAGTCTCGATGGGGTAGAGCAAATGCCATTGCGGCGCTTTACCGAAGAGGCTTATCTGAACTATTCCATGTACGTCATTATGGACCGAGCCCTGCCACACATTGGGGATGGACTTAAACCGGTACAGCGTCGAATTATCTATGCGATGAGTGAGTTAGGTTTGTCGGCTCAATCTAAGCATAAAAAGTCGGCTCGTACGGTTGGTGACGTATTAGGTAAATACCATCCTCACGGCGATAGTGCCTGTTATGAGGCTATGGTATTGATGGCGCAGCCATTTTCATATCGCTACCCGTTAGTTGATGGCCAAGGTAACTGGGGTGCCCCCGATGATCCTAAGTCATTTGCGGCTATGCGTTATACCGAAGCACGTCTCTCTAAATTCTCTGAAGTGTTACTCAGTGAACTGGGACAAGGTACGGTTGAATGGGGTGCTAACTTCGATGGCACTTTGAAGGAACCTAAAGTACTGCCTGCACGTTTACCGCATATCTTACTCAATGGTATTACTGGTATTGCCGTAGGTATGGCGACGGATATTCCGCCGCATAACGTGAGAGAATTGGTCTCCGCCTGCGTAGCATTGCTCGATGATCCTAAGCTTGAACTCGAGCAATTGATGGCCTTTGTACCAGGCCCTGATTATCCAACTGAAGCCGAGATTATTACCCCGTCTGCCGATATTGCAAAAATTTATGAGTCGGGCCGTGGGTCATTAAGAGCACGTGCAGTTTACACAGTTGATGGCGGTGAAATCATCATCACTGCGCTGCCACATCAAGCCAGTAGCGGTAAAATCTTAGAGCAAATCGCCGGTCAAATGCAGGCGAAGAAATTGCCTATGGTGGCCGATTTACGCGATGAGTCGGATCATGAAAACCCAGTGCGTCTTGTGGTGGTGCCGCGCTCCAATCGCGTCGATTGCGATCAACTGATGGCGCATTTGTTTGCCACCACGGATTTAGAAAAGAGCTTTAGAGTTAACTTAAACGTGCTGGGTCTCGATGGACGTCCGCGAGTTAAAGGGTTGAAAACTTTATTAACTGAGTGGTTAGAGTTCCGCGTTGATACGGTTAAACGTCGTTTAGAATATCGTTTAGACAAGGTGGTATCGCGGTTACATATACTCGAAGCCCTAATGATCGCTTTCCTCAACATTGATGAAGTGATCGAGATTATTCGTTTTCACGATGATCCTAAAGCTGAGTTGATGGCCCGTTTTTCACTCAGTGATAAACAAGCTGAATCGATCCTCGAGTTAAAGTTACGGCATTTAGCTAAGTTAGAAGAATTTAAGATCACGGCCGAACAAAATGAGCTTGAAGCCGAACGCGAAAAACTGGAGCAGTTATTGGGCTCAGAGCGTCGCTTGAAGACGTTGATCAAGAAAGAATTAATTCAAGATGCGGAAACCTATGGCGATAATCGTCGCTCGCCAATCGTATTGCGTAATGAGTCTAAAGCATTAACTGAACAAGAGTTAACGCCGACAGAAGCCGTGACTGTTGTCTTATCTGAAAAAGGTTGGGTGCGTTGTGCTAAGGGTCACGATATCGATCCTTTGTCGCTCTCCTATAAGTCTGGCGACCAATATCTATGTAGCGCGATGGGACGTAGCAATCAGGCCGCAGTGTTTATTGATTCGTCTGGGCGGGCTTTTGCGACGGATAGCCATACTCTGCCATCGGCCCGTAGCCAAGGTGAGCCTATTACGACTCGCTTCAATATGGCACCTGGCGAAACCATGCAGCATGTGTTGATGGGTGAAGAAGACCAATGTTACTTGTTAGCTACGGATGCAGGTTACGGTTTTATTTGTTCATACAACGATATGGTGTCGCGCAATAAGGCAGGTAAAGCCTTGCTGAGTCTACCAACAAACGCTAAATCATTAACGCCTAAGTTGATCGACCGCACTAAAGAAATGTCACTGCTAGCGATCACAAACGAAGGGCGGATGTTACTGTTTTCGCTAGAAGCGTTACCGCAATTATCCAAGGGTAAAGGTAATAAAATTATTGGCATACCAACCGAAAGAGCCAAGAATCGCGATGAACTTATGACACATTTACAATTAGTGCCAAGTGATACGCCGGTTACCCTGTGGGCAGGTAAGCGCAAGCTCACACTGAAGCCAAGCGATCTTGAACATTATCGAGGTGAACGTGGTCGTCGTGGTGCAAAATTGCCTAGAGGATTACAACGTGTCGATAGCGTTGAATTAGGTGACGGCGGTGATGCTTTAGCGAGCATCTAATGCTTTGTCATGGTTTCAATGCTGTAAAGAATTAAATGGGTTAACTAAAACCACCTTAGTTTGGCTTAGGTGGTTTTTTATTTTTGGTGCTTTTGGATTAGATTTGAGACATAAAAAAACCTACTGTATTACTACAGTAGGTTTTTATTATCTCTTAGGTAAGAGATTAGAAGTCGTAACGTACGCCTACAGAGAATACGTTGTCATCTTGTAGATCTGTTTTAGCATTAGCAACAGTAAAATCACCACGGTACATAGCGTATTGACCATAGATCATAGTTGATTTCGCTAAGCGATAATCAGCACCAATGTTGAAGTTTTGGAAATTGATGTCATCAGCACCTTTTACGCCGCCCAGTTTAGTGTAAGCGCCACCTAAACCAGCTTCATCAATGCCGTATTCAGCCTTCAGGTTTACACCGTTCAGATCATAAGAAACGTTAACAAAGTAAGTGTTACCTTCGATGTCATTGTTCACAACATCTTCAGAGTTTTGGAATAAACCACCAACTTTGAATTGGCCGAATTTTGCTTGGCCAACTAAACGGTATGCATCAACACCAGCAATGCCTTTGTTATAGGCTACTGCAGCATAGTAGTTTTGTTCTTTAAACTTGCTGTCACCTAGAGTTGCGCTTAATGCATATAGGCTTTCAGAAGTCTTAGCTGTAGTGTCGTTATCATCAAATTGATAGTTAGCGTTTAATGTCACTAAGCCTGCAATTTTTGGTGAATAGTACCAAGCACCATCGGCAGTACGAGTTTGGGCACTGACTAAACGGTCGATATCGGCGTTAGTGTTACCGAAAATATCCACAGCACCTTCGGCTTGTTTGAATACTGAGTCATTACGACCCACTAACACAGTACCAGCGTTAGTTTTTAAACCTAAGAAAGTGTTACGTGCTTTGAAAACATCACCTGCACCAGAAGTGTTTTCAACTTGGAATTCCATTTGGTAGATAACGTCAAAGCCATCAGCGATTTTTTCTGAACCTTTAACACCTAATAGAGAGAAGTTGTTTTCTAAATAAGTACCTGCGTTATTCTCATCGGCATAGTTTGCTTCTAAGCCGTTAGTACCTGATTGTAGAGTGGCACCTGTGTCAGTATGGGTTAGAGCAAGCTCTAAACGACCATAGAAGCTTGGGCCTTCGGCTAGCGCACCGAATGAAGCCAATGCCAATACTGATGCAACTGATGCAGAGATGAATGTCTTTTTCATGTTTTGTGCTCCCTCGAACCTAAGTTCTTATCCATTTTTCATGGTTTTTGTGTGGTTTAACGCATTTGCTACCTGAGTCGGTAACAAAGTTGCCGCCGATTTTTACAGTTTTACGACTCGCAGGCTGTGGCGCAGATCATGTTTTTGGCTCTCCTTGCCTATATTCGGGCCATTTCTGGGATCTTTCCTTATATCTTGACTGCAAATTTACCTGAAAGGGGTAAAACTCTATTTTTCACTTACTACTTAAGTGGTAGGTAAGGCGGATTGCCTTAGATAGTGCGTCGGCGAGGGTAACTGTAGCATATACTAATGCTGTAGCAAGTCTGTCATATTGGTTATAGATTTGTGTTTGGGGGCGATATCTAAGCAGAAAAAGCGGCCGAAGCCGCTTTTTTATCAATAAATAACCTTGGGGTTAGTTGATTAATCTATTTAAAAATCAACGCGTAAACCGACAGTAAAGATGTTGTCATTCAGGTCTTGCTTCACATCGGCCAACATAAGATCACCATCGAAGCGCGTGTAGTGACCATAGACCATAGTCTTAGTGCTCAGGCGGTAATCAGCCCCCACACTGAACTGTTGCAGGTCAACATCACGGACCAGTTCTAGGCCACTGTTGTCTTGGTCACCAACATAACGGCTCACGTACTTGCCTAGACCTGAGTCATCTTTGCCGTACATCATCTTTAGTTTTAAGTCGCCAATTAAGTAGGCTGCGTTGACAAAATAGGTATCGCCTGAGAGATTGGCAAACTTATCATCCACATGCTCACTGTGTTGATATAAGGCACCTAAGATTACGTCACCGAATTTAGCTTGGGCCACACCACGGTAGGCTTCGACGTTATCAATACCATCACTATAGGCGGCAGCGACATAGTAGTTTTGTGCTTTAAAGGCTTTATCCCCTAAGGTGGCGCTCAGAGCATACATTTGATCTTTGCTATACACGTCGTTGCCATTGCTATCCACTTGGTCATAGTTATCACTCATCAGATAAGTGGCATTAAGCGTCACGAGATCGGCAATTTTAGGTGAATAGTAAGAAATGCCATCGGCTGAGCGTGTTTGGCCTGCAACCAGTAAGTCGATATCAGCATTGGTATTACCGAAAAGATCGAAGCTACCTTCAGCTGATTTAAATACGGTATCGTTACGGCCTACTAAGGCCGTACCTGCGGCACTTCTGATCCCTAGGAATGTATTACGGGCATTGAAGGTTTTATTTGAGTTGTCAAAGTTTTCGACACCAAATTCCATTTGATAAATGATGTCAAAGTAAGGGCTTACAGCTTCAGAACCTTTTACGCCTAACCAAGAGAAGTTGTTTTCAAGAACAGTGCCCTCCTTTTGGTTTTGAGTTGCATAACCTGTGTCTGAATTGGTAATGGCAAGATCAGCATGACCATAGAATTCAGGGCCATCGGCGAGTGCTGTGAATGAATAGAGTGTGAGGCTAGAAATAATAGCCGTCGTCAGTAGATTCTTTTTCATCTTCATTTTCCTGTGCTTATCGCTGTTATATGCATTGATAACTTCAGTATCTATGCATGCTGTTGAGCTTTTATGCGGCAAAGTCTGCACAGACTTGAAATGATAAAGTGTGATCTTGATCAAGTTTCATATAAAGGATGGCTTATTCAACATATTGTTTTACAAGTGAAATACATGTTTTTATTAAGTCGATTACCAAATGACTCGGTGGTAAATGATGGGCCTTTGCTTTTATTACACTCATTTAGTATTCGTATCCCTTTGCATCTAGTGTTTGGTGGCTGAGGATCTGATTTCGGTTTATGTCGATATCGTTTAGAATCCACGGCACATTTCTGGTGTTGCTATTAAGCTGCCCCTGTTGGCATCCATTCGATGCTAGGGCAAGCGCTCCTGCTGTTATTGGGTAATATAAGGTAAGTATTTATGACTGAGGCCTATCTAAATCGATTTGGCGGAATTGGCCGTTTGTATGGACAAAAGGCGTTGGCTAAATTTGCCACATCCCACGTGGTGGTGATTGGTATTGGTGGCGTAGGTACTTGGGCGGCAGAGGCCTTAGCGCGAAGCGGCATCGGACAGATAAGCTTGATGGATTTAGACGATATCTGTGTCACTAACACTAACCGTCAAATACATGCTCTTAGCTCCACCATCGGCGGTTCTAAAGTTGCTGTGATGGCACAACGGATCCGTGAAATTAATCCTGATTGTCAAGTGAATGAAATTGAAGATTTTATTACATTGGATAATCTAGGCGAGTATTTGCTTGGAGCTAAAGAGGGTGGCAATATTGATTATGTTATTGATTGTATTGATGCCGTTAAGCAGAAGGCTGCGTTAATTGCTTGGTGTAAACGTCAAAAAATTAAGATAGTGACAGTGGGCGGTGCGGGCGGGCAGACAGATCCGACGCAAATTCAGTTAACTGATCTCGCTAAAACCTACCAAGATCCTTTGCTAGCCAAAGTGCGTAATATTTTGCGCCGCGAGTATAACTTCTCTAAAAACCTGCAACGCCGGTTTGCTATCGATGCTGTTTTTTCCAGTGAGCAGTTAGTGTATCCCCAAGCCGATGGCTCAGTTTGCGGTACTAAAGCGGCGGCTGATGGCAGCATGAGGATGGATTGTGCTTCTGGTTTTGGGGCTGTGACTATGGTCACTGGGACATTTGGTTTTGTGGCGGCAAGTCGCGTATTAGCGCGATTGGCACAGCAGGCTCAAGAGGCGGTTTAAACTCTTAACCTAGATTCAGTCAAGATATCACCGCTTTCAAGGGCGGTGATGCCCCTTCAATATTATGTAATTTCATTAGGTTATACCTAGATATAAAAATCTTGTTGATTATTGACTGGTTCACATTGAGTGTATGGAAATTTAATATCAAATTGTGGGCCGCCTAGTTTTGAGTCTGCGCGATAACTCATAGTGCCTTTCAACAGTGTTGCGGCATTAAAGGCCGCTGATAATCCTAAGCCAGTACCACCTTTATTACGATTTGTAGTAAAGAAGGGTTCGAACATGTGCTCAGCAACATCTGCTGGAATGGCTAAGCCATTATTTTGAATGCTGATTTGAATTGATTCTTCATCCAAAGTCGCACTAATGTGGATAAGATTGTCTTCATGTCCTTGGAATGCATGGGTAAAGGCGTTCGAGAGAATATTACTAACAATTTGATTTAACAAACTGATATTGGTTTTGATATTGAGTGTAGGCTCCACGTTGATCTCCGTTGAGGCGTTAACATTGGGATGCATAATTAATGTCGACTCTAGGATTTCATGTAGCTGCTGGTTTAGATTACAGCATTGGTGTTCTTCATGACTGCGGTCGATGGCGATCGTTTTAAATTTTTGAATTAAACTACTGGCTTTAGTGATATTACGGACAATGAGTTCACAGCTTTCTTGGTACTCATTAAGTATTTCATTTATCTCATCTAGTGTGGCTTGATCGCTGTGGATCAGGTCGATCAGTTCTTCAATATGGCTGAGCTGCGCACTCGCCGCCGTCAAACAAATGCCAATTGGGGTGTTTATCTCATGGGCAACCCCTGACACGAGTCCACCCAAGGCCGCCATTTTTTCTTGCTCAACTAAAACCTGTTGTGCTCGTTTTAGTGCGCTAAGGGATTGTTCTAACTCTAGTGTTCTTTCTTTTACTTGCCTTGCGAGCTCTTCTTTATAGCTACGTTCGAGCTTGAGTAGCCGCTCTCTATCTTCTAAGGCTATTTGCAGTTCCGTCTTAGAATTCTTTAAGGCGCTAAATGAGCTTCTAAGTTGTACTTGCATGCTATTGATGGAATCGGCGACTTGTTTGAATTCATCAATTTTTTCATGACGATCAAATTGTAGTGGCTCGTATTCATGGTCTATGTCGATATTTTTGCAGTATTGGCTGAGTTTATCTAAGTGTTTAGTAATGTTGAACCACACTAAAAATAGAATAAACCCAGCCACTAAGAAGGTTTTAATGCCATTAGAAAGCAGAATGATAATGGCCTTATCATACAAGCGTTGATAGATAGCATCGACATCGACTTGTATTTCGAGTGTGCCGACATTGATGTTTTCAGTTGGTGATTTATAGACTAAGGGAAAGGTTTTATCTAAGGAGTGTTCTTGTTTTTGCTCGCCTGCATTCCATGCTTGGCCGCTGTCATCTTTAATCGAAATATAGTTAATATCGGGCAGCTGAATTAGCCCATTGAGCTGAGTGTTAATGAGCCGCTCGTCAATAACCCAAATACTGGCGGCGAGCACATCTAAGTTCACCTTTTCCATGTTGGAAAATACTCTATCGATACGCACTACATCATTGCGATAATCACTGATCAACTGATACGCAGTGGTGATTAAGGTGATAACAGAACTAAAAAGTACAATAGACAGGGTAAGGTGCCTGCCTATGGGGCTTTTGATAAGTTGGCTAAAGAATGTCAGCATCTTAAATTTTCTTTATGCAATAGCGGCTTGAGATGCTTATAAGCATAGACCTACAGATCCAGAAAGTGCATTTTCTCGCAGATAAAATCAACGAAATATGTCTTAATTTGTGGCATTAAATTTGCTTATTAGCCGATAAGTTCAATTTTTTGTCACTGGGATAGCACTATGTTTAAACTCAAGCTGGATTCAGTTAAGTTTTTTAGCCCGAAGAAAATGATGTTTAGAGTCATGCTGTGGCTTATGGTGAGTTGTTCTGTCTTACTTCTTATTCCTCCTAATGTGCTGGCAGTGCTGGCGCTCGATAAATTTGTGCCAGAACATGCACAGTTTGTTGGATTAGGTCTAATCGTTTCTATCGCTTACTTTTTGAGTCAATTAATTAACTTAGGCTTAGATGAGTCTATCCGTCATTTAAGTGATAAGCGCGTTATTGAGACGATTGAAGCTAAAGTGAATCTACTTGATCCCGCTGAGCGAGCTTTAGTGAGGGAATTCTTTCTTCAAGGCGCCACGATTTTGACTCTGCCGCAAAATGAACCCGCTGTAAAAAGTTTAGTGAATGCCTGCATCTTAGAAAAGCTCGGTAACGAGCGCCATTATGCGATTCAGGGACCGACCGCCGACTATAAGATTGCCATGAAAGCGCGTATGTACCTTAACCGTGATGTGCTGCGTTTGCCAGCAGGTGAGCCGAGCCAAGAAGAAATGCAGTCGTTGATTAAGGCGCGTCCGCAATTTTTGAATGGATTAGTACAAAACAGAAAACACGCAGCATAGGCGTGTTCTACCTCACTCGGATGAGTGCTAGCGATGTTTTAGTTAGCATTTTTAACATACGAGACAACAAAAAATGGGGGTGATAAGACCCCCTAGATTTTGCATTTATACAAGAAATATGAAGAACAACTGGAGCAAAAACTATGGTTTCGGTGCCGACTTCACAATGAACATCCAAGTGATATAAGACACTATCCCTATTGTGCTAAAGATAACGATCATTGAAAGTAAGCCTATGGGGTTACCAAACATCAGATCTAACCAAAATGCCATGACTGAAATCCTCTTTCCTGTGAAGTCCTCGCTAAATTAGCGGTATTCGATAGCTAAAATACTGATCTCGATCAATAAAAAATCGACATAGGAATACAAAGTCATAACCCTTAGTTAACTCTGTGATCTTGGTCAAATTTAAGAGTATGCTTAACAGCGACGAGTTCAAATAATTTAGCTTTGTTTCTTCTTCCGTTAGCGTCTAGGATTAACCTATTCAACTCGATCGATATTCAGTTAACGCGCTATTCCATTTATTCGTTCTTGTTTTTATATGAAGGCGCGATATCAGTTTTTTAAAGGAGTAAAAAATGGATTCTAAAAAAAGTCACAAGGATTCAATGGGATATAATTCTATCTTTGCGCCACTATTGTTGCTGATTTATCCCCTCTATTGTTTGGTGATCACAGGGCACTTTGTTGCCATTTTGTGTTTAAGCGCGCTCGCCGCCATTTTAGTGTTCAACATCAATAAATTAATCCGTAATTTGAGACAACTTGAGCGTGCAGCACACCACTTAGGCGAGGGAGATTTGAGTTATCAATTGGAAGAGAAAGATGCGGGTGTGTTCATTAAGGTAGTACATAACATTAATCGCATGGGTGAGGATGTCAGCCGTACGATTTTGTCTTTATCTGATACCTGTGAAGGGATGAAAAAAGTCGCCTCGGATATCAAGGTTATCAGTGAACAGGCAAAGCAAGGCGTGTTAGAGCAAGAGCATCAAACTGAACTGGCAGCCAGTGCGATGACGCAGATGGTTTCAAGCGTACAAGCTGTATCGCAAAATGCGGTGAGTGCTGCGCAGGCAGCTGATATTGCCCAAAGTTCTGCTAAGCGCGGTGATCAAATCATGAATGGCATAGTCACTAAAATTGGCGCTATGTCGCAACAGATCCATGATACTCGAACCGTGATCGAGCACTTGGCCGCCGACAGCAACAATATCAGTAGTATTATCGAAACGATTTCGCAGGTGGCCGAACAGACCAATTTACTCGCTTTAAATGCTGCCATTGAAAGTGCGAGAGCGGGTGAACATGGTCGCGGTTTTGCTGTAGTCGCCGATGAAGTGCGTAATCTCGCTAAACGAACATCCGAAGCCACGGTTGAGATCCAGCAGCAAATCGCCGCATTACAAAAAGGCGCACAACATGGTGTTGAAGTCATGTTGAAAAACGTGGCGATTGCCGACGAAACGGCTGATATGGTTGATCAAGCTCACAGTGCACTCGGGCAGATTGTCGCTCAGGTGGAGACCATTACCGATATGTCCCACCAAATCGCCACGGCATCGGGACAGCAACATACAGTAGCAGAGGAAATTAATAAAAATATCAGTGTGATGGCTGAGCTAGCCCTGAGTAATGCCTCCCACACCAACAACACTAACTTATCGAGTTTGAAAGTGTATAACATGTCGCAGGAAATTGGCTCCTTGCTGCATCGATTCCATGTGAATGCGGCATTTTTTAATTCGAGTCAGGCGCAAAATAAACTCTTTGTGAAATGGGGGCCTGAGTTAGACATAGGAATGCCAGAGATCAATCGTCAACATCAGCGCTTAGTCTCATTGATCAATGAATTACACCGCACATTAAATGAAGAGTATGGACTCGAAGCCATCAAACGTATCGTGCAAGGGTTAGTAGATTACACGGCCAATCACTTTGCCTATGAAGAGGAACTCTTTGCGCGTTTTGGTTACCCTCAAACTGACAGCCACAAGGAAAAACACGGCAAGTTAGTAGGGCAAGTACTTGATTTTCAAAAGCGAGTTGTTAGAGGTGAAGATGTTGCCGACGAATTAATGGCTTTCTTGAAAGCTTGGTTGGTAAACCATATTCAAAAAAGTGATAAAGAATATACCGCTTTTTTATTATCCCATGGCGCAGAATAACCCCAAGAGCATGATTTTTGAGCGGTTAAATGCAATTTGTATTAAAGTCGCGGCAAAAGACTTGCCATTGTCATAAGCAAAGGTATAATTCCCAGCACTTAGAGACAGCCAGTTGTTTTGATTGTTTCTAAGTGCATATTTGATATGCCAGTGTGGTGAAATCGGTAGACACAGGGGATTCAAAAGTCACAGTGTCTACGGTTTAGTGTCACTAAGCTGATGATATAAATAGTTATTTTTAAAAAGTTCACTTGCAAAGATTTGCAAAGTTTTATAGATTGAAGATTATGCCAGTGTGGTGAAATCGGTAGACACACGGGATTCAAAATCCCGCGCCCTTAAAAGCGTGCCAGTTCGAGTCTGGCCACTGGTACCACTTCAAAGCCGACCTTAGCGTCGGTTTTTTTGTATCTAAAATTCAGTCATGTTAGATACTTACCAACTCGCTACTTTGCTAGAGTTCATCATTCACCTTCCAGCAAAGCACCACACTGGGCATGCTTGCCTAGGTCAAATCTTTAATGGTGGTTGTTTTACCATTTTCCATCACCGACTTAATCCCGTTATCTCTTGCAGCAGTGCTCGAATACATTTGGCTGGTGCCTATGATTTGATGGTTGGCTGCTTTGAGGTTGAAATACGGCTTCTCGTTTTTAGCTACTTCTTTGGCGTATCGGGCTTCGATAGGGGAGTTGGTTTGCACGGATTCAATACCGTTCAACGCACCACTCTTACCTGTGTAAAGCTCGCTGGTGAGAATGACCTCTCCATTTCCCGCCTTTAATACAAACTTAAATTGCTCATTACTGCTTTTACTTAATTCATACCATCCTGACATGGGTTTACTCCTTATTCTTTAAGACAGTCCATAGCGCAAGCAAGGAAGACATTTCCTGCTTGAGCATCAGTGTAGTCGACTTTAGCGTGTTTAATAGGTGACATTTGCGGCGGTTTTGAGTGTTTTGAGGGTTAATCTGCCGACACACTGACATTAAAAACGTCTAACTCCTGCCAATAGCATAGGAAGTTTTGCTCCCATATCGGGTAAAACGCTACTGCTGCTTCAATGACTAGTAGGCCACTAATGCTTTGAAATACGCCGCAGCTAAAGTCAAAGTCCAGTTCTTTAACCAACTCCCATTGTCCCATTTGGCCGACATAGCAAAAGTCGGTGATATAGCATAACTGCCAGTGCTCGGCGTGTTTCTCTAGCCTTATCTCCACAGGATGAAAGCCACCCCGTTGTGGGCTGTAATCTGGATCACGAAAGTTAATCGTCACGGCATTGTCGGCTTGGTTACTGATAAACGGGGTTAATGCCAATAGCAGTCTGTCAGAGACAGGCAAGGCCAACTCTTTGTTGATGGTATTCATCTTGTGTCCTTAGTCGGTGTTAGAACAAATCGGAGTGGGTTTCGCGAAGGCTGGTAAAGCGGTTAAGGCCAATAATCACATGGTCGAGGACATTGATATCCAGCGCTTTGGCGCACTCAATGACTTTACGGGTGAATTGAATATCGCTAGTGCTTGGTGTTGGATCGCCTGAAGGATGGTTATGAACAAGGATAACGCTGGGCATATTGAGAATAACTGCCGTGCGTAACACTTCGACGGGTCGCATACTGATACCGTTCACGGAACCTGTCGCCACGACCTCTACGCAATTAATGGTGTGCTGGGTTGTCAGGTTAGCCACGATAAACATTTCTTTGGTTTCATGCTTAAGGTAGTCAAATACCTGCGCGGTATCTTCAGGCCGTGTGATGGCTTGCTCGGCCAAGGCGCACTGGGTTTCTTTGAACTGATATTTGACATTGATTTCACGGATAATCGCCATGGTCTATCCCTATTGGTGCTAAAGACTCAGGAGAGAAGTGACTTCCTTCTGCTCCTGATAGTGTGTGCACTACTTGGTGGTTTTGGCTGAGGTATCGCTCTTAGCTTCACTCTTTGCGCCTGTGCTGGCCTCAGCGCTAGCCTTAGTTTTCTTGGTCGGGAACTTAGATGCCTTGAGGATGAACTCATCTAGCTCGCCTTTCTCCACGGCATCGATAATCAGCTTGATGGTGTCAGGTAGCAGGGCTTTATCACCGACATCAATGGCAGGTTTATCCTTTACCAGTTCGATAGGTCTAATCCCGATACGGACTTCGAAGTAATAGTGACCCTCACTGTTGTAGTACCATGGGCGCACTGTGATACGGCGGCGTACCTTCTTACGCTCTCCCGTCTCAGGGTCTTTGACACTTTTCTCGCGGTAGGCTTCAAACTCGCTGCCTTGGATAAAGCATTCGGCCATATCCAATTGCTGTTTCAGCTTGTCAGCCAAGCGGGTTCTTTTGCCGATGATAGGTGGCTTAACGGCAATTTCAGGGCGAGCGATAACCTTGAGCGAACTCAATAATGTTGTCATGGGGTGTTCCTTTTCGTGGTTTAGTGGGTTGTGTTGCTGGGTTTAGTTGATAAAGCCAATGCGGCGCGTGGCTTGTTTACGGTTGTTTTCTTGGGTTAACAGGGTAATAGCGGTGGCTCTGTGGTTGTGGTTAGGTTGAAATAACATGCGCCTTGCTACGATAGCGAAGTCGCCGGGCGTTAATTGTTGTAGTGCATGAAGTTGGTCAGCTTCGGTTTGGGTTAACTTAGTGATACCCAATACTTGCTTATACAAGGTCTGGCGCTGGCTTTCAGTCAGATAGTCACAGGTCAGTTTAAAGTCAAAGCGGCGCATCACTGCGCCATCGATTGCGCTGAGTGCGTTAGTTGCTGCAAACACGGGCATGGTGTTGCATTCAAGCTGTGACAACAGTTCGTTGATGAGCTGCACTTCATACTGCGCTTGAGCGCTCTCACGCTGACTGAGCAAGCTATCGACTTCATCAAAGAGCATCAGCTTCTTTGTTCTGTGCGCTTCTCTAAACAGCGCAGCAATGTTCTGCTCGCTCTCACCGACATACTTACTCAGTACATCAGAGCACTTGATGTGCATGATATCTAAGCCATGGGTTTCAGCTAAGTGATGTACCCAACCTGTTTTACCTGTACCTGGGGGACCATTGAGTAACACCCTGACAGGGAGGCTGTTGGCTATCGCGGTGTCGATATCATTGATAATGGACTGCGTATCTTGCCCGTCGATGGCGTTAAGGTTTAAGCAACTCGGGTCAAAGCTGAGCTGGCCCTGATATTTAGCCGCTGGCGGCTCTTCACCACAGGCTTCAAGGGTGGCATCGATAACATCCAATACCACGATTTCAGCCTCATCCCCTGTTAAGGCTAGGGTACTCGCCACATGGGCGGCGTTCGCAATATATGCCGGAGCAGCATTAGATTTGCTGGCTAACACCAAGCGAAACGCATCCGATACCTTAAGTGATTTGAGCATGGTTTTACTCATGGCAAAGCTAAAGGCTTCATCGGGCACAGGGATTTCCATCACTAGCTTAAAGCGGCGTATGTAGCTTGGCTCCAATAGCGATACATGGTTTGTAATCCAAATAGCAGGTACAGGATTGGTTTCCAGTAAGCGCATTAAGCCTTCTTTGGAATAATGCTCATCAGCATGCTTAAACACGCTCTCGCACTCATCGACCAATAACAGGCTTTCATCTGAGCCATCGAGCAAGCTTTGCAGTAGATTAAGGTAGGTTAAGCGTTGGCTAGTCGGCTCTTTACTCAAGAACTCCTCAGTCACTTTACCATCCTCAAACTGCACACTTTGCACTTCCACTAAGCTGCGACGCAGTGCCTTTGCTAAGGTGCGAGATAGCTCGGTCTTGCCTGTACCCGCTGCCCCATACAGTAAAATGTTAACCCCTTTAAGCCGCTGAGCCATGGCAGCCCTTAGATAGCGATACACTAAATCGGCATTCACATGCTCAAATTGCTTAAGCTTGAACTGTGCTGTGGGGCTGTGCTTGATAATCGGCGCGAGCAAGGCTTCACGGCGAGTAAGCTTTTCAGTCACCAGCAATACCCTAAACGGCTCCGGTATTCTCAACAAATGCGGTAGGAGTAATGCTGCTCCCTCAATAAAGCGATTACGGGCTAAAGGTTCTAGCTGCTCATGGATATCATCACTGCTAAGTCCTGTTTCTTGCTCTAACCAATGAATGAGGATATCCGTATCATGGTCAGCTAACAGGTTAAGCAATTCTTTGAGCCCTGCATTGGCATTGAGCACGATGATGAGCACCATCACAGGCTTCATCGCGGCATCAAGTTTAAACAGTTCACACAGAAACCGCGCATTGTGCTGCACCGTTTCTGCCATTAGAGGGTAATTATCTTTTAGCGGAAACAACGCTAGGGTGCTGTCGATATCATGGTTAATGCCATGTTGTAGCTTAATACCCACTAACGAGTTAATCGCATAGGACGGCATATACTCAAAGCCATAATCGACGGCTGACAGTAATAAGTCTTCGGCGATTTGAGTTGCAAGGTAATAACAATGCTTAGCGTGTTTAGCGATGGGTTTGACGTTTATCATCGACTGCCGCGCCCCCGTTTAATGGGTTTATCAGGCGGGATGTAATCCAGCATCGCAGCGGCTTGCTTCATAAACGCATGGTCACGTTTATCGTAAATGGTGGTAGTACTGATATCGGCGTGTCCTGCCATTTGGCGCACGGTATTGATATCCACATTTTGCTCAAGCAAGCGAGTAATAAAGGTACGGCGTAAATCATGGGGTGATACGTTATCCACTCCTAGCTCATACAAGGTCTCTTTAACTAACCGATACAAAGCCGTTGGGGTGGTTGGCTCAGATAACTTAAGCTTGCCAGTTAGCGTTGACTTACACACTAAATAACCCTGCTGGCGCTGACGTAACTTAAGCCATGCCAGCAGATTTTGCTCTACCCACTCAGGTAAGAACAAGGTGCGACTCTTATTACCTTTACCCGCTGCCACGGTCAGGGTATGCAAGTTGGCATCATAGTCATGCAGCATCAACGCCGATAACTCACTGCGGCGCAACCCAGTACCCAAGAACAGACTGAATATCACCAGATTACGGGTAGCAAAGGTGCCTTTTTGCGTTTTGCAGTAATCCAATACCGCGGTCACTTGCTCTGTGCTTAACGGCGTACCTTGATGCTCACCGTGCTTTACTTGATTAATGGTCTGCAAGTTTGCGACTTGCGATAAATCGGCTTTGTTCATCAAGGCCGCCACTTTGACGATGTTCTTAATCGCTATCATGGCGCGGTTGATGGAACGGGCTGACCACTGCGCATGAGTCATCATTGCGCGTATTTGCAGTGCTTGTTGATAGTCAATCTGACACAGCTTGTCATCGAGACTGTCTTCTTGCCACTGCATGAGTCGCGCAATACTGCGCATTTGTGAGCTGATAGAGCGCTGACTATTAATGGACAGGCGGCTCAAATACAGCGCATAGGGGGTCGCTGTAGTCATAGAGAACTCCAGTAAGTGTATAAATTGAATTGTGTTTAGAGGGTTGAACGAGAAGGGAAAAGTGATACTAGAAACACGTTCATAATATCACTTTTGAGCCTAAATTTCAGCCACTGTTTTTGACACGGTTAACTAGGCTAAGCCTTAGGGGATATGATGCACTTTCGTAACTTACGCAGCACTTTCTCTTGCATCGACTTAAACGCTTTGCGATTGATAAACATCGCATGGCGCTGAAGCATGTCACTTCGCGCCATAAAGGCGGCTTCATCATACTCATCTTTCAAATAGATCATTAGTCCATCTCTTAGTGCTAATTTGCGCTCTGCCTCATCTAAGTTGCCGAGTATCTCAGGGCGATAGATTTCGACAGACTTAAACAGGTGACTCATCTTGTGCAGGTCTTGTAATAGCAGAGTACTGCCAGATTGTTGAGGGAGGCAGGCATTTTCGAAACGTGTTACCGTTAACGGATTACTATCTTCATTAATGAGCATAGGAAGCCGATCCTTTGCCTTTTTAGAACTCATCTCTAACAGCTTTTCTGGCTTGCTATAAACGACGATATGGCTATCACCTTGCTTGCAGATGTACATCGTTTGAACAAAGCGCATCCCCTTATTCTCATGCTCACTGTGATTATTAAAATGCTTAACCTTTGGCTTATCGACAATCACCAGTGGTGTAGGAACACACAAAAAGTCAATGGCGATATCGCAACGTGTAACGTTTGCGCCTTTCATCTTGGTTTTATAGTCTTTAATACACTTAGAGCGCTTTAGCAGATAAAAAAACTCGCTAATCTGTTTAGGCGTAAACCGCGCAGGAATAAACTCAATTCTTAGCTTGTTGTGCTTGGTTTTACGATTTTTAGCGTTATCACCAAAGAACATGCGTATCTGCGCTGTCTTATCAGTCTTTAATGAGAATGTCAGTACATCTCTATAGAATTGGCCTTTCTGGCGCTTGGGCTTTGTCTTAGAGCACTTAAACTGACTGTTTTCAAAGATAGACTGAGATTGACTGTATAAATCATCAATCTCATCTTTAGCCACATCCACAGTAATATGCAGCTTATCGACGATCGGATAACACGCCCATGCCTGTGGATTGGCTAATTGAGATTCAAGCAAACGGCTCTGAAGATGCAGACCTTTAATGCTATCAGTGACAGCACCTACAGTGGCATGTTGCAATGCGTATTTGAGCGCTTTAGTGTCCATCACGTTTAGCGCTGTATGCTCGGCTAGACGTTGATGCATAGCCTTAGATACAAACTTGTTATGGCTAACACGATACTGAATGACAGCTTCTAAATAGTTATCTATTGTAATGTGAATATCATTGTTACTGTTATCTAAGTACTTATAACTATTAAACATAGTACTATTAATAGCTGATTTGATTTGGTTGTTATTCATGGTAATGCCTTATTAGATCTATGGGGTTTTACAGCTAAAGCTTAAAGCCGATTCAGTGCTCGCTTAAAACTGAACCAGCCAATGTAGTGAGTTTTTTATTTGCATTTATTTAATTTTTTCTTTAGCATTTTTATTGCTAGCTTTAATATTTTCTCATTACTTCCTGCATTTGTTTTTAAAAAAGCCAAAAAAACCTTTTTGATATTAGTTTTCTCGCAGGATTCATCTGTGAAAAAAAATATAAATTGGTTAAGTGAGGTGCTAAAGGTTTTCTTTGACTCTTTTTTAAAGGCACTTTCTATTTCAGGCGGTGAAACTAGATTTGGTTCGATTACTAGCATGCTGCGCTCACCTGAGCATGAGTATTCTGAGTCAAACATTTCTAAATTGCAGCCCTCTGTCGGCGGGATATCCATATCAACTATATCTTGCGATTCATTTGCGCAGCTATCGTTTTGACGTTCGATTAATATGGTTTTCTCCCGGAGAGCATCAATTGCCTCCTCAACAATTTTTTGAGTATATTTACCTTCGGTAGTCATTTCTTTACCATACTTACTTTCAATCAATAATTTAACTTCATTAATTTCCTCATTATTCAGGTCTGTCATTGCAAGCATTGAGCTATCACTAAATAAATTTATGCCTGCTTGCCCACATATGGAATAGGCAATCTTCGCTGAGCGGGCTTGTTTCCATGCGGCATCGTATGTAATATTCAGCTCATTTTCTACAAACGCTTTGAAAGATGAATAGCCAATATTTTTATAGCCGCCGTTGGTGTAGATTATGTAAAGTATTGATTTTGTTAAATTAGATGAACCAGTTAAAGCCTTGCATAATTTTTTCATTTTCTTTGAGTTTAAAGACACCCCCCCCTCTAGTGCCTTTTTGTTATTGATGATTGTTTTAACAAATTTAAAATCAGGCTCTGAATTAGCGCTTGTAGTTTGATAATGTTTCATGTGTACCTTCTATGTTGTCATCTAACTGTCTATAGTCCTCGCTCCAAAATTCCTCAGTGCCGAGCAATCCTCCGAGCTAAGCTCAATTTAATACAGTCATAATGACTTGTAACCACTTGATTTTTTCATCATTTTAAGTTTTTTAACTTCATTTTATTATTCTGAGACTAGATAAATACCGTTTAAACATATAAACTTCGGTTGCAGGCGTAATAAAGCATTAAAAAATAAATTTATGATAAAAAACATGTTGTTATGCGTTTAATTTCTTTTTGGTTAAAATATGAGCGGATACGGTAGGTTGGGCACGGATAAAAACCCCTATATGGGGTTTGATGAAGAAGAATTTGCTATATACAAATCCTTAAAGACTGGCGAGGTGACTTTAGGCTATGTGGATAAAAGGAGGACTTTGCTCACATTAAACCTGCAAAAAGGACTTTTTGATTATTTAAATAAAAGAAGGAAAAAGATTGTTGACAATGAGGTTAAGTTTATTGATGAATATATGGAAGAGTATAAAGAGTTAAGGAGGATGCATAAAAATACTAACCTTAGATACGGGGTTGAATACTTCAATGGATGGGTCGAACTTTACATTTTGACAAGTCTATTTCCAATTACATTTAAGATGTTTCTTAACTATGGACGAGTTAAAAAGTGCAATTCATGCGAAAATCATCTTAATAAAAGGTTGAAAGTTATAAATGCAACAGTTAAAGCCAAAACTTTGTCAGAAAAAACTAAAGACACCACCAATGAATATGGTGAGTTAAAGCTGGAAAGAAGTAATTACTTCATTTTGATAGACCCATTAACAAATAGTTCTAAAATACAATATTTTGATTGCAGGAAGTCAAATATATGCTTTAATGTAATTAATAGCTTAAAGTCTTACGAGTTATTTATAAAAGACGGTAGTGAACTAAGACGGAATTTTAAACATTTTATAATAGAGTGCTCATTTAAGATTAAATGTATTAGTCATGAGAGAAAGTTCAAAAAAGATAACCATGTTGAGCTATGGGAATATTTTACTTGTAACATCAAGAAGTACTACGTTTTTTATCGTCGATACCTTGATATCAAGAGGAAGCAGAACAATGACCATAAGCACTAGAAATTTCATGTTAATGATGCCATCAAGCAAACGTCAGTTAAGATAACAGAAAATTTAACATCTTTCGACTTTACTTTTTCTCCACCAATTGCGAGCCCGCAATTTATAATTAAATTTTATGAGTGACTTTCATGCACTGTAACGGTTTAGGTGCGTTAATCTATATCGCGAACTTCCTACACTGATGAAAATACTGATAGCTATTGTGGGTAACAGATTTTGGCCTGTTAAGTTAATGCAAAATCACCTTCCGTCCTCCCTTGCTTCAAGAAAAATCTTTGCTATCGTCATATTGATAAAGGTATTTCAATTCTCTGGCTAAGGATGGCTAATTCATGATTTTCCGACCTATACGTGTTCTAGTCACTTCAATCCTGTTAACCTTGTTCGGTTTTATAGTCATGTTTTTATACACATTAATACAGCCACAGTGTATTGATGACTTAGCAGAGATCAGCGAGATTGCAGCCCTCAGAGCTGAACAAGGCTATACCGACCCAATGAACATTGATGTGGCCTTCGATAAAGAGAAGAACCAATGGTGTTACATTGCGGTCGTTGAATAATTCTTGCTAGCTGCCATTCTACGCCTATAATTGCTGTATATAATTACAGTGGTTTATTGCTATGCGTGTTATCCCTATTCCTGCCCGTGCTGGCATTACAGGTTTTGAGTCACCAGCTGCTGAATACACGCAGCTAGGTCTAAGCTTGGATGAGTTATTGATTGACCATCCAAGTTCGACTTTTCTCGCCTTTGCTGAAGGGGATTCGATGCAAGATATCGGCATCTTTGATGGCGATGTACTCATTGTTGACCGCCATGAGACAGTGCGTAATGGCGATGTGATTGTTGCCAGTTTAAATAGGGAGTTTGTTTGCAAAATCATTGATATTCCCCGCCGCTTACTGCTTTCTTCCAATCAACAACACCAGCCTGTCATCATTCACGAATACGATGAATTTAGTATTGAAGGCGTAATCACTCGCTCTATTCGTTGCCACCGTAAAAGTCCCATATTGAGTGAAAAGTAGATGTTTGCGCTAGTCGATGCCAATAGCTTCTACTGTAGCGCGGAACAGGTGTTCCGGCCTGATTGGCGTGGTAAGCCTGTAATTGTACTCAGTAACAACGATGGGATGATTGTTGCTGCCAATAGACAGGCCAAAGAAGCGGGTATTCAGAAGTTTGTGCCTTACTTTCAAGTCAAAGCACTCTGTGCAGAGCGTGGTGTTATTGTCTGTTCGTCTAACTATGAACTGTATGCTGATTTGTCTAGCAAGATGATGGATATCATTGGCCGATTTGCACCTGAGCAACATGTCTACAGTATCGATGAAACCTTCCTGTCGTTTAAGAATTGTTATCCAGCAATAAAGTGTCTGCATACCCAAGGGCAATTGATAAGACGCGCTGTATGGAAAGAAGCTCGTTTACCTGTTTGTGTGGGGATTGCTAAAACCCTGACGCTGGCGAAACTAGCTAACCATGCTGCTAAGAAGATAGAGGGCTATAAAGGTGTCTGTGTTATCGACAATGACCAAGACCGAATCGCTATTTTAAAGCAGCTTGCTGTGGGTGATGTTTGGGGGATTGGTCGTAGGCTTAGTGCTAAGCTCGAACTGATGAATATCCGTACAGCGTTTGACCTCGCTAACATGCCAGCAGGATTAGCCCGTAAACAGTTCAGCATTGAAGTCGAGCGCACAGTACGAGAGCTTAACGGCCAAGTATGCAAGGTGTGGGATGAAGCAAGGGCAGATAAGAAGCAGATTTACTCGACAAGAAGCATGGGTGAGCGCATCACTGATTTTGAGTCATTATTGCAAGCATTGAGTAAGCACGTGGGGATTGCGGCGGCTAAAGCGCGTAAGCAAGGCTCAGTCTGCAAGACTATGCTGTTATTTGCCACTAATTCACCCCATGATGAGCGTCCTGTTAGCTATAAAACAGTGGTGCATTTTCCTTGTCCAACTAACTGTACGGTCGAGCTGACTAAGGCTATATGTGAAGCCGCACCCAAGCTATTTCGTGAAGGTGTACGCTATTACAAGATAGGCGTAGGTTTGATTGACTTAGCGAGCGAGAAACATAGCCAATTAGACTTGTTCAATCCACCGACAGCAAAGCCAGCGCTAATGCTTACACTCGATCACATTAACCAACGCTATGGTAGTGATACCCTGTTTATCGCTGCTCAAGGCATAGAGCATAAATGGGCAATGCGGAGGGACTTATTGACGCCTCAATATACGACTAAGTGGCGAAGTGTACCGCGTATTAAGTGCTAACGAGGTTATGCCCCATTACGCTTCTGCATTGAGATTTTAGGCTAAATCTGACGTACAAAGATTGACCAAATTTAAGTAATGATACAAAGTGGCTGCATAAATAATTGATTTATTGCGTATGACTTTTTAGACATGCTTGAAGCGATAGCTTTGCGGGTGAATTGAGCTTGTACGCAGCCAACGCCAGCCAAATTAAACATTCTCTATGTTGGCGGAATATGGAGAGTTCAGATACAAGGAAGTTAAATAGCCCATCATTATGCGCACTTCTTACGTAATCTGTCACTTACAAAACAAGCCACAGCAACGGACACGGAAAATGCGCGCCGTTGCGTTATGATCGTTAGGCCCCAAGGAGCATTTTCAGAGCCATGCCATACGTTCTCGCGGATGAATTATTCAGAACCAAGGAAAACGTCACGACCCGTTGTCGCGAGA
>NZ_JAKKRL010000019.1:0-81746 GCF_025654335.1 Shewanella sp. SM21
GATCCCTTCTACGGCCCACTCTATCGGTAATAATGTTACGGATTGTAATCCCGGTTCTTCTGGTGGAGGACCATAAGCCACTTCTCCTAAACCTTCCTTGCAACTCAGTCCCAACGGATCTATCCAGTTGATATGATTGGGCGCATATCGGTAATGGTTTATGCCCCCTAGCAACCCTATTGGGTCTTGACTGATAAAACGGCCTGTTTCGGGGTCGTAGTAGCGGAAGTGGTTGTAGTGTAAGCCGCTTTCGCTGTCAAAGTACTGCCCTTGAAAACGCAATGGGTTATTTATGTCGTTAATAGTAACAGTGGCCTTACCAAACACACTGTAGTGGGCTTGCCAAACGAGTTGATTAGTAGCGTTAATCAGTCCTATGGGGGTACCCAGTTGGTCTAATTGATAATGATATACTTGTCCGTCTTTCACCATCGCCAGCGGTTTATGGCTATTAGGTTCGTAGAGGTACCAAGTAAAGTGATCAAGATAGTGTTCACCGATCAGAACATCACCGTCCCATAAATAGTCAATCCGTCCTTGGGCGGTGATTTTGGCACTACGACGCCCTAGCGCATCGTATTCGTATTGAAAACATGCGCTACTACTCTCTAGCCAACTCAGTTGATTTAAACCATTAAATTCGCGTTTCTGAGCCATGCGGTTGGCCGATACAGGGGTTGACGCCGCATTAACTGAAGCCTTGGCCGCGCTCACGCTAACTTGATTACCGCTGTCGTCATAACGGAACTGTCGCCCATCGTATTGCAGCAGTCTGTCGCCTTGAACAGCAATACTCTCCCCCTGCGGATTTCCGAAGCTATCCCATTGATGCTGTTCATTCTGGCGGGGATCTTGTAAGTGCAGTTTACTCACTAACTGATCTAACGAGTCATACTGATATTGCCACTGACCGCAGAATGTATCGCTCACACTAATACACTGATGTTGCAAGCTATAATGATAACTACGCTCATGTAAGCGGCTATTCGAGTCCTCTTGAGCAGATGTTAACCCTTGCCACTGTTGAGCGCAGAGGCGACCAAATACATCGTATTGTTGGCTGAGTAATATACCGCTGTGATATTCGCGTTCAGTTTCACGGCTTGCGCTATCGAACTGACGCTGCAATAACGGTTGTTGATTAAACCCTACATAGGCAGCGTGGCCTTGCTCGTTGTAACGTAAGGTGATTTGGCTACCATCAGGCAACAATGTCGCGATTTTACGCCCAAAATTGTCATATTCGTGTTCAATATGCCAATTGTCTTGCCAGTGTGATTTTAACGCTTTGTTATTACCAAAATGACTACTCGCATAGCCAAAACGCAATTTACGTTGAGCATTATTTGCCCGTAATAACCGGCCTAACTTGTCGTAGTGAAAATGTTGCTCACTGACATTTCGTCCGGTAGAAGTCTCTTTGTGCGCTTTTTGCTGGATAATACGACCTAAGGTATCGCGCTCTAGAATGACGTGACCTTGCTTACCCTCTTGAATTTTATGGATCCGACCATTAACGTCATACTCAATTTGCTGTGATCGACCATCAAAACCTTGTATTTGTATCGGCCTTTCTTGGCCATCGTAATCAATTTGATAGCAGGCATCGTCACTGCGTTGAATCGCGGTAAGGTTACGTTCACTATCGTACTGGTAGGCAAAGTGACTACCATCAGCTTGCCAATAATGGCTAGCTTGGCTTAGTCCGGCATAACCGAGACGTTGCTCGTGTCCTAGAGAATTACGCTGGCAAATCAATCGTCCCGCATCATCATATTGATAATGAAGCTCAATTACGTCGTGCTCTGGTATCTGACTATTTGCCATAAATGGGTATTGGCGTTGACAAATCACTTGGCCAGCACTATTACGTTGCCATTCAGTGACAAGACCGGCAGCATCGACAATGCCATTCATTAACCCCAATTCATCGTAACTATAGCGAGTTAGCCCTTGTGGCGATTGCTGAGCGAGTAGTTGCCCTTCCTTGTCCCACGCCAATTTAGTTTGCTGACCACAGGCATCCGTAATGCTCACTAGCTGTGATAAGTGATTGTATTCATAACGTACTGATGCGCCATTAGGGCCGGTCTCTGCTCGGAGCAATCCCGCCGATGAAAACTCACGGCGCCACTCCTGACCTTCTGCATCAATCACACCGCTACGCTGCCCTAGAGCATTATATTGAAACTGGGTAATGCCCTCGTCGGCGGCAATCACTCGGCTTAACTGGCCGCGTCGGTTATATTCAAATGTGGTCACAGCCCCAGAGGGTTGAATTTCAGCGGTTTTCTTACCCTGTGCATTCCATTGGTATTGCCAAGTTGCGCCATCTGGAGCGATCTTTTTGATTAATCGATTTTGTGCATCATGGTAATAATGCCAAACTTGACCTCGGCTATCTGTGCTTACGGCCAGCCGCTCTGCTTCATGGTACTCAAAGTGATAATCGTAACAACCATCATCGCCCCAGTTACGGCGACAACGGGCTAACGGTCCTGTACCATACCAAGTGAAATAATGCTTAAAGCCGCTCGCGCGTTCACGCTCAACGAGCAAGTGCCCATCATACTGATATTGCTCAGTTTGCTGCGTTCTATTTGTTGCAGTTCTGAGATCGTTTGTCTCATCATATTCATAAATAGCCAGTAAGATCCCTAAGCGTTGTAAGCCTTGATCTGTGTGCCTAACGGCTTCGATACGGCTAATATTCCCATTGGCGTGGTAGGTTAATTCAATACCCCGCTTAGCAGTATAGTCGATACGGCTGAGCCTCTGGTATCTGTCATAGAAAAGTTGCAGAGTATGCCCCAGCTGATTAATCACTTGATGTAATACCCAGCATTGCGGCTTTTCATTGCACGGAACAAATACCCAATGAGTATCATCAGACTTGACTAGCACTAAGCTGCCATTTGATTCGTGTCGTAGAGCGAGTCCTTCAGCAAGCTGATAGGTAATTTCCCCACGAGGAACAAAGGCAAATGGTAAGCGTCGACCTTCTTCGTCGACAAACCAAAATTGAGAATTGGCCTCGTCATCAATAATAAGATCAATATGCTGATGAAAATTACTCCGCCAACCAAAACCTAAGCCTTCATTCTGTGTACTTTGGCTTGAACGATAGGTGCGAGTCCAGATTAATGGCATAGCACCTTCTAAGCTAAAATCAGTTAACGCAAGAATTTCCTCACCACTACACATAGCCACTGGATCGCCGCAGGTGACTTTATCTTTATTGGGGGGTTCCGTTTGACCTGCTGCATTTTGGCCCTGTTGATCATTTTGGCCATGCTCGGACGGACTTTGCGTCGGCTCCGCTCGCCCTCCAGGATTGGACGCTTTCGCTGTAGAAGCAGAACTAGACGAAGCCGGTGCCGAGGGAACCTCTACTGGCTTCGCCGGTAAAATTGCGGCAAATAGCTGTTGTTCAACTAACGCTTTTGCAAGCGTTTGTCTTAGCGCCCCTGCACGAGCTTGGCTCCACGTTGTCGTAAAAGATGCTGACTGATTAAACCACGCATATACAGACACAATCGTATCGCCAGGTAAGTCCGATACAGAAAACATCGATTGCAAAAAGGCAATAGCACTCTGCTCATCACTAAAGGCCAGAGAGGTTCGCGTCGGCTTTGTCGTGCTGAATAGAATTAAGTCGCCTGAGCGCGCTTTTAAAGATAACGACTTGGCTTGCATGCTAGTTTAACTTCCTTGCTGTGATAACGAACCATTCCAGGTCCGCCAACTAAATAATCCTGCTGCTCGAAATGCCTTGGCAGAAATCTCACACTGTAAGATATTCCCCGATAACAAGCCGTTTTTAAATCCTTCAAATATATGTACAAAGCGATACAAACCACCTGCAGCACCGATTTCCCCTGTATGATAGGCGGGGAATAACAGCTGCGTATGTTGACCTATTTTGGCCGACAGTAACGGATATGCATCTAACCACTGCTGTGTGAGCGTTTCATCACCATTATCAGGAAAGTAAATCGCCTGAAGTGAATCACTAGACTCCGCACTGACCTGAGTAAATAAAGACGTTAACGCCTGTTTCTGTGTACCTTCTACATCAGCATCCATAGCCGAAAAATTAACGACTACACCCACCTCTGACTTACCTAAACATAATCCCACGATCCCTTCGGATGGGCATAAACCCATGTGTTGTGCAGTGAGTAAGCGCTGCTGCTGCGCTAGCTGCAACAAAAGCTGTTTTTCTGCCAAACTATCCATGGCAATAATCCAAACCTGCTCTACTGCATCTACCGATAACAAACGGGATGCTTCAGCTAATGCCGTTAGATTGCCACTACTCCCATAAGGGAAAATACGGCTTAAGCTATGCGTCAATAAATGAGGATACACCACAGCTATCTGAGCAAATAACGCGTGTAACAAATGATCTTGACCATTAAAAAACTCTGGTAAAACGAGTAGTACACATTCATCCTCTGGACACTGCAATTGCTCGGAAAACAAACAGTCAAATAACGCCATAAACTGTTCAATCGATAACTGACCTGAAGTATTGAATGTTAAAGACGATATGAAGTTAACTAAAATCTCTTGATTCTCACCAAGAGACAACGTTTGTGGCTCAGGAGAGATCATATCTAGCATCATCCCATCGATACTATTTTTAGCTCTACCAATAACAAGTCCAGATTGCAAAATGGTTATTGGAGATGCCATATCCCCCCCAATAAGCGACAAGGTCTGGCTAAGGGAGTCTGCGGGAAGTGTACTTTAGCGCGATAGGCTGCAGCCTGACGCTGTCCTTGACACTCTAACTGCCAAAACGTTTTTAACTCGATAGTGTCGATAACTTGCAGTTTAGTTAAGGATGGATACTTATTCACCACTAACTCAAGGCTCGTTTCATCAATGAGATCTAATTGCGAAAGTAATACCTCTGCCTCAACAGTACCGACTAAGGTATAAAGCACATCCATTGCGACATTTTCTGTCTCTTGCTCTTTTGTTAAGGCTAAAACCATAGGAATAAACTTGGATAGGCCGCTAAAACCGATAGCCTTAAAACTGGCAGATTTATCATTTGCTTCTGAGCAAATAAGGTTTAACAAACGGATCTTTAATGGCTCTGGCGCGCCACAAATCAATACAAAAAGATAATCCCAGTGGCTTATTTCATTCTCTATTGCACAAGAAAGTAATTCGAGTTCATCTGTGCGGTCACCTAGCATATACAATGCAAGCTTTATCTCTACTCTCAATCTTGGATCAGCATTCCGGATTGCGGAGTTCAATGCCGCTTTTTTGGAAATACATCCCATACTCGCGAGATACCATAACATTGCAGACGAAATATCTTGCTCAAGCAATTTGTCAGTATTGGGGATGGGGATATGCAGATAGCTTGCAAGAAGCCAATTAGCATTGTCTTTCTGAGCTGACATGGCAATACCTGCATAATCCATATTATGCAACGCCATTTTTAGCTCAGTCAGCCATAGAGCATGGGGAGGATTAACCTCAAATGCTGAATCAAATGGAATTTGTGAACAATCTAAAACCCAATCAAGCCACCGATGCTCTGTAACGTGAACCTTGCGTCTAAGCAATTCGTTTAATCCACGCATCAATTTTTGATCATGCATCATAAGTAGCTGTCGATTGGTATAACGGCTCTGAACTAGGACATGTCTTTGTTCAAGTAGAGATGCGGTGATCTCGATCAATGACTTATCGGTTAGCATGATTAACCACCAATAAGCACCGTTGGAACACCGACAACAATTTTACCACCATGGGCAGTATCATCACCCAGACGGGCGGCATTTTTGCCATTAATAAAAACGGTAGATGAACCGCCACTAATCGTGTCAGGTGGACCGATACAAACAAGTTTGTCACCCTTGCGAGCGGCTGGAATACCACAGATAGAAACATTTGGCGAGCCTTGAACAACAGGACCACCAACATGGGGAACCTGTCCCGTAAACTTAGGGCAAATATGCATTGAGCCAATCACAGAGGCAGGTTTACCCATTTTATCTTTCTTCCTTGAATATCAATCAAATAATTAACTAGTTGATACTAACTTTACTGCCTTTAATCGTAATATTGGTGCCTTTAATGCTAATAGAACCATCACTTTTCATTGAAATTGAAGCCGAACCCGTTTTGATAGTAATAGCGTCACCAGCATCGATAACAAGTTTCTTACCCACTTTTAAAGTATCGCTACCATCAATCGTGCTTTTACGGTCCTTATTGACAGTATGCGTATCATTACCTTTAATGACCGATTTTCGATCATTATCAACACTGTCTGACTGATCATTCTCTACATGCAATGTAAAGTTTTTCTCTGCATGCAGATAGACCAGTTCATTTCCTTTTTTATCATCAAAAGTCAATTCATTGAAATTAACCGCACTCCCCTTTTCACTTGAGCGTGTACGGATACCACTTTGAGTTTTTCCGTCTGGCAAGTTATATGGCGGCATGTGATCCGAGTTATAAACTGAACCGATAATAATCGGTTGATCAGGATCACCATTTAAAAATTCAACAAGTACTTCTTGATCTCGGCGGGGCAGAAAATTACTACCCCAATTCTTACCTGCCCAACTTTGACTTACCCTAATTGGACAAGAACTTTCATGATCTTTGATTGCACTTCGATCCCAGTGAAATTTAACGGTGACGCGCCCTAAGGCATCTACCGAAATTTCCTCACCACCTTTGCAAGTAACAGTTGCGGTTTGAACACCCGAGATCATCGGCTTGGCAGTGATAGGACGAGGACGATATGGAACACTTTTAGGTACACACATAAAAGTATTTGTGATTTGTTGACGTGAGTTTTGACTCGCACCAATCTGATTGACAATCGCACAAGTTAAGACTAACTGAGTTATCGCATACTGCTTACCGACTTCAGACTTATCCTCATGCTCACTAAAAGCAAAAGTTTGACCGGCAGTAAAAGTTCGACAATTACTTGAGCCTTTGCGCAATTGAATGTCACGTTGTAAGGCTTCTAATCTCGATGCAGCGACGGCCTTACCTCTTGGATGAGTGTCAGATTCAGCGTCATATGCAAACACTTCATAATCGGTATGCTTAGGTAAAAGCCCACCTTTATCATGTGTTCCCGTGGGTAATTCCTTTGGTTTTAATAAATTATATCCACGTTGAACAAATTTACCTGGTGCCATATTAATTGCAGAATGCCATTGATTAATATGAGCTTCAGCAATACTACCTGTATTAAATTTCACTTTATTTTCAACACAAGGCTCATAAGCTGTTGCTTTATCAGCCAAAACCAAAGTATGTTGCGAAGCTGTGTGCGTAAAATAATAAAAAATACCTTCTTGCTCAAGCAAGCGGTTTATAAAAAATAAATCAGACTCTTCATATTGGACTTTAAATTCATAATCTGGATAAGATGAAGAAATCTTAGAGGCTATATCAACCTTAACACCGTGCTCTGCAGCGACTTCATTTACAATTTTAAGAACATTTTTCTTTTTAAAAATACGACTATTTACCCGATGTTGCATAAACCATGCAGCAGGCACAATAGTTAAAACGTAATCTTTATGTACTTTATCATCTGCTTCTTTCGCGACTCTTAACCCTAACGATGTGACGTCAGAAACCATACCGTGAATAAAACGATTCTTACCTCCACCTAATTTCAACGTTATGGTCACATCTTTACCAATTAACGCCTGTGAATCAATATCCTCACCATTAGTATAAACTTGCGCCTTTACATTAAAAAGTTCCGATATTGCCTCTTCAAACACAAAACGAGTCAAATAAAGTTTATCTTTCCCTAACGGAGTATCAATTTTGATACTGTTCTCATCCTGAGTCGCCAACTGCATATCGAAGCCTTAATGGTAGAAACGAAATAATCAAAAAACTGATGCGGAAAACCGCATCAGTTTGACCATTAGTCTTATAACTTTTGGCCTTTAACGCCACTGTAACCATAAACTTGTGGTGCAGATACGTTGTTTTTGTCATCTGTAGGTACAACTGTCATCATTAGCTCTGTATAACTAATAACAATTGTTTCAACTGGACGATCACCAGAAACTGACATGTGGTAGCTACTTACCATGGCGTCAGTTAGTTCAATTTTCATGATTTCTTCAATTTTATCACCTTGTTTAGTGATATGAAAAATTGCTTTCTTACCTTTACCAATAGTCGCTTCCTTGAAAAAATCAGGAGAAGATTTATCTTGCAACTTGGTAATGACAACATCGCTCAAACGAGTTGAACTAGCTTCACGATCCATAGCAGTACCAGTATGAGAAGAGATTTCACGTTGTGAACCCCAATCCATAGATAGAACAGTAATCATGTCTTTAAAAGCTTCTGCAGTTGCTTCGCCTTTAATCCCTTCGTAGTCCAAATATGTGTTAGCTTGCATTCTATATTCCTTTTACTAATTAACGGCTGTCCTTAATTGGACGTTCATATGCTCAGGTATTAATGACCCTGGTACACAAAAATACAAAGAATAAAGGAAAGCAAAATACATTAAGCATTCCTTGATTATTAGATATATTTTTGTCGGTAGACATTATACTACCAAAAGCGTTTCTCTCAATACTTGATAACGCGATTAAACATGGGTCACATCAGCAACATATCAAGCAAATCAGAGGCTTGCTGAGATCAACCAAAAAATTGGTCATCAAACTTCTCAATTTAATACTTTTGGACTAATACGATATTTTTATAAAATATCATATTTGAATTCATTGCCATCAACCATTAGTCTGATATTTGATAGAGCTTTACTCTCTGCAACAAATTGTAAAATCTTGACTGACATCTCTGGCAATATTCTATTCTGAATAACGTTATGTATGGTTCTTGCACCACTATCAGCATCTTGACACTGCGAGACAATATAATTGACAACATCTTCATCATAATTGAATTCGACTTTATAATTATTCAACAACCTTCGAGTAACACGCTTGAGTTGCAAACAAATAATCTGTTTAAGTTGTTCATCTGCCAATGGCAAATAGGGAATAACATTTATCCGACCTAAAAATGCAGGTTTAAAGACTTGTAGAAGATCAGGTTTAAGTGCTTTAGCAAGTCCACTTGGCGAGGGAGATGTTGATTCATCCTCAAATAAACGCATAGTCGTATCAGTACCAACATTTGAAGTTATAATAATTATTGTATTCTTAAAATCAATATCTCTACCTTCTCCGTCCTTTATTGTTCCTTTATCAAAAACCTGATAAAAAATATCTTGAACACCGGGATGAGCCTTTTCCATTTCATCGAGTAGAATTACGCTATAAGGTTTGCGGCGCACAGCTTCGGTTAACACACCACCTTCACCGTATCCTACATAGCCTGGCGGAGAACCGAGTAATAAGGATACTTTATGTTCCTCCTTAAACTCCGACATATTGATAATAGTGATACTATCTTCACTACCATATACTTGCTCTGCAACAGCAAGAGCGGTTTCAGTTTTACCTACACCACTTGGACCTGTGAGCAAAAAGATACCATTCGGTTTATTTTCGTCAGCAAGTTGTGCGCGTGATGTTTGTACCGTACGGGCAATTAACTCTAAGGCGTGCTCTTGACCAACAACCCTCTCTTCTAGAATTGACTTTAATGCCAGAATTGTTTTTATTTCATCAGCTTGCATTTTCCCTAAAGGAATACCAGTCCAATCTGAGACAACCTCTGCAACTAAGTTTTCTGTAACCTGCCAATGAACCATTGGATTTGGAATGGCTGACAATAATGCCTTTATTTCATTCAATCGATGAAGTGATGCACTATTATCTTCCCCATTCTCCGTATGCAGTAATATCGCGAGTTCTTTTGCTTCTGAAACTAAACTTTTTTCATATGTCCACTGCTGCTGAACTTGTTCAAGCTTATTATTTGCATCGAGAATTTGATTAGTAAGCAAATCAATAGCAACTAAGTGGTCCGCACCTAATCTTAGTTCGCGTTGTAATAGTGCTATTTCGGCTTCAAGCTGCTGTACACGGCGCTGCTGATCTTCAAGCTGACCAGGAATAGCATCTTGACTCATTGACACTCGCGAACATGCGGTATCAAGTAAGCCAACAGCCTTATCCGGTAACTGTCGACCATTAATATAACGGTCGGATAAATGTACCGCTGCTTGCAGGGCTTTATCCGCAATATTGACACCATGATGCGTTTCCATAACAGGCAAGATTCCTCGCAACATAACAATTGCGAGTTCAGGCTTTGGCTCTTCTACTTTTACAACTTGGAAACGACGGGTTAGCGCAGCATCTTTTTCAAAATATTTTTTATATTCAGCCCAAGTTGTCGCGGCAATAGTCCGCAATTCACCACGAGCTAATGCAGGTTTTAATAAATTAGCCGCGTCATTCTGCCCAGCTTGACCACCGCTACCTATCATTGTATGCGCTTCATCGATAAACAATATTATAGGTTGAGCACTCTGGCGAACTTCCTTGATCACATTTTTCAAGCGGTTTTCAAACTCCCCTTTCATGCCTGCACCCGCCTGTAATAGCGCAAGATCAAGGACACGCAGAGAAACATTCTTTAGACGATCAGGAACATCGCCTGCTGCTATTTTAAGAGCTAAGCCCTCGACAACAGCGGTTTTCCCAACACCAGCCTCCCCCGTTAAAATGGGATTATTTTGACGACGACGGGATAAAATATCGATCATCTGTCGAATCTCGAAATCACGTCCAATTATGGGATCAATTTTTCCAACCCTAGCTTGTTTTGTTAAATCAACAGTAAACTGATCTAATGACGGGGTTTTACCTGCTGTAGTCGGTGCATCAGAAGTATTATTTGAACTTATATTTGCAGCTTGTTGTTCATGTGAATGCTGAGCCAGACTTGGCCAGACTCTTAGTATTTCAGCAGCATCAATTTTGTCGAGCTCAGTAACACGCCTACTAATTGGGGCGAGTAAAGTTTCATCCTTCAACAATGAATAGAGTAAATATGCCGTCCGAATACGCTCATCATTAAAATCAATACTTGTATTCAACCATGTTGCTTTTAACAAGTTAACAACTTGTACGGAAATAGCAGGTAAAGAATTGTTACCTGTCTTAAAGTTTTCTAATGCTTGTTGTAATTGATACTTCACCCTATCAACATCAATAGAGAATGCATTCAACAGAAGCCTAATATCTGAATCCTTCTGTTCTAAAATTGCATCCAGCCAGTGCTCAATTTCAACGCTATAGTGACTACGAGACTGACATTTAGCCGTTGCAGCCTCAAGTGCCATTTTTGATGATGGACTAAGCTTTTCAACAAGGCTCTTTAATGGGGTATTTGACATAATAGCTTCCTTTGCTTATTTAACTACGCGCTAATTTAAAACCAACTCTGTTAACTTCTTCCAACTTATGATTTCGAATACTTAATCTTCCAACCTGTCCCAACTGATTACTTCCCGCACCCAACCGAACAGTAGGGAAATCAATATAGCGGCCGACTAAAGTTACCCTAGCTTTAACTTGAGGCGCTAAATATTCCTTAACTAGTTTTTGCACTAATAAATTAAGAGATTGACTGGGTAGTAATTTTCTTAAAACTTCAGACGTAGCCTTAATATTAATGTCAATAATGGAGCTGACATCCCATACTTTCTGCCCTAACATCATGCTCTTCCCTAGCTCAGCATTGACACCTTCAGGTTTTACTCCAGATGCTAGATAGCTACATTCTGATGCATTTAACGAAATCCAATGCCCCTGCAATGATTTTATTTCAATCTCTGCGCCAAGAAAATCTGTCAGTATTTGCTTTAAAAATTGGGCACCTCTACTTTTAGCAACAAATGCACCTGCATAATAAGAGTTTAAATTTGAAGCAGAACCTACGAGTTTCAACACTACCTGACTAAATGGGTCTTGTGAAAACTGTTGACTGCCATAGTGACAAGCAAACTGATGTTTTTCCCAAGCTCTATAATACAGTGATATAAGTCTATGATTAAAAATATCGAAAAAATCTCGCATTGTACGATCTTTTAATTTCAACCTTTGTAACATTAATTCTGAATAATGTTGGGGCATAACACCTGAAGGGCCAGTCAACCCCATAAAGCTTACATGAATATTAAATGCTTGCTTATCTGCGGAATCATAGTCTTTGCTTTCCACTTTACTGATTGCTTGCCCTGGAAAACCTAAATGCTGAACAGATTTAAATCTAATTAACTCCTGTTCAGGAAAAGCATCTCGCCCGACACTATGCCAATGGAGTTCTTGAGATGATAACTGCTTTTGCAAGAAGTATACTGCTTGATAAAAGTCAAAACTCTCGGGAGAGTCTTTCCAATCCCTAATACTCATAGCAACACCTGAGTACCGACTCTAGCCGGCCATGTATGATAAACCTGAGCCTGATCACGCAATTTAATTGAGAGTCGAGTGTAAGAATTTATTGCAGCAAACTGCGAAAAGAAAATATCTAAAATACCTGCAAAAAAATACACTCCCGTTCCTGCATAGGATGATTGGCTAAACTCAATAAGAATATCTGAGCCTGCACAAACAGCGACTCTTCCTTGCTGGTTAACTCTTGCCGTTCCATTGCTAATGGTTACTGCGGTTATTCCATCGATCAACGCTCTGGACTCTGGCGCTCCCCGAAAATCATATAACTTTAATGTTTCTTGTAACTGAGACAATGCATTTTCGCCACTGAAACTCATGAGTGTAAGGTGATTTACAAGCTGCCAGCGGGTGTTCTCTTTCAATGCGGGCCTAACTGGCGAGGTCGGAGCAATTAAACAACGGACATCTTTAATAATGTCTACATGACTACGAATACTAAAATGAGGCTCTCCACCTCCAAAAGGTAAATAGGAGGGCAAATTTCGATTGCTGCATAGTGCATTAACTTGAATGACCCAGTCTTGTTCTGCACCATCAATAGCCATACCTTTAAACTGACAGTCAATGATTGACAGATAAACTTCAGTTCCAGCCTCTGAATAACCACCGGCCCAATTCACAAATTCACGTCGACTATGCCAAAACATATTCTGCTGTTGGGAGAATGCGGGATGCCCTTGACTATAGTAAGGATTCAGGACCATCTCATTCCCAAAAGGATCATAAGCCCTAATATCTTGTATTGATATAATTTCACACACATCAGCATCTAAATAGCTTGCTGCAAGACGATATTCATATTGTGAAGACACTAACTTGATAGGCTCTAGCTTCTGCTGAAATAAGTTAATTACAGGAGTGCAGCCAAGCAAAAAACTATCGGCATTTATATGACGCTCTAATTCAGTAGCGCCTTCAGAAAGATAAAAATATAGATTAAATTCATCTTTAATCCCATGCCAATTTGGGTCTAAATCAATTAGATCTATAAATAGAAACTTCTCAGGACACAAAAACTGTTCAATAAGCAATCGATAGCCTGAAAAACTTTTTTGGCTATATGGCACTACACTCTCATTGTCACCAAATCCTACTTGTTGTATATGCCGAGGTTGTAAATAACGAATACTTGCTTCATCAGAAGCAGATACCCCAATACTGATAACTTGACGATATAAAAGCTCATAGAGCGGATACACATGATGACGTTGTCCATTCAAATAAAATCGTAAACGCGTCACACCAAGCTCATGCATTTCCGTCGTATCAAATTCACATGTAAGTGTAAGTTTAACAAGCGCCTTAATAGGCTGTTTTAAGTTCGGTGTTGGAGCATTAAACGGAGCGTTTTTAAACTCTGCTTTTGTTACCTCTAAGGGAAGCACTTCCGTATCATAGCAAGATTGAAATAAACAGTTTTTAAGCCCTTCAGTTTTAGTTTCAAACTCTGTTCCCCGAGCAACTAGAACTCCAGAAGTAGAAAGATTCTGGCTCGTCAATTTAAGAATCGAGCAGGCCGGAATGGGTGCTTGATAATCTGGATATAGCTGACCCAATAATGCATCCGTTACTTCAGGAAAACTATCATCTAGTTTCTGCCTAATTTGAGCAGTGAGTAACGAAAAACCTTCGATCAATCGTGAGACATGCGGATCTTCTACATTCTCTTCCGATATACGTAAACGTCCTGCAATTTTGGGATATTGTTCAGCAAACTCTGCGCCCATGCGACGAATGAAAGTAAGCTCACGATTATAATATTTCAGGAGTTCATCATTCATTATTGATAATCCTTTATCGTTAATCCCAAGTGAACGGGCTCTATCTCTGAATCAAACATAATATGTTCAGGTTCAGGATCTGCATATAGTAACGCTTGGATTCTTAGCTTTAGCACACGGTCTATAACCTCTTCATTTTCGAGTAATGACACTTCTACATCAATAAACCGCGGCTCAAAACGCCTTATCGTTTGCTCAACAGCTCGGCATAGCTTTTCACGCCCATGATCGGTATCAACAACCATCACTGAAAAATCAGGTAAACCATAATTCAATAAGCTTTGATTTAATTCTTGATAGCAATCAGGCCAAACATGCCACTGAACTCGGCTGTTGAGAAGATTTTCAAGATCACGCTTAACATTTGACCGCAAAGCGCGTAAATCAAAGTTACGCCGTGAACGAAGATCATCACTTTGTCCGGGAGCGTCATCAATCAACCGATCAATAAGTGACATTTGTAAAGATTGCTTATTATTAATTTTCAATTAATTAATCTCAAGATATCGCATTAAAAGAGGCTGATTAAGCTGAGCAAGATGCCATCTTTTCAAAACTACTTATCGCTGTAATTGGGAGTACTTCATCACCAACCAACCACATTTTAAGACCTGTCCCTGTGGCAACAAACTCCCCTTTTTGCAACCAATCAGTATCTTTACCTAAGCGAGAAGATTCATCCTCACTTGAAACATACGTTAATGGAAGAAATGCTTCGCCGCTGGGTCCATTTTCAATTGAAATATCAATACGTCGCCAAACACTATCGATAATTGATTCAGCTTTATGTACAGTAAAATGTTCAATTTCAGAAAACTTCGCTAAGTAAAATTTTCCATCAGTACCATATATTTCAACGTAACCCGCTAAAACATCATCTAGATCTCTAATATCATCAATAGAGTTGTTATTGACACTTGCTAATACTTTCTCTCGATCATTTTCGATTTCGAAAACTAACGATGTTGCAGCTTCTATGTTGTTCTCAAGCATTGCTAAGTTGACACGTATTGTCTTCTCAAAAATATCATCTGATTCCTGAAAGAGATTCGCAGTCATTCCGCCACGATAAAAATCTAATCGTGCTTGATCTGCGCGGATCAGTTGCCTTAAATTTACTGCACCCAATAGAAAGTCAGGATGTTGCCGAATAATCATGTCTAATTGATTATCTGCTGACTCTAAATCTCCATTGATACATAGTAACTCTACATAAATAGCGCGTAACTGAGCATTGATGGGATCCTCTCTTAACGCCTCTTTACAGTATTCGCAAGCCAAATTTAGCTTTCCTTGCTTAATTAAATCATTTAACTTTTTCATGTTATTCCTTTTACATTTAGATTGAATTTTGCTTTGGTGACAACTCAGCAACTAATCTTACAGTCGTTACCATTTGGTCCAACTGAAAATGTGGTTGCAAATGAATTATTGAATAAAACTGTCCTGGCTTACCACGTTTTTCCTTAACCTCTATCCTTGCTGCTCGCAATGGAAATCGTGCTCTAATTTCGTCGGATGCATCTTCAGTCGCAGTTGTGTATTTATGTAACCACTTTTGCATATCCTGCTCACATTCTTGTGCTGAATGATATCCACCGACCTTATCTCGCCCCATAACTTTTATATAATGGGCAAATCTCGCGACACATAAAATATACTGCAGCATTGCTGACAATCTATGATTAACATTAACGACCAATTTATTTGTTATTTTAGCCTTCTGAACAGAGGCATTATTATAAAATGCAAAAAAATCACTGTATGGAACGGCTGACAATGGAATAAATCCATTATCGGATAATTCAGCTTCAAACCGATGGCTTACAAGTAAACTTACAGACGGCTTATTAGATTTTTGATATATATCAGTTTCATACTGACATGCAGGCAACCCACTTACAAGACCAAAACTATGACTACCCGACTTAACTCCGCGTATTTGACCAAACCAACCAGATTCACAATATGCTCGTAATAATACTGTAGCAAAAGCAAAAGCCGCATTTCCCCAAAGATAATCTTTTTCTGGCCTAGATAAATTTTCTTTAAAAACAAAGCATTCTATTCTTGAACCGTCATCTTTATATGGGCTTCTCATTAGAACTTCAGGTAGCACAATACCAAGAAAGCGAGAATCGTCCATTTCTCTTAAAGCATGCCATTTTATATATTCAATTTGTTTAAATTGATTGCCAATATCTGTTACTTGTCCTAATTGGGAGAAATCATCAACGCCAAATAAAGATGGATGAGCTGAACAAATAAATGGAGAAAAAGCCGCTGCAGCCGTTCGAGTAACATCTTTTAAAATATCAAGATCATTTACAGCATGCCCTGGGCGGATAATATGACTAACCTTATAATCCCCAACAATAACACCAAACGGTTCGCCACCTGGCATATCGAATTCATTGCTATATATCAGCTTAAAAAATTCACTTTGGTCAAAATCAATTGCTTTTGTAACATCCTTTGATAGCTCAGTCCAAGATAAAGAAATCAATTTTATCTTGGTCTTTTGTTCCCTATCATAGATGCCAGCTTGCTCGGTGAGATATAAAACCCCTCTCCAACTCGCTTCTAATTCTTGCAATATTGAATGATGCAATATCTCATTAAGCTGAGCGTTGATTAGCTCATCAATTGCAGAAATAGACCGGCATAGAGATGGAACTATATGTTCAATCTCTATGTTAGTCATATTTTCCACGTTCTCTAACCAATATACTATTGCTAGTGCAGGATTGTTTTCTCGTAAAAAACGCGCAAGTACACCTCTGCGCGTAATATCAGAGTATGTGGCACGATTTTCAATCGGATCATTTGACTCAGATAGAAAAATATCTTCTGAGACAAAGTTAACCTCATTGAACATATAATCTCCCACATAAAAACAAAAAATAGGACTTAACTAAAGCTAAGTCCATATCAAACTCACAAGTGAGTGTTAGCCACCGATTTGTGGGATCTTTGCAACTAATCGTAAAGACGTTGACAATTCTTCAAGTTGAAGCCAAGGCTTTAACCATGCAACCGCATTATATGATCCTGGACGACCAGGAATTTCTTTAACTTGTACTTTCGCATCAGCTAAAGGATAACGCGCTCTCACTTCCTGTCCGCCACCTTCTGAAGCATTCACATAGCTTAAGATCCAGCGATTTAACCAGACTTCAACATCTTCAGCTTCCATGAAGCTACCGATTTTATCTCGAGCTAAAACTTTCAAGTAGTGAGCGAAACGTGATGTCGCCATTAAGTATGGTAAGCGAGCTGAAATAGCCGCATTGGCCGTAGCTTCAGGGCTATCATACTTATGGGGTTTCTGAGCTGTTTGTGCACCAAAAAATACTGCGTAATCCGTATTTTTATAATGGCATAGCGGTAAAAACCCTAGTTTACCTAATTCAGCTTCTCGTCTATCCGTGATCCCTATTTCAGTAGGACACTTCAGATCTGGATCACCGTCATCACTCATAAAGATATGACTTGGTAAACCTTCTACTTTTCCACCACCTTCGGCGCCACGAATAGCAGTACAGAAACTATATTGAGAAAATGCGTTAGTTAAACGGCTACCCAGTACATAAGCAGCATTCATCCAGCAATAATCAGCATGATCAGCAGTTATAGCGACCTTTTTAATAGGGTCTAACTCAAACTCTTCAAAACCAAATTCTTCTACTGGACATGTCGCATTACCATATGGCAAACGACCTAATACTCGAGGCATAGTTAGTGTGACAAATCGAGAATCTTCACTCTCACGGAAAGAACGCCATTTCGTATATTCAAGAGACTCGAATATCTTCTCTAAATCACGGGGTTTAGATAATTCTGTCCACTCGTCAAATCCAAACATAGTTGGAGAAGCAGATGAAAGGAAAGGACAAAAACCTGCGGCGGCGACGTTAGACATATAGGTTAATGTCTCAATATCCTCAGGATGATTGGTAAATTCATAATCACCAATCAGCGCACCATAAGGCTCACCACCAGGAGTTCCAAACTCAGCTTCATATACTTTTTTGAATGTTTGACTTTGGTCAAACTCAACAGCTTTACTTAAATCTTTATAAAGCTCTTTTTTTGTCATACTCATTAAACGAATTTTTAGCGTTGAACTCGTTTCTGAATTACTGACTAAATGATTCAAACCACGCCAAGAACCTTCCAGTTTTTGAAAAGCCTCAGTATGCATGATGGCAGATAATTGGCTAGAAATTGCTTCATCCAGCCTTTCGATTGCTTCATTAAAGGTAACCGTTAAGTTTTTATTCCAAGATACGGTACCGTTAAGCGCTTCCTCCGTTAAAGTACGGATTAATTCCTCAGCACGAGTTGCTTCCGTTTGCTTGGTTGCGCCAATAGCCATCTCCAGTAAAGAGGACGTTTCCACTTGCGCATTATCGTGTTGTTCAGCTAATGCTTCCATGCTCATATTATTTATCCTCTAAACTCAGTTCCTGCGCTAACTTCTGCAGATCTTCGTTATTGTTAAGCACTCGTTCAAGAATGTTTTCAAGTTCTTCTGACCTATCAATTTTAGTCATGAGATCACGTAACTTATTACGAGTAGCCATTAACTTATCTAAAGGTGCAACTTGTCTAACAATCGCTGCAGGTTCAAAATCCTGCATCGATTTAAACTCAAGTTCTACTGCAAATTGGCTATCATCATTCGCGAGCTTATTATCAACTTTAAAATTTAATTTTGGATTCATGCGACGTAAAACGTCATCAAAATTATCCCGGTCTATTTGCACAAAACGGCGATCTTTCAATGGTTTCAAAGCCTCTGTATTATGGCCCGCAAAATCGCCCATAACACCAACAACAAACGGCAGTTCTTTTTTAACCGAAGCTCCTTCTGTTTCGACATCATAAGTTATATGAACTCTTGGCTTCCTAACTCGTGATAATTTACTGTGAATACTTTCCATTTCTTTTCTCCTATTAAACAGAATTGCCTTGGAATAACATCACCTAGGCATGATTAACATTACTTAGTTTCAGTTATGCCTGTTAGTTTAAAATACCCATTACGACTATTACTATCATCTATAAGCTCTTGCAATAACTCAGGCAAAGTTAAGCTACTCCAACGAATAACTTGCTCTAGTGAATAAGACATAGGCGAATGAGGTTCAGTTTTTCTAAAAAATTCAGCAGCCTGCTGTAAACTTCTAATAACTTGTTGCCGTGTTTGGAGCTGATTATCGACAGCACCGATTGTCTGCGTTTCGCCATCAATATTAATATCAATGCTATCATTAACTTCAGAACTAATAACTGCCAATTTATCGGCCGCAAGATATTTAACAGAATCAAGACATTTCTGTAGTGATTTGCTAATGGCTGTGGTAGGTTGCGGTTGTCCCATAACTCTATCCATATTTTTTGATAACTGTTCAAACTCATCAATAGCACTATTTAACTGTTCAACTAACTCCCCATAAAACTCTTTAGAGGATTCAGAAACAGCTCTATTAATTTGCTCGACACTTATAACACCATTATCTGTTTTTTTCCGTTGTTTATCTTCATTTTCTCTAGATAGGTCTAATGCTCGAATATATTGCCAAGTAGCATAACAACCAGAACTTGTATCTTGAGTAATCGGAATACTCATAATTGGTGTAATTAATGCACCATCACCATCATAGCCGTTAAGTCCAATTAAGGATGCAATGCGAAATTCAATATCGTCATCATCAGGACTCGGATATAAACTATCCCAAAAGTTCTCTATGATAAGGTGCGCAGTTTTAAAGCCAATCGCAAGCCCTCTGAAACCATAAACACGACACAATGCTTCGATTAACCAAGCTGCAAACTCTAGATCCTTTACCTCGTGCACAAGTGCATTTGGTATTTCATCAATAATGGGTCGCCAATCCCCAACTAAAGACTGAAAGTCATCTTCTTCTACCAGCAACTTCCGTTCATTCGCTCTAGCATTACTACGAATATCTTTTAATCGATAATACTGAGAACTCGGAGATATATCTGTGCGAGGATCGACCCCTGAAGGAGCCAACTCATTAACATTTTTTATCAGTAATGAAAAATCAATTATATCATCATAGTCCATTGTTAATTATTCCATATTAGTTTCGAAAAAGGCCAAAAGTCAGTTTTCAACGCTTAGAATACAGCGGGATCGTTTTGGCACATTCATAATCAAAATTAGAATCAAATATACTCACTAGAATGCTCGTGACATTATCCTTTGCACCTGAAACCAACGTTGAATGGAGTAGCGCTCGATTAGCTTCATATACATTGTTATTGAGTAGATAATCACCAATTTCTCTATCTGGAATTTCTTTATTCAATCCATCGGTACATAAAAGATATATATCTCCGGGACTGCAACGACCAAATATATAGTCAACCTCTATATCAGCATCAACACCGATTGCACGCGTGATGACATTCGAAAGCTCATGATTCTCCGCATCACTCTCAGAAATTAATCCCTGTAAAATCATTTCATTAACTTGACTATGGTCCCTGCTAAGCTGAATAAGATTAGCAGAACGTAACAAGTAGCATCGACTATCGCCGGCCCAAAACACGTGATATGTCTCTTTACTTATAAAAAGAACAACAACAGTTGTACCAGCAGTACTACCCTCTAATTTATCTTCACTAAAATTGCACACAGCACGATTTGCATCATACAAAGCCTGAACAATAATTTCAGAGCTAATACTTTCTTTATGTTTCAATGCAGTCTGCGTTAATACATCCATAACCAATTGACTTGCTATATCACCAGCAGCATGTCCTCCCATACCATCAGCAACAGCCCATAAGCCAAATTCCGGTAATGACAAGCAGGCATCTTCATTTATTTTGCGAACAAGTCCCTTATGTGTTTGTGCATCAGATAAAAATTGCATAATTACATCCAGTACTAAGACCTAATGGTCTTAAGTTGCCAATTCCATTTAGCCCAATTTCCAGCGATCATTCCCGCAAATTGACTAATTTGAGGTAAACCAGAAGTGACAAGCATACAGGGCTCGACCTGCTCCGATCCTGCCGTCCACCAAAGACAGTATCGTCCAAACTGCTGTACATAACTCTGGTGCAATAGTTCTAAAAATGATATGTCCTTATTTGACTCTATTACCCATGGTTGTTTTATATGTGTCTCAGTATTACCTGACGTACTTATTTTATTCACTGGCGTCCATGGGATCTCATTTTCCTGTAATTCTTTAAACCATGCAGTTAAATTAAAATCATCGTCTAAGCTTTGCAAAATTCTATTTTCTAATTCAAAAAACCAACTCTTTTGCTCCCATGCTTGAGCTGGCGAGATATCAATAGCTGCCGCTAATGTAAATGGAAAGTTTCGCCCAACTGCATCAACACTCGGAATAACAGTACCTATAATTGGAGACTCACCACAAACATTTGCAGAAAGAGCAAAGTGCCAAATTGGGCTTGTAAGGTACATAGGCAGCCAGGACTCCCCAAGTTGCTCACGGCTTACCGCCATTACAGCTTGTAACCACTCATTCCATCCATTAATAAAATCTGTAGGTAAATTTTGAGTAATAAAATCACCATGACTCGGAATTTTCCCATATATGCCTAATTGCGGTGTCAAAGGTTGTTCGGACATTTAAATGCCTCCAATGCACCACTTAAAAATGGATTGTCGACACTATCTGGCACAAGTTCGACTCTAGCCTTGTTTCCTTGGACAGATAAGTAAAGAATCCCATCGTCTTTCGTTTCAGGACGCTCCTTCACCAGTTCATCCAATAATCGGAACCATGACCACTCACCTTTAAAGGTATTACTTGAAAGTAAACCTGAGTTTGCCGGAGTAAAAACGAGTCTAGTCTGTAATCGACTTCTATCGCCGGGCCAAAAAAACTGCGTCATACGCGTTGGTCCATGCCTGTAAGATAACTCTTGCCCATCAAGTTCAACGAGTAAGTGGGTAATATGTTTATCTAAGTAAATTGGCTTTAATCTAAAACCAATTTTTAACTTTTGAGAACCAGGCTCGAAATACATTGTTCGAATATTTTGTGCCGTTTGAAACGTTTTTAACACTCTATCACTCACACCAATATTCTGCTTAAAGCGCCATTGTTCGAGGTTTGTATTAACAAATGGGCTCAAATAATCAATGAAAAATTGCTCTAATACGCCTCCATATCCGAAGAAACGTTCGAAATCCCGGATCTTAATATCAACTGAACTATTCCTATCAAGAGGATAACGTCCATGAATCGCTTTTTGATATTCAGAAACAACATTACTTTTCCAAGCATCGTTGATGTGTTGTCGACTACCTTTAGCAAATAGTTTTGATGTGTCTGTAGAGATATTACCAAGCCAATCAGAAAAAGGAGATGGCACATCACTACGCAATCGACGTAGCATAACGCTTAGTTCGCCCGCATTATTTTCTCTTTGATTTGCAAATGCCTGCATTGCCATACCACCGCTAGGTGCATATAACCGCTCTAAGTACGCATAATATTGCTGACTCGTTTGTGCAATTTGTTCCATTTGCGCGCTATTAATCGCCAGAAGAGGTGCAAATGCTAACTCAACTTCATGTCCTGGTAGCTGTTTACCAAAATCAGGAAGTTCGTCAGGAAGCAAACGTCCAATCCTTGATTTTTGTGAAGAAAACTTTGTATCAGCTACCTTTCCTGCAACATCAAGCGTCATATCGACGTTTGCAGACTCGGGCAACGACGATAATTTTGTGTTTTGTTGGAAAGCCTTAATCAAACTTTGGATAGGCTGCTCAGGTCCGGCGAGGACTTTAGTCACATAAAGACCTTGTTCTAAATCGTCAATTTTCTGTATATCTAAATCTGCAAGTAACTCTTTCCAGTAGTTAGTATAATCACGCAAATACTTTTCCGTAACTTGCGCTGACAATACTTTCTCTACTTCGTCATCTTCTTCAGCTTTAATGTCACCATATATCCAGTTATCTGCTAATAAGGCTTTTATTATCCTTCGCTTCTCAATGTTGAATACCCCATGAAAACCTTGATATGTATAAAGCCCAGGGATCCCTTGTTTTAATGATGCGCCACTTTTTCGAACAATAACATTTGCGCTTTCCATCCCCAACACATCTGATAATTTGAAGTCCGGAATGTTATTTTTAATTAACTCATTCTTAACTTTTTGATATGCCAGATCTGATAAAGGCATAGTCAGCAATATATCTCGAGTTTCAGTGACTATTTTATCATTATAATTCTGGAGCTGTACTCCATTAACAATTAATGCATTTAAATGAGATAGCAATGAACTTCTTGTATCTGAGCTAACCTCACCAGGCAAATATCTCTGTAAATATGCATCATACCATGCAGTAATTTGTTCACTCTTAAACTTTTCAGGGTGATAAAGCATTAAATATGTTTTTAATGTCTCATACAAATAATCTCGATGAGTGCTATTCGTTCTCATTTCACTGGTCAAGCCATTAACGAGATCAGGTAGTAAGCTTGAATATAAAGCTTTACTATAAATAATCTTCGCTGACTGCCCTAATTTATCGCCTTGATATAAGCCAATACTTTTCAGCTCTCCATCAGGTAAAACGCCAGCATATCCTGCAGGTATATCACGTAGAATACTTAATTGATTATTTAATGCTAATAGATCAGTGTTTGATTTAGAGGCAGCTTTGTAATGTTCAATTGATTGGGCAGTATTTTCAATCAATTGCTGATTCCAGCGATAGCTGTCGTACCAAGCATATAAAATCCATGTCGTGGCGATCAGGGTTAGCGCCGTAACACCGTGACGTAGCCATGTATTCTTAGTTTTGTGGCGAAGATTTACAGTCGCAAGATCACGCTCAGGGATAAGAATATTTTCAAAGAAACGGTGGATAAAATATCCTTTACCTTCACCTTTTTGCTGCCTTAATGGCGGTTCAGCTAAACCACTGCTTCCTCCAACTTGCTGCATTATCCTATCGATAGGAATACCTTGTTGCGTTGCACTTGTAATATATACCCCGCGTAACATTGTTGATTTTTCAAAAGGGTTTTGTGAAAAAATTTCTTTGAGAAAATCATCCGCGGCACTCTGCAACAAACGAAGCTGGCGAGGAAATTCATATATAGCACTTCGACTTTCAAGATCTCTTTCATGCTGTAAACAAGTAAACAATCGTTGATATAAACGATTAATCAGCGCGTGGAACTCTTTGTTAAACTGAGATACGGCACCCGTTTCATCCCATGTTTGGTCTGCAGTGAATGTCACGCCCCAAACTTGCTCTCTTTCTTCCGCACTTAAATCTGCAAAAAACTCTGTAAAACCCGCGACTAAATCGGCTTTTGTAAAAATAACGTACACAGGAAAGCTCATGCCTAGTTGGCTTTGAAGCTCCTGTACTCGCTGCTTAATCGCTCTAGCATGAATATTACGCTCGGTTTTAGTCTGATTAATCAGATCTGACAAACTAACAAATACGAGCACACCATTGATTGGTCTACGAGGTCGATATTTACGCAATAAACCTAAAAATCCTTGCCATGCAGCTGAGTCCTGTGACGCATGACTATCTTGCGTTGTATATCGACCCGCTGTGTCGATTAAGACGGCTTCATTTGTGAACCACCAGTCACATTGACGTGTACCACCTACCCCACTGATAGGATCAATGCCTAACTGCTCCATCAGCGGAAACTCTAGACCTGAATTTTGTAATGTAGTCGTTTTACCTGAACCTGGGGCGCCAATGAGCATATACCAAGGTAATTGGTATATGTCCCTTGCACGGCTAAAGCGTGCATTCTTCAATATATCAATAGCTTTTTGCATCCGCGAAGTGAGTATTTCGATATCGCGTTTTGCTAATTCGTCATGTTGCTGTTCATCACTACTTAATAGAGATTCTACAGCTTGATTATGGTTTTTTAACTCACGACTGCGTTTGATGAATTGAGAGATCATCCAAATCAGAGCGATTGATAATAATGTGATCAGTCGTGCACTCGTCGTTGCAAGGGGTTCTACACCTGCAATCGCAACGAGTGGTCCACCAAACCAAATCAGTAATGCTAAAGCGAGTAAACCGAGTACTGTAATAAATAATGACGACTTTATTACTCTCAGTAACATGCTAAGTATTGCTTTGAAGTTCATTAAGCTATCCCTTGCTAATACATCTTATTTCAATAAGTCTATTTCGACACGACGATTTAAAGCCCGATTTTCAGGGGTATCATTGGGTGCAACAGGCTCTGCCTCACCTCGTCCCTCTGGCTGTAAACGTCCATGTAAATCTGCTCCAGCAGCTAAACTGTCTGCCATCGCATTTGCTCTTGCTAATGAAAGGTGCCAATTTGATGGATATCTGCTTGTAAATATGGGTTGATCATCTGTATAACCATTCACTAAAATACGGCCTTTGGTCCCTTCTAGAGCTCTCGCTATTTTCACAATAACAGGCTGAAATCCTTCATTAATATCTGTCCCGCCCGTTGTAAAAAGATGATGAAGTCCCACCCGAATTCTCACGCGATCCGGTAACTCAATAACCTCGAGTAATTGCATGCCAATTTCTGTTTCCAGTAACTGTTGCAAACGTGCACCTTCATGCACAGTTGACGCTGAAACCTGAAGCGCTTGTGGCGTATTATCTACAATTAAAGAATTCATCTGCCGATTGACTGCATCAGACTGTGAATTCAGTTTGTAACTTAAATACATATATACACTGAGTAATAAAACACCGACAAAAGAGCACATTACCCACAGTGGTACACGATTTTCTAGATGATTAACATTCTTTGCATCGGAATGCCAATGTGGTGATAAATCTCTCGGAGGTTCACCTTTTTGACTACGTATAGCCTTATAAGCGCGGTCTTTTATAAGTTCTAGTTTTTCATAGCCATTTGTTTCAACCCTCATTTTCCCAATAAAGCCAAGAGATAAACAAAGATATTGCAACTCTAACTGCATTAAATTTTCTTTTGGGGAAGCGATAGCACTTTCTAAAAGAGTAAAAAAATACTCTCCACCAAATGTTTCGTTATGAAAGGTAGAAAGCAGACTCTCGGTCCCCCAATCACTGTTCTCACCCCAGGCGGTGTTGAGCACGAGTTCATCCAGAAAACTGCATACACAGTAACGAGCTCGCTCTATTACTTCAGAGGATATTTGCTTAGCTCTCAATTGCAATTCGTACTGCTGAATTAAATAAATACAGTGTTTCTTAAGTCCTAATACATCTTGATGTTGTCGCGTACTTCGGATTGGCGCGACTAAAGAAAAAAGAAGGCCAGCCTCGTCTATTAGCACATTATCACTCACAGACAAGTACAATTGAGCACTTTGAAATGATGTTGGTGCCTTTGGTATTGCCATCTGGGTTTTGTCGCTCTGATGACTAACGTCATCACGACTTGCATTTGTGCCAACAGGATCAGCCTTTCTTGCTCCCGGTCGAGGCTTCATTATTGTCTTATCTGACATGACATACATCCCTGTAAATAGTCTCGAAATACAAAATCATCAAGATTTAATTGCCCACAATTCCAGCTTTAATCCCGGATAATTACCAGATAAATGCAAAGCAAGACCACCACTATTACTGAGTTTTTCCCAATATATTCCGCTCTTATCTAACTGAAAATAATGGAAACCTGCATGATAAGGTACTTGTCTTGGCGCCACCGGTAATCCTGTCACAGCAATGCCTGGTAATTGGTTATTGACCAGCTCTCTAATATGTTCAACGGGTCCAATTTTTAATCTCGCCGGCAAGTGTTTACGCACATCATCAGCGGGTAAATCTGCACTAACAGCCAATACAAACTGCGCATACTCCAACAGAGTTTTATCCGTCAATGGAGATACCATAATGCCAAACTTAGCTTGTTCAATCGGTAACGCAATGGCTGTTTGTTCTAATACAACACTTAACGTTTGGTTTAATATCACTGATAAGTTGCCAAATACTGTGGCCAAATCAGTATGGTTATACTGCGGGAATTCAGGTGCTCGCTTATCTCGGCTAGTAAAAGTCGCCAATTCTCCAAGCATGGTTATAGCATGTTGATAAAGATATTCTGGATGCTGTCCATCACTTTGCTTAATATGCTGAAAAATAGGCTCATATCGATTAAGCACCTGCAGCATTAAGAAATCGGCTATCGAGTTGGCGTTTCCTTGCCCCCTTGAAATACGAGCGGCCAACGCTTCAGCACGTTGTCTCAACATGCCTAACGTCTCCTGAATAAATCCTTTTAATTCACCGTTGCGCTGAATGTTAATCGTTGGTGGAATAAATTTCTTATCCAATTTAATTTCACCGTGCTCGCTAACCTCTTTTATTTTTGCAATTGGCATTGCAATATAACCGCCGCGGTCTTCACTCTCGAGCTTCAGCAATAAACGCAACTGTGCAACCTGTAGTAGCTCTGCACTTTCTTCTGATAATGTGTTATCCGAAACCAATTGGTCTGAAAATTGATAGCGAGTTATTGTTGTACTATCGGCGGTTGCAATATCAACGCTATTCACCTTCTCGAAGGCAAGACACAGAAATACCTGTTGCTCACGGCACGATTTAGGTATCTCAATAACAGATGGTATTAAGTCATTCATTGGCAACTCAAGCAATGTCCCATCCGGTAAAATCCCCTGTAATGAAGTAATACCAAACTGAGAAAATTTTGTTGCTTTGTCATCAATTTCTAAATCTGAGACTCCCCAAGGGAAAAGTGACAACATCGCATTGCACTTTTGCTGCATATTAGAAAAGTAACGTTCTTGCTGCTGAAAGTGTTGTGGACGTAGAAACGTTCCTTCAGTCCAAGCTATCTTGCTAAAATGACTCATTTAAACAACTCCATTATGAGATATTAGCGCTTCGTTGCCGCTTCGGTGTCTCGGTCTCTGATATAGACCGCTAGTTTATCGATATAAACATACGCATCATCATATCCAGTAGGATCCGCATCAATTACAGCATGCCAACGTGCGCCCTCTACATCCCTGTAGGCGACTAAAATCGCAACAGCTTTCGTTGTTGGTTGTAAAAACATTTCATACTCTAAACGAGCACCGGGCTCAAAAACTAATTCATCTTTTTTGATTAAGTCCGTTCTTAATGTTTCGCTCGCATTATCATATAGTGCAAAAAAGTCCTGATTCTCAAAGACCGTTTTTGATGCTAACTCATACACATTTACAATAACCGGCGAAGCTCGACCATCACTATCAGGATTAATATCGTTAGCAATACGAAAGTTCATCGTTGTTGAAGGCGGAAAAGCCGAATAAAAAGTTTGACATCCGATTAAGCCCATAGACATCACTACGCCTAGTAATGCTTTATAATTAAACATTAATTACAACTCCTTTGTTATTAATAACACTGCACTATTCATCTATTATTCATAAAAGCATCATATGCATTTACAAACTCATCACTTATGTTACTATTCTCTATATTGACTTCATCAACTAATCCATTATGTTTAAGTTGATAAATATTCCAAAATCTCGCTTTCCTCTGTGCAGGGTTTAACTTATCGAGCAATGATTCGCTATAATCTTGTTTTGCAATTTCTGTGGGTGACAATTGAATTAAAATACCATTCACAGCCCCTTTTGCGCCTGCAATAATGGCAGATTCGTGACGATTAATATCGTTAAACGCCTCTTGTATCGCTTGCTTTGCAGGCATGAAACTTAACGTAGACCGATTAAACAAATTATGAAATGCATCATCAATTGAGGCAGAAAATTTCAGTGGATTATTTTCTTTCTGCTGAAACGTGGTTTGATTCACTCTAAAGTTACTCTTAACTTCAGATCTTGTTCGCATAATCTGGACTAAACCTGATAATGATTCTTGCAATGCAACACCTAGCTGTTCCCACCACTCATCAGAATTCTCAAGATACTGTTCATAATTATCGATTCCTAACCCTCTTAAAAATGCGACACTGGCATTACGTCCATCTTGTTGAGATAAGAATGGGATAGCTATTTTCTGCCCTACTTTAATTTCTTCATGTTTCTCATCAAATGCTTTACTGCTCAAACTTTCAGGAATAGTGTCGAACTGCTCCTCATTACTGGTCCATTGCTGCTCCCACTCATCAGGGATCAAGGTACTAGGTGCCATAAAATGTTGTGCAAGAGGATCATTATCACTACGTTCAATAATTGACGATATAGCAATACCGTCAGGAAAACTCTTTATGGGGGCCTGAATACTATTAATTGCAACTCTATCTCCAGAATCTAATAATGACAGATTCTGCAATGTATTCTTTTGATTATGAATGGGTTTATTAACCTGAGGCATATCTGAATGGCTTTTTGTGTTTAGCTCACAAATAGAAACCTTAACTTCATAATCCCCGAGACAAAAGACATCTCCTTCTGCTAATGGAGTTTGATTTTCTTGCCCTATTGGCTCAACTGAACGATTGAGAAACAGTCCATTTGTAGACTGATCTTTAATAAAAAAGCGCTCATTTTCAAAAATGATTAAAGCATGAATACCAGAAACAACGCGCTCGGGATCAGGTAAGCACCAATCAGCCTTTTCAGAACGACCAAGACTGCCACCGCTCGTGCCAAATCGCTTAACTGATATTTGGCGTGGTGAAAGTCGATGATAACTTACGACTGATAATTCGATGAATGTATCATTTTGATGCACTTAATACTCCTGTATTACAACTCCATCCCATGGGCTCAGCACAATAAGTATTAGTTATTGTGTGATGGCAGAGACTAATTTTAAAAAAAGTTCATGTCAACAAAACTAGAGCACATAGGAAAATATTAGAAAGAGCATTGGCGACAATATGACTAAAATCATAAGTTAAATTATATGGTTACAAAATAAAATATATAAATACCACAATGTCATTCTTTAGTGTTAAATTTAAATACCAACTTTAACCCAAAAGTACCAATATTGATTAAAGTACTAGATGGCTAAATGCTATTACTTTTGTTAAAAATTATAATTTCAAGAATACGGTATAACTGTGGTGGGTAATTAATTTAGGCGGAAATTTAACAAGTGCTATTTGACTGCAAACAAAGCGAACTGTAATATGTTTCACTTTATTAAAAGTGATAAATCTATTCACCCTTAATTCTATGGACTATATGGGATAATAGTTCTTTCTAAATCCATAACAGGAGTGTGGCATGCTTGATTCTGGGAGAGTGAGACTGGCTGATGAGACTGACGAGTCATCAGAGACTTCTACTCAAATAAATACTCACATTAACAACTCTTCAGAAGAATTAGACACATCTGATAAAACACTCTTTATTAAATCCCCTACCAATATTCCTATCGTAGACACCCCCTCTGCTTCCCTAGAAGGTTCCACACTAAAAAATCGTTATTACTTAGAAAGTAAGATTGGTTCTGGTGGTATGAGTGATGTTTACAGAGCGAAAGATATTTTCCTTGAAAATACTGGGATAAAAGATAATCACGTTGTGATTAAAGTACTGCAATCACAATTTGTAAATCAGCCAGAAGCATTACAACTCCTATTAGAAGAAGCGCATAAAACACAGCTGCTGTCGCACCCTAATATAGTGAGTGTGTTTGATGTTGATTCAGATCAAGACAGATACTTTATCGTTATGGAGTATCTTGATGGCGAAAGCTTAGACCAGATAATAAAACGTTATAAACCTAAGGGTTTAAGTCTTACGGCTGCGATGAAGTTGCTAGAGCAAATCGCAGACGCATTAAATTATGCACATAAAAGAGGCATAGTTCATGCTGATCTAAAACCTGCAAATATTATGGTTGATCGACATGGGCATATTAAAATACTCGATTTTGGCGTTGCACACCGCATGCAACTGAATTATGACGCGTATGCCGCAGCCCCTTTATCACAGAATTCGCCAATTAATGGCTTTACACCTGCCTATGCAAGTACAGATTTGCTTGCAGAAAAGACACCAGCTGTCTCTGATGATGTTTTCTCGTTTGCCTGTGTAACCTATGAGCTTCTTACTAGCAAACATCCTTTTGATCGTATGCCTGCCGATAAGGCACAAGCGCAACATAAAATCGCATCAAAGCCATCCCACCTAAATGTATTACAGTGGTTAGCGCTAAAAAAAGCACTTAACTTTAATACTGCTGATAGAAATATCTCCATATCAAGTTTAATGACACATCTCAAGCGCGAACTCTGGAAACCTGCGCTGGCAACAATAGCGGTACTAGCAGTTTTAGGTGGCGTGAGTTATCAACTTTATGCACAGGAAAACAAGGTTGCACAAGTACAAGCAAAACAAACACAATTTGAACTAGATAGTCGTCAGCTGTTAGCACTTGCTGATCTCGACGCCAAACAGTTTCTTGCAACCTTACCAAGCCTTGAGATGCAAGACCCAATCATCCGTGCTGGACTACTTAGACAGCAAAGAGAGAACATTTTTAGCTATGTTGAGCAGCAAGTGGATCTCATATTCACTGACAAACAACATGATTATCCAGATTACCCTAAGATGCAAAGCTTGCTCAGTGAAGCAAGAGCCCTCTATCCCGACTCCTATTTCTTACTCACGTTGAATAATAATATGGTTCGTGGGAAACAAACTGCGATTGATGTCTTACGTGAACAATTAGCGAGTTTCTTATTACAACAGAATTACTCACACCAAACGAATGGCAATGATATCTATAAAATTGCAGCTAATTTTGAACATATAGATCCACAATATAGCATTCAGCTACAAGACAACGAAATACAGGCTTTTATCCAAGCATTTGATCAAGCTAAGCAAGCGTTAGATCCCATTGTACTAGAACAACTTATTAATGCTGGGAACCTGCTTTTTTCAAGTACAGAACAAACTAAAGCATTAATATCTCAAGGTAATCAGATTAAAACCGCTGTAAAAGCAATGTCTATTTACCATCAAGCCATTGCGAAAGGTCAACAAGCCGCATTTCCCTATTCAGATGCCACTGTTTTCTATCAAAATGCCTTTACTACTCTGGAAAACTTGTTAGTCACCAGTAAAAATAGTGCTGACGTGGATGAGGTTTATCAGCGCTTTGAAGCTTATACACCCATAGTTCCATCTGACTTTTCTCCCTACAATGAACTACGTAAGCAACTGGCAGATAAATATCTCAATTTGGGTAGCCAATTACTTGAAGCTCGGAAAGTAAAAGATGCTGAACGCCAAATACGCAGAGCCAATGAGCTGATGAATAACAAATAGTCACTTTTAAACGCGTTCAACAGTTTTAACATGGAGCAGTGAAACGGATGTCTTATGCAAATTACGACGGCGTAATGGTTGAGGATATATGGGGGAAAACGTACCTCATCAGCAATTGCCCCTTTGCCAGAATGGATTTGGGAGAGGATCACCTCTCCTCAGTTCAGGATGTTATTTTTGGTCGCCAATTTTTATATAAACTGCAACCTGAGTGGCAGCAGGATGCCGTGTTTCGAAAACTCTACTTGCAGGCAATGCCTTGGTGCCAGAAGCTTTCGAGCTTAAACACCCTGCAAGTGGTACAGGCCGTTATCGACTTTTTTATCTCTGGTAAGTTATTAGTCTGGCAATTAACCGACGGCTGGGCAAAACCACCTGCTGGCTCTCCCGGCATCGGCGGCCTAGCGCCGCTGGCGGGCAGTGGTACGGCCAAAGCAGCAGTGACGAAAGCACCAAGCAAAACCGCCAATAAGAAGGCCGGTACGGCGAATACTGACTCGACGAGCACTAAGGCACAAACTGCAAATCACGAGTCCCCCGCACAACCAGCGGTCAAACATAATGTCACAGCCGATGCGGATGTCGACCCTTTATTAGCGCAACATGTCAAAGCGGTGGAAGATTATGCTGCGCACTATCAACAAAAACTCGACGCTGCAATTAAAAACGGCGACAGTGCTCGCAGTATCGGGGCGTTTAAAGCCAAAATAACCGAAGCCAAAGGTGAATTAGCGGCGGCGCAATACATGCAAGAAACCTTTAGTCAACCGCCACCGCCGGCCAAAATGGCAATGGGCTTTGGCCCTGGCCCTGGGTTAGACCAAGTCTGGACCAAGTGTGCCCCAGATGGTACCGTGCTGGAATATTTTGTGGTCGAAGCCAAGGGACCTGGGGCTAAGTTGTCAACAGGCGCCTCAAAAGGCGACCAAATGACTGATAGATGGGTGGAAAACAACCTGCAGGCGATGACGAAATCGAAGAAACATAAATATAAGAATAAGTTAGGCCAGGATTTACTGGATGCAATTGAAGATGGCGAACCTCCGACAACAAAACTCGTTATTGAAGCCGAAGTGGGTAATAACGGCGTCATTGTAGGTAAATCTAAGCCTCTACCTAAAGAGAGAAAGTAAAATGTCAAAATTAGATGGTATTAATGAATCTGATTTCAACAGATTATTCGAACGAGCGCCGAGTGTTCTCGCAAAACGTACACCACAGATAACAGATATAACGTTAGACATCGAAAAAAGGGAGCAGGCCTTATTTGTCGTCACGGGAAAATATATTGAACTAGCGCAAGCAAGTTATGCCCTCGGCCGATTATCGGAAGTTAAGCCCTACTTCGAGCAAGCGGCACCCTATGCCTTTTTACGAGGCTTCGACCCTGAATTAAGGACTCATAACAATGAGTGGACCATTCAAGAGGAACTGAACATTTGCCTTCTGTTCGCAAATGAAGAAACAACAACCAAGCTTAAACAACTTGCATTGCCTTTTAAAATTGGCAGCATCACTCAGCGCTCGATTGATTGTTATAACCAACTGCTGATTAAAGCAGGCACAGGGCAAGCACTGCAGATTGATGAGCTGGAGCTGGCAATTGCAGAAGCCAAGGCAGCTAAAGACAAGGACGTGCAACAATATATCGTCTCACTGCTCGAGGCCCTGCTTGCCATCGAAACCGCCAATCAAGACATGTGGCAGTCGAGCATAGCGAAGGCCGTCAAATGGCATGCCGACGAATGCCAGTTTGGGGAGCTAAAGGATATGGACGCGTTTATCTGCTTCAATGCCCTGACGCTGGCCAAGTTAGGCAAAGACCGTCATCACTGGCAATGCCAAACCGATTCAGTCTATTTACCGCTATTCCTGATTGATTAATCCATTTTTCAAGAGACACTATGATGAGCAGCCTTATTCACCTCTATTTGGTCGATGAAGATATCTACCCAAACACCTTAACGGGTGACGATGAAGCCAAATACCAAGCCTTATTACGCATCACCGAAGACGAAGCGATTCGTTGGCAGAGTCTGGAGCTCAATATGCGCGGTTTTATACCGGCTTTAGCGACTTGGGATAAGATTGCGGGCAACAGTAAGTTGTTGTCGGTTTGCAGTTTTAATTATTACCCCCATCAATTGATAGATCCTGCGGCAGACCTCAGTGGCAGCTTCGGCTTTTTCCCTGCCAAGATGGTGCAAGATTTATTCAGCGTCATGCAAAATCACTACGATTTTGACCTTGATTCGCCCAAAGGACATAACATCATTGAAGCCATAGAAGCTGAGATGGGGGAAGTCGACTTCCAAGCCTATGAAATGGTCAGAGACCGTTACTTCGTGAGCTTTCGCGATGCCGCTGAGCAAGGTAAAGCCATCGTTGTGCTGATTGAAGATTAATACTGAGCACTAAGTTGAGCATTGAGGGCGAAATTGTGCCCTCTATCTCCTTTTCAACATTGATGCCCAGCCATTAACCGACGGCTGGTCAAAACCGCCGGCAGGTTCCCCTGGTATAGGTGGCCTAGCGCCGCTAGCGGGCAGTGTACTATCTGCCACAGTTAGCAGTAACACCACCAGTACCAATAAGAGCCGCTCAGCGTCACCGCTCGTTGCCGCCCCTATCGCACAAACTCAATCCCATGAATCGTCTATTGATACCATCGTGGGTGGCGCCAAACAAGTCGCTAATGATGTCATCGCGGGTCAACGCGCTGCGGAGGCTGAATGGTTAGCAGAACAAGGTATTATCAAGGTAACGGATACTCAGACTAATCAACTATTAACACCAGAGGAAGTCCGCGAACGTTATGCTGGCATAGTCACCTTCGATATCGATACCGCCGAGCAAGCGGGGGCCGATACGATTCAGGAGGTGCCGGGCTACAGCGCCGCGCTACTTGCTGTCGAATTGGCGAGTTCAAAGTTCAAGAAACTGCTCACCGACCCCAAAGGCCTATACAAAGAATTGACTAAAGTGGTCGAAGATGCAGTGAAAGATGCCCGAAGCCCCGCTGAAGCCTTGGGGCACCTTGGTGGCAACCATGCCGTAGATCGTTTGGGTCTTAAGCCCGATGATCGCTTCGTTAACCGTTACCATGGCCCTGATGGTATGTATTATGATGCTAATGGTAAAAGGGTCGAAGCCGAGTTTAAAGGCTATAGCAAAGACAGTACCGTGCTGAGCAGTAACACCAACCGGCACAGACAGGGTTCCGAAGCGAAAAATCTTACCCGCGCAAAACAGATGGACACGAAAAAAAGCAAAGTCAACCAGCCATCGAATCGCCAAAGTGCGGAATATACCGACGGTGAGCAAGCACTTTGGGGGGAGATTTTGGATGCTAGAGGTCGCAAAAATCATCTGGCGGTATTTACCAATACTGAAACCGGTCAGGTGCGCGCTTTTAGTCAAGATAAAGACGGTAACCTTGTCGACAAGGTGCTGGATGAACCCATTCCTCATTTTAATGACGCGAAAGATATTATTAATAACGCCTTTTCAGGGAAAAAATAACCATGGCAGAAAAGAAAATCCCCCAAATGACATTGGCTGAAATAGAACAGGATATTAAATCTAATCAAGAGTTTATTGAGCGAGCAAAAAGTCTTAAAGAAGCAGGCTTTTACGAGCAGAATGAGATTGAAGCAGAAACAGTCTATTGCGGTAATGCAATGGAGTACGCCGGCCTCGGCATGGCCTATGCGTTGCATGGCGATTGGGACTTAGCTAAGGAAGCTTTTCAAACCGCCGCAGAATATAAAATTAAACCACTGTTAATGGCCTATGACCCTGACTACCCTGACTTTCTCGGTGATGCCTGCACTAGGGGCGCGCAAACGATTGATGTCGTTGATTGTTTCAACTATGGCATGGCCGCAGGGGATTTAGCCATAGCGAAGCAAGCTTGTGCGTTATTTCCTGCGGAGTGGCGCCCTCGCAATAGTAAACCAGATACGACTGATGACTTTGTGCATGCGTTACATGCGTGGTTTAGCGGCGATAAGCTTCGAGCTGCTGGCTTTTGTCAAAAAAGCATGGAAGCCTATATCGCCAAACCCAGTAAAAAAGTCACCTATCGCAGTAATTACTACACCCTACATTTGGCCTTATGGGGCATTATTATTAACGACCAAAGTGTGTTCGATACAGGCATTCAAAAGCAGTTGGAGATTTGTCACCATGAAGCCCGTTATGGTGAATGGAAGGGCATGGTTGAAGGTCATTTCGCAGAATATGCTTTGGCTCTTACCAACTTAGCGATTCAGGCGGGGATGAAACACCAGGTTATTGACCCTTTCATTCCAGAAGGGCTTGTCTGGCAGCAACCGCTTTAAGCCATGCTACGGTTCACCACGATTAAGATGTTGGCTTCACTGATATTGAATACATGAAGCCTTAACATTGCTCGTTGACAAACTAAGCACGCATAAGCCCTACTTAGCAAAGATTATGCGTGCTCATCTCATCAACTGCATCGATAAATACTAACCTCAAGCAATATGGCTAAATTTAGGTTTAACCGCGTTGGGCAAATTTAGCCCTTAAGATTAATTTCGTGGGGATGGGCGCAAACCCCCACCTACGCAGAAAAAATGAAAAAGAAGCAAGGTAAAGTCAACCAGCCATCCAATCGTCAAGGTGGAGAATATACCGAAGATGAGCAAGCACTTTGGAATGATATTAGATTAGCTACCGGTAAGAAAAATCATCTGGCGGTATTTACCAACACCAAAACCGGTCAGGTTCGCGCCTTTAGTCAAGATAAAGACGGTAACCTTATAGACAAAGTGTTGGATGAGCCTATTCCCCATTTTAATGATGCAAAAGATATTATTAATAACGCCTTTTCAGGGAAAAAATAACCATGGCAGAAAAGAAAATCCCCCAAATGACACTGGCTGAAATAGAACAGGATATTATATTTTTTCAAGAGCTTATTGAGCGTGCTAAAGGTCTTAATGAAGCTGGTTTTTACGAAAAAAACGAGATAGAAGCTGAAACTGTCTATTGCGGTAATGCGATGGAGTATGCCGGCCTCGGCATGGCCTATGCTTTACATACCAATTGGGACTTAGCCAAAGAAGCCTTTCAGACCGCAGCAGAATATCAGCTAAAGCCGCTACAAATGGCCTATGACCCTGACTACCCAGATTTTCTCGGTGATGCTATTGCTGAAGGAGGGCAAGCGATTAGTGTTGTTGATTGTTTCAACTATGCCATGGCCGCAGGAGATTTAGCCATAGCGAAGCAAGCTTGTGCGTTATTTCCCGCCCAATGGCGCCCCCGCAATAGTAAACCTGGCACTGCCGATGACTTTGTGCATGCATTACATGCGTGGTTTAGCGGCGATAAGCTTAGAGCTGCTGGTTTTTGTCAAAAAAGCATGGAAGCCTATATTGCTAAACCCAGTAAAAAAGTCACCGGTCGCAGTAATTACTACACCCTACATTTGGCTTTATGGGGCATTATTATCAACGACCAAAGCGTGTTCGATACTGGCATTCAAAAACAGTTGGAGATTTGTCACCATGAAGCCCGTTATGGGGAGTGGAAAGGTTCAGTTCGTGGCCATTTTGCCGAATATGCCCTCGCGCTCACCAACTTAGCGATTCAGGCGGGGATGAAACACCAGGTTGCTGACCCTTTCATTCCACAAGGGCTTGTCTGGCAGCAACCGCTTTAAGCCATGCTACGTGCCACTAATGGCACCGTGTTGGAATATCTAGTGGTCGAAGCCAAGGGGCCTGAGGTAAGTTACAGCCAACTAGTCTAGAAGAAGCCGCCAGCATCCTGGCGGCGATCCTGACCCCAGACTTTTCCGAGGATTATGCCGGTTTCATGGCCAGTTATGCAGGTACCGGGAAAGATTTTCACAACAGAGATGCGGTAGGCCAATATGCCAGCAAGACCATCCAGGATCACGAGCTGCGAACATTGAGCCCTGCCAGGCACGTGATGTAGGAAGAATTCGGTGCCAATCCCCTGTTCGCGGGCAACGGCTTGACTAAGGTCGATAAGAACAACCGCTATGCCAAGGACATAGGCCAAAACTCCGGCGTAGTGGAGACCTTCACCTTCGAGCGCGATCCGCTCACCATAGACGAACTGCAGACTCTCGGCGCCGTAACCCTTATCCCGACCATTCCATTAAGGTGCTGATTAATAAAAGAATAAAGAAATCCCCATGCAGTTATTACACACAGACAACTTACCCGCAGGCCATAAGCTCATCGCCAAGCTCGACTATCTGTTATTCAAGGATGAAATTTTATACATAGTGGCCTCCGCCAACAACTTTTACTTCATTAAAAAAAGCCCAGCAATGTTTCCGGAAGATGCCGACGAACCCGGCTTCGATGTGTTTCAAACAGGCTTCCCACGGGCGGCTTGGATGGTCGACAATATCGAGAATAAATTGTGGAAATCTGCCGCCGAAGGCGGTTTACCCTCGGGCACTTATTTCATCGACGAAGACGTCGACGGTGAAAACCTCAAGATCCGCCGCACTATGCATGTGGGCGCAGATCAAGATAAGGGCTTTGTGTTGATCAACTTCAGCCGGCCTCACCTCAAATTTACCGAAAAGAACTTCTAGGAGATAGACATCTCAGACCGCTTGTTGCTCGAAGGTGGTCTTCTTGATGTGCTGAAGCAACTTTAGCCATACACTCATTCCACTGGCAATTTAGCGATTTAGGCGGGGAATGAAACACTAGGTTGTTGGCCCTTTTATTCCACAAGGTTTTGTCTGGCAGACAACGCTTTTAGACTTATTCTGCTCAACTTTATAGATATAAAAAATGTTAAACTTTCGCCTATCGTCAAGCATCATACCTCCCATTAAGTACCATCATTCTTCTTCCTCGAAACCTAAAAAAGTCGAACATCAATACCATAGATGATCTCTTTAAAACCAAGCTTCAAGCATATTATCGAGAGTTTCACGCCCAATTTACAGCGAAACCGAAGTTAATCTAGCGTTACTCAAAGGATGCCACATCGTGATGAATACGTATGTAAGCAGTTGTGCAAAAATCTACGCCGAGGCTACTATAAATCCGCTCGTTTCACCCTCTGCTTGTGGGGTTTGAAATCTGTGAGGTCGTTTCTGATAGGGTTACATACAAGGATTGCTATCAGGCTTAAGTTCTTTCTGCTGACTGGCTTTAGGCCACTCACTTGGGCTAATCCCTTTGAATTAAGGTGTTAGCCCAAATTTGAAATGAATTTATCGGCGAATATACTTCTGAGGGAGGAGTATATTCGCTATTTTTTCACAGAGTACACTCATTCATGGCATGCGCGAAACTACCATGAATAAGCCATGAATCTGACTCTTAGCTTTTATTGTATGCTCTTGGCTGTGATGAAATAGCTCACCACATAAAAGCAAAGTACAGTGCCAATCCATTGCTAGGCAAAACAATTAAAACAATAAGCACTCAAGGCAGAACGACTGCCAGCAACAGAAAGGAAGTTCAATGTCTTCGAATTACCAGCAAGATCCCCATCAAGCCGCAGCGCCTCAGTTGCCGCATGCATTCAAGCAACAACCTGAGTTGAGTTTCTGGCAAATTTTTAATATGTGTTTCGGTTTTTTAGGCATTCAATTTGGGTTTGCCCTGCAAAATGCCAACGTCAGCCGCATTTTTCAAACCTTGGGGGCTTCTATCGATGAAATCCCCATACTGTGGATTGCCGCGCCGCTAACGGGTTTATTGGTTCAACCTATTATTGGTTATTTGAGTGATAACACCTGGGGTCGCCTTGGCCGTCGTCGCCCCTATTTTTTGATTGGCGCGATTTTTACTACCCTTGCCATTTTTATCATGCCGCACTCGCCTACCCTGTGGATTGCCGCAGGCATGTTATGGATCATGGATGCCTCGATCAACATCGCCATGGAGCCGTTTCGCGCCTTCGTCGGTGACAATTTACCGAAAAGCCAACGTACTCAAGGCTATGCCATGCAAAGCTTTTTCATCGGTATTGGCGCTGTGGTGGCTTCGGCCTTACCCTATATTTTGACTCACTTTTTTGATGTTGCGAATACTGCACCAGCAGGTGAAATTGCCGATTCAGTACGTTATGCCTTCTATTTTGGCGGCACAGTATTATTGCTCGCCGTCAGTTGGACTGTCGTATCGTCAAGAGAATATTCCCCTGAAGAATTAGCCGCCTTTAACGCAAAACAAGTCGATGCTGAAGATGAAACTTTAGCCCGCACTCGTACCCGCAAGGACTATCAATTTGCCTCCATCGTGTGGATGGGTCTCGGCGCCCTGCTCACCTTCGCTATTTGGGCGCAGGATTTAGATAAACAACTGTATATCTTAAGCTTAGGGATTTTCGCCTTTGGCCCATTACAACTATATTGCGCGCTGCGTTTGGGCAATTCACAACCCGCTGAACGCAATAAGCTCGGCATGGTATTTAGCGTGGTCGATGACTTGTTCCATATGCCCAAAGCCATGCATCAACTGGCGATCGTGCAGTTTTTCTCTTGGTTCGCACTGTTTGCCATGTGGATTTACACCACAGCCGCCGTGACGTCTTACCATTTTGGCAGCAGCGATGTATTGTCCCAAGCTTATAACGACGGCGCAGATTGGGTCGGCGTACTGTTCGCCTCCTACAATGGTTTTGCCGCCATTGCCGCGATTTTTATTCCTATGCTGGCTAAGCGTATTGGCATCAAGCTGACCCACACAGTCAATATGTTCTGTGGTGGTATAGGTTTGATTAGTTTCTTTTTTATTACAGACCCAAGCCTGTTATGGCTGCCTATGATAGGTGTCGGTATCGCGTGGGCGTCAATTTTATCTGTGCCCTACGCCATGTTGTCGAGCATGTTACCCCCGCAAAAAATGGGCGTTTACATGGGGATTTTTAACTTCTTCATCGTCATCCCGCAGCTTCTTGCCGCCAGTGTGCTGGGTTTAGTGCTCAATGGTCTGTTCGATGGTCAACCTATTTATGCACTGATCACAGGTGGCGTCTTGATGATGTGCGCAGGTATTGCCGTATTATTTGTCGACCAAGACGTTGTCGAACAAAATAACCCAAATAATCAAAGTACAGCGATGAACCGCAAGACTCACTTAATCACGAAAGCCACAGACAAATTAACAAATAAAAGTTAACTCTTTATAGCAACGATACACATTAGGCGACATGCAGAAATGCATGTTAAGCGCGGTGAATTCGGTCACTCGGCTAATCACAGCAGCATAAAATATCTTTATCAATTCAATCACTATAAAAATAAAACCATTATTTGGGGAGAACGAGATGGAATCGAGTCCTACGCCGCAGCAGGATCTGCACACCAGCCAAAACCGTCACACACAAGCGTTAACAAGACACAGCCGCCTAGCGCTTGCCGTCGCCGCAAGCCTATTAGGGATAATAGGGTTAGCGGCCTGTTCACCCACATCGAATTCAGCAACAACTGCCACAAGTGTGAATGCCGCGCCAAATGTGCAGCGGGTTGCGCCCGGCGCACCGGGTAAAGCGCCGACTTGGGCATTTTCGGGTAAAACTGGTATTGGGACGTCTTACGAGCCTTATACCCAAGGTCAATATCAAGATGCTAAGCAAAATCCCATTAGCCGCGTTTGGTTCTCCCTCGCCCAAGGTATTTTAACCGAAACCATGTATGGTCTTATCCATAATGCGCAGCTCAAAGAACTGCAATTTGTGGTCACAGGTAATGGCTTTGTCGATACCGAAAAAGAGAACACCATCAGCAGCATAGAATATTTAGATACAGATGCTAACGGTCGCCCACAATCCCTTGCCTATAAAATTATCAATAAAGATGTTGAAGGTAAGTATCAGATTGAAAAGCATATCTTTACCGATCCAGACCGCGACACTTTGATGATGCGTGTCACCTTTACTGCCTTTGAAGACGGCATTACACCGCATTTGTATGTCAATCCGCATATCGATAACGCGGGCGCCAATGATATCGGCCGCATCGACACTCATACAAAGAATCAGTCGCTGGTGGCCTATACCGCCGCCAAAGACAGTAGCGTAATGACGGTAAAATCCGATCTGAATTTTGTGCAGGCTACGACTGGCTTTGTCGGCGTCTCCGATGGCCTAGCCGATTTGGCCGATAACGGCAAACTCGATACGCCCTATCAAACGACCAGTGCGCAAGATAAATCGACCGTTGGCAATATCGCCTTTACCGCGAGTTACCCTACGCTCATCAAAGCCAAACCCGTCACCTTTAATCTCGCCATCGGTTTTGGTAAAGATGAAGCACAGAGTTTAGCCAATGCCGATGCCAGCTTGGCCGCAGGTTATGATGCTGTGCTCAGCCATTACAATGCAGGCTGGCAGGGTTACCTAAGCTCACTGCCCGCCATCGCTAACATGGCTAACAACACCACAGATAACGGCAAGCTGCTGTATACCAGCGCTATGGTCTTGAAAGCGCAGGAAGATAAAACCTATGCGGGCGCACTGATCGCTTCGCTTTCAAACCCTTGGGGCGATACGGTTTCGGCAGCCGTGCCGAGCACTGGCTATAAAGCAGTATGGCCGCGCGACTTTTACCAATGCGCCATGGCATTCCTCGCCATGGGTGACACGCAAACGCCCAAAGTGGCCTTCGAATACCTGAAAAAAGTGCAAGTGACCGAAAAGACGCCCGGCTATACAGGTACGCCAGGTTGGTTCCTGCAAAAGACCCATGTGGATGGCCAAATTGAATGGGTCGGTGTACAGCTCGATCAAACCGCCATGCCTATCATGCTCGGCTGGAAACTCTGGCAAGCGGGCGTACTCACCCCTGATGAGATCAGTCACTGGTATCAAGAGATGCTCAAAGGTGCAGCGGACTTTTTGATCAGCGGCGGTGACGTCAATCTGGATTGGAATCACACTCAAATCACCCCACCCAAAACTCAGCAAGAGCGTTGGGAAGAACAAGCGGGTTACTCCCCCTCGACAACGGCCGCAGTGATTGCCGGTCTTGTTGCCGCGAGTGACATCGCCAAAGAAGCCAAGGATATCGACTCCAGCAGCCGTTATCTTACCGCCGCCAAAGACTTAAGTAATAGTTTAGAAAAACACTTAGTCACCACCCAAGGGCTATTGAAAAACAGCGCAGATGTCAGCGCGCCTTACTATTTACGTTTAAGCCCGAATGGCGAGCCAAACACTAGCGATACACTGGCGGCAAATAACGGTAAGCAAGGTTTAGATCAACGTCAGATCCTAGATGGCGGATTTTTAGAACTAGTGCGTTATGGCGTGCGCGGTGCAACCGACAAGCTCATCAATCAAAGCCTTCAACTGATTGATAATACAGAGCTTGAGCACAACCTACGCATAAAATACGAGTTTACCGCCAAAGATGGCAGCACTATCCCAGGCTTTAGACGTTATGGCAACGACGGCTACGGTGAGGATACGGTTTCTGGCAAGAACTATGCGGAATCGGGCAGCAACAGCGCCGATCAACGCGGCCGAATCTGGCCCTTCTTCACCGGCGAGCGCGGTCATTTTGAATTAGCACTCGCCCAAGCAAAAGGCGAGCTAACTGGCAATAATGCCAAGCAAACCAAGCAGCTGTTGATCAACACCTATGTGCAAGGCATGGAAACCTTTGCGAATGCGGGCATGATGTTACCCGAGCAAGCGTGGGACGGTGTCGGCGACACCACCCGTTATCATTACCAACTCGGACAAGGCACCAACTCTGCCACACCGCTTGCCTGGACCCATGCCGAATACATCAAACTGGTGCGCTCAATGACCGATGGCCAAGTCTGGGATTATTACCCTATCGTCCCAGCGGCATTGAAATGACAAGTTGAAATAGCCGATTAAAATAGCGCATTAGCTTAACGATACTTTGATAAATTGCAGGCTAGAACAGCATCCTAGATATTGTTCTAGCTTTTTTATAGACGGTTTTATCATGCCTGATTTAGCTCGCGCTTTTCATAGGCTTATGCTGCGGGTAATCTTGCGGCGTGCAACCAAATTGCATTTTAAAGGCGGCACTGAAACTGCTGACACTCAAATAACCTAAACTATGGGCCACCATAGTCGTGCTCTCCCCTTGGTTTAAGCTCTCAAGCGAATTTAACAAACGAAATCTTTGTCGCCATTGTCGATAAGTAAGCCCAGTTTCAGCTTTGAATAGTCGCTCAATCGTTCTCACACTCGCGCCGCCCATTTCGGCTAACTCGGTCAGTGAGTAACTCACTTTTGGACGTCGGATCAGCGTTTGGATCAAGCGGCTGAGTCTTGGATCTGAGCCTGCGGGTAAATGGGCATCCAGACTGTCCAGAGTTTGGAGCTCATCGATGGCAACCAAACCCAGCCGATGCAGTTGTCCACTGTCCATAAGATGTGAACTTTCACAAAGTTTAAGCACTAATTCGCGCATCAGCGCTGTCATAGTCACCATCACCACTTGCGTATCCTGTGGCCTAACGCCATAGCTAGGGTCAATATAAATATTGCGAGTATGTGCGTGGGTTTCACTGTTCACTTGATGGGGCAAATTGCAAGGGATCCAAACGGCATGGGTTGAGGGTACCACCCAGACGGCATTTTCACTGCGAACACGTAACAAACCTTTGGCGGCCCAAAGTAGCTGACCCCGCGGGTGCGAGTGAGGCTCGATACCCGCTTCCGCCGCCATATTGCGAGTATGGGTCAGTACGGGCCGATTGGCATCTATGATAAACGCCGCATCACTGGGTGTTAACAATGTCGCTTTAAGAACATATTTTGACATATTACCCTCTTAAAACGTCAAACTAAGTCAGCTATCTTAGTAGGCATCTTTTACGTATTCAACCCAATAGGTCGGTAAACATGAAACGTTTTATTGGCGTTAAACAGCTAGCGTTTTTCAGTGCACTGTTGATCGCTACTTTACTTGCGCTTTTTCCGCTAAGTCAGCATCCCGCGGTGTTTTCCTACAGCGCAGGCGTAGTGTTAGTGACCTTGATGTTTTGGAGCACAGGTTTCTTCCCGCCCTTTATGGCGGGGTTAATCTTTTTTGCCCTTGCCACCATTTTTAAACTCATTGAGCCGAGTATACTTTTCTCCGGATTCGGCTCAACTGCGGTGTGGTTAATCATTTCGGGGTTTGTGATCGGCAGTGCCATCACTCAGTCTGGCTTAAGTCGCAGAATGGCCAGTTTGATTGCCCCCATACTGACCTCAAGTTATCCACGCTTGATTGCGGGTTTGGTCTTTAGTGCCGTGCTGCTTGGCTTTGTGATGCCCTCATCCGTTGGCCGTGCTGTAGTCATGGTGCCAATTGGTATGGCGTTAGCTGAGCAAGTCGGTTTTGCTCGTGGTAGCCATGGACGGATAGGCATTGCGACCGCCTTGGCACTGGCGTGCAACATGCCCAGTTTTGCCGTGTTGCCCGCGAATATTCCCAACATGATATTGGCAGGTTCCAGTGAGAATCTATTCAATATCCATTTTGGTTATACCGAGTATCTCTTATTGCATTTTCCAATCCTTGGTTTACTCAAATCGATATTGATTGTGGCGCTAGTTATCTTCCTATTTCCTGCAAAAATTGATAAAAATCAGCCTGAACGCGTTATTGAAAAAGAAGCTTATAACCTTGGTATGCAAAAGAAAGTTGCACTGTTACTGGCGATAACTTTGCTCTTTTGGGTGACTGACTCGCTGCACGGCATCAATCCCGCTTGGGTAGGATTAACAACGGCTATCTTGTTATTGCTCCCCAAATGGGGAGTACTTGAGCCTAAGAGTTTTAATAGTTCAGTGGATTTGTCGACCGTCATTTTTGTCGCGGCGGCCTTAGGTCTGGGAGCATTGGTCAATCATTCCGGGCTCGGCACTGCGCTAGGTCAACTGTTCAGTGAATGGTTACCATTGCAGCAAGGGGCATCGTTCCTGAATTTTATGTCGTTATCGTTAATCGCGACGCTAACAGGATTAGTGGCAACGGTTCCAGGCGTGCCGACTGTGTTATCCCCCATGGCAGCAGACTTTGCCAATGCAACTGGCTTCTCCACCCCTGCGGTATTAATGACGCAGGTGATCGGGTTTTCAACCGTGATTTTTCCTTATCAGGTGGCTCCTTTGATTTTGGCGATGCAATTATCCCAAGAGCCATTAACTAAACTACTTCGCATCACCTTACCTCTAGCGGCAATAACTCTAGTTGCACTTATTCCACTGGATTATCTGTGGTGGCTATGGCTCGGTTGGATAGCCTAAACCCTCACCATTGGCGGTATTCATGCCGCCAATGGTGGATTTTAGAGCGGTTATATCAAGAACTCACAAGGCCCACGTCCAAAGCGCGATGCTCAGGTGACTGAGTAAAATTCAATTACTTGATCTTGAGTTGGTAAACACTCGTGGTGCCACTAACTTCATTGCCTATTATTAACAAAGGATTACCGTTAGGGCTTTTATCGGCACTGACAAATTTCATCCCTTCTGGTCCCAAATCACCCGCCAATGTTGCATCACCTTTGACTGCACCTGTAGCGGTATCGACAACGAAGTCAGCTTCAAAATCACGGTTCACAACATAGTCGACAAAATGCACATCAAAAGAATTAGTCACGTCATAGATCATAAAGCCAGAGGTACGTTCTAAACCAACAAAGGCATATAGTCGTTGACCAATTTGGCCTAGGGCTAAAGCTTCTGGCTCTGGCCCCTTGTCATCGCTGCGACTATCACCTTTATTTTCTTCGTTGTTATTGTTGAACTTATCCCCCAGTAGTACGGCGGTAATACGTTCAAAATCACTGCCACTGTCAAACACTTGCTGACCATCAGTATTCCAAATCGAGAATGAACGAGCACCAAAGCTCACGACTTTGTCGTAGTCGCCATCCTTATCATCATCCCCCATGCTCTTCGTTACCTTAAGACGCGCTAATTGGGTTTTATCTTTTGCGGCGGCAAATTGTGGGTGATTCGGGTCGAGCACTAAATCCCCTGCGCGGGCTTCTTCCGAAAAAGCCACATAGTCACGGGAGTCACCTTCATTCGCAGTCACAATAAAATCAGTGTTATTCCAACGGTAACTCGCTATGGTATCGGGTTGATACATGCCGTACACCCCAGTGTAGCTTTGCAGGTTCACAAGATTATCTTTGTCACTTGCATCAATTTTATTCACCTCAAGCCCGTAATCCTTGAGGCCTAGCGGTAAAATCTTGGCCACTTTAGCATTGGCGATATCAATCACGGCAATGGCATTGTTCTCTTGCAAACTGACAAATGCACGGCGGTTATCTTGGCTAATAGCGATATATTCAGGTTCTAAATCCTGCGCAACACTCGCCATTGGGCCATTAATTTTAATGTCCGCGGTGATTTCACTTGCACGTACACTACCTTGATTAAACTCATTAAAATCTATGATGGTTGCGCTTGCTGCCGGCTTACCCTCCGTAATAGCAATCAACGCAACACTGCCTTCAGGATCTAAGGTATAAGCAGGATTAGGTTCGCCTTCATTGGCCACGAGTAAAGTTTTACCGTCGTGGGTGAACACTACATTATCGGGTAAAGCACCGACTTCGACGGCGCTGATAAACTGCGGAGCATCTGTGCCATTAAGCTGATAAAAAGCCACAAAACCATTGGCTTGGGTTTTATTGCCTGCAGCGTCACCACGCTCAATGGCAGCCGCTAACAAGTTGCCTGAAATACTCACGCTGTTCACGCTACCCATAAAGGTTTGACCCACATCCTTAGCAACATCGAGTTCTGCTAATTTTTCGAGATTATTCAATGCTAAAGGATCTGTGGCGTTTAATGCAGTCGCTAATAAGCTGCCATCGATAATATCGACTTTGCCGCTAATCGCATTGACCACAAAAATACGGTTAGATGCACTGTGATATTCAACGATTTCGGCAGCACTTAAGCCATAAACGCCAGTCTGATGACGACCAATTAACTCAGCCTTTAAGCTTGCAGTTTGTTGCTGGCAAACATATTGGGTTTGCGCGACTGCAATTTCATTGTCATCCAATTTTCCATTATGGTTGGCATCTAATCCGGTATCGATACGCTGACCACTGGCGGGACAATTTGCATCACCGATAGTTAATGCGGTCACTTTAACCAGTGAATTTAAGCCGTTGTCGCCTTTATCACCTGCTGCGCCATCATCACCGCTGCAAGCACCGAGCAATAAGCTCGCCATAATGGCGGCTGCAAGCGGGAGTCGTTGTGTTTTCATCGTGTCATTCCTGAATATTTTATTTTTAGTAGGGTGAAGCTAAAGCCCACTAAATTAGTCAGCATAAAAGACACCTAGATGACAACTAACACTTTTAAATGAAGCATATTGGAGGATAACGGCTCGAGCCGCCAAGGTTATGCCTCGATTATCGAGACTTGCTACTTAGTTACAATTTAATCGGTAAAATACGGTAAAGAAATCATCGCAAAGATTGGTTTATTTGTCCTAGCGCTTTACTATGCTATTGCTTAATGCCTTACCGTGAAAATTGATCGAAGCACAATTCACTTTTCCCCAAACACTGCCAATTAGCGCAAGATGCTGGCTAAAAATGGACGGATTAGAGTGAATTGTCCTAGTACAATTTAAACCACGCCGCATAACCCTGAGAAATACGCTTTCAATTCTTTCGCCACCCGAGGTAACAGTGGACCCACAATCACAACCTTCTGCCCATAACGGTAGACGTATACCGAATTTAGCACTGCTTATTCCCATGCTAGCGGCGATTGTCGCGATCACACCATTGGCCATCGACATGTACTTACCTGCGATGTCGACATTGGCCCTTAGTTTTCATACCGATATCACAACAGTGCAACAGTCCCTGAGTATCTACTTAGCAGGTTATGCACTGGGCATGTTGTGTTTCGGTCCCTTAGCTGACCGCATTGGCCGTCGCCCTATGGTGATAATGGGGCTGAGTGGCTTTATGCTAACCAGTTTACTGATTGGGTTTGCTGGTCAAGTCGAAGTCTTTCTTGGGCTACGCTTTTTGCAGGCTTTTATCGGCGCAGCAGCGACTGTGGTGGTACCGGGATACATCAAAGAAGTCTATGGCGACAATACCGCCAAAGGTATGTCTTACGTGAGTTTAATCATGATGTTAGCGCCATTATTGGCCCCTAGTATTGGCAGCGTTATCTTAGAACTCGGTGATTGGCATTTAATCTTCTTCATTCAATCTGCCTATGCCGCGACCCTGTTATTACTCGTGCTGTTTGCGCTAAAAATGCCCAGCGATAAAGATATGGATACCCGCAGCCAAAAATCATTTCTTGGTGCCTATGCGACCGTATTTTCCCGACCTGGCGTTAAGTTGAACATTGCCAGCGGCGTGTTAACGTCTTTTGCGTTTTTCTGTTATCTCACCGCATCACCCTTCGTTTATATGGAAGTCTTTGCCTTAGATAAATCCTATTTTGCCATCTTGTTTAGCACCAACGTTGGCGCCTTGATGTTGGCCAATATCATTAATACTCGCATTGTCGGCCGCTATGGTTCGCTGCGTATGTTGCACGTATCGACCTTTTTTGGCGCTATTGCGGGGGCTGGTTTATTAACGGTCAACCTACTGGATATGAGCTATCATTTTACCGTGATCATGCTTATTCCTTTGATGGGCAGCCTAGGGGTGATGTCGGTCAACGCCGATGCGATAGTGCTGATGAAGTTCAAACAAGAAACCGGAACGGCAACGGCGGTTATTGGCACCTTAAGATTTGGCTGTGGCGCGTTAGCGGGGCCATTATTAGCGGTGTTCTATGATGGCACAGCAGTGCCCTTCTCCGCCCTTATGTTAGGCTCTATTGTGTTAGTCGGTATTTGCCAATTCAATCGTCCAAAACATCAAACGCAGCCGACGGTTTAAGGATTTATTTTTAAGGGTCTATTTTTAAGAAATCATGGATGCCAATGCCTCATCTACAACACATGTTTGATCGCGTGAAAACAGCGCATTGGCTTTCACTAAATATAGCAAATAAGTAATATTTAATCGCAATAGTTAAGTATCTGCTTATCTAACGTCCCACACCAAAACGGCACTTTTAGTGCCGTTTTTGCTTTTTAAGCATCTAACAATCTGAAAAATATAAGATAAGTCCATAAATCAGCCTAGATTACTTGGCGATTCCAGCAAGTTCTCCAGCCATTCAAACGTGAAATTGTTTCAAGTTGGTTATTTTTTACATAAAAGGCTTGAAATGTTGTTTTTTTTGAATATGATGAAATTCTGTTCATTGCAACAGTTGCTGCATCCTAAGGATGAATCACTTGTCTTCTACGAAGTCAGTTCAGCATTACGGAGCCTGAATTACCCTTCAGGCTTAATTTTTAGAGCGATTACCGTCGCTGTAACAAAATACTGTTTACCGTAACGGTACTATGCAATAGGAGTTCCACATGGAGATGTTATCCGGCGCCAGCATGATAGTGCGTTCTTTGATTGATGAAGGCGTAAAACACATTTTTGGCTATCCTGGCGGTTCAGTTTTAGATATCTACGATGCCCTGCACGTTATCCCAGGTATTGAACACATACTCGTTCGCCACGAACAAGCTGCCGTGCACATGGCCGATGGCTACGCCCGTGCAACGGGTAAAGTGGGCGTGGTATTAGTCACCTCAGGACCCGGTGCCACCAACGCGATTACCGGTATTGCCACCGCCTACATGGACTCTATTCCCCTCGTAGTATTATCGGGTCAAGTACCGAGCAACCTTATCGGTAATGATGCTTTCCAAGAATGCGATATGATCGGTATCTCTCGTCCTGTGGTCAAACACAGCTTTTTAGTTAAAGATCCCACTCAAATCCCTGAAACGATAAAAAAAGCCTTTTATATTGCCTCTACCGGCCGTCCTGGGCCTGTGGTCGTCGACCTGCCAAAAGATTGCTTAAACCCAGCGCTGCTGCACGAATATATTTATCCCGAAAGCGTGAAAATGCGCTCATACAACCCGACAACCTCGGGGCATAAAGGACAGATCCGTCGTGGACTACAGGCACTATTAGCGGCTAAAAAGCCTGTGCTCTATGTCGGTGGCGGCGCCATTATCTCAGGTTGTGATAAGCAAATTTTACAATTAGCTGAGAGATTAAATATTCCCGTCGTCAGCACACTCATGGGACTCGGGGCTTTTCCAAGTACCCACAAAAACAGCCTAGGCATGCTAGGGATGCACGGTCGCTACGAAGCCAACATGACTATGCATAACTGCGATTTGATCTTCGGTATTGGTGTGCGCTTCGACGATAGAACCACGAATAATGTGGAAAAATATTGCCCGAACGCGACCATTTTGCACATAGATATCGATCCCTCGTCTATTTCAAAAACTATCCACGTCGACATTCCCATCGTAGGGTCGGCCGACAGTATTTTAGACAGCATGTTGACACTGTTAGATGAATCGAACGAGCACAATGACAACGATGCCATCGCCACTTGGTGGAATGATATTGAGCAATGGCGCAGCCGCGATTGTCTGGCCTATGACAAAAACAGTGGTCGCATCAAACCACAGCAAGTGATTGAAACCTTGTATAAGCTAACCAATGGCGATGCCTATGTCGCCTCTGATGTTGGCCAGCACCAGATGTTTGCCGCCTTGTACTATCCGTTCGATAAGCCGCGCCGCTGGATCAACTCAGGGGGTCTAGGCACCATGGGGTTTGGCCTACCCGCCGCGATGGGGGTTAAAATGGCGATGCCTGATGCCACGGTTGTCTGTGTCACGGGTGATGGTTCAATCCAGATGAACATTCAAGAGCTTTCGACCGCGCTGCAATATGATACGCCGGTTAAAATTATCAACTTAAACAATCGTTTCCTTGGCATGGTTAAACAATGGCAGGACATGATTTACTCTGGCCGTCACTCACATTCCTATATGGATTCAGTACCTAATTTTGCCAAAATTGCCGAGGCCTATGGCCATGTAGGTATGACTATCAGCGATCCCGCCGAACTTGAGTCAAAAATGGCAGAAGCACTAGCGATGAAAGACAGGCTGGTCTTTATCGACATCATGGTGGATGAAACTGAGCACGTGTACCCCATGTTGATCCGTGGTGGTGCGATGAATGAAATGTGGCTGACCAAGACGGAGAAATGCTAATGCGTCGAATTATATCTGTATTATTAGAAAACCAATCCGGCGCCTTGTCTCGTGTGGTCGGTTTGTTTTCACAGCGCGGTTATAACATTGAAAGTTTAACGGTGGCGCCAACGGACGATATCACACTGTCGCGGCTTAACATTACGGTCGTTGCCGATGAAATGGTGTTAGAGCAGATAGAGAAGCAGCTACATAAACTCATCGATGTGTTAAAAGTTTCGAATATTACCGAGTCTGCTTATATTGAACGCGAATTAGCCCTTATTAAGGTCCGCGCCCAAGGCGAGTTTAGGGAAGAAGTTAAACGGATGGCGGACATTTTCCGCGGCCAAATTGTCGATGTCACCGCCAATTTATATACCATCCAAATGGTCGGCACATCAGAGAAACTCGATGCGTTTATCCATGCGCTAGGTGAAGTGACTAAATTGGTCGAAGTCTCTCGCTCCGGCGTGGTGGGTTTGGCTCGCGGCGAAAAGGCCATGAAAGCGTAACTTTCTCACGGAAATCTCGTGGACATTTTTTTGCGTAAACACAAAAACATCAAGGGGAGCATTATGCTCCCCTTGTTTTTAGGTGGTTACCGCAGTGTCAATTATGACTGGCTGTCTAGCAAGCGCGATGAAGTGATCTCGATTTTGCGTGGTTTCAATGCTTCAGGGATTTCACGCACTAAATCAATATTGAGTAAGCCATTTTCTAAACTTGCGCCGAGCACAGTGACATAGTCTGCCAGTTGGAAAGTGCGCTCAAAACCGCGTTCCGCTATGCCTTGGTACAAGTATTTACGCTCGGTTTGGCTTTCAGCTTTGTTGCCTTTCACCAGTAATTTCTCACCTTCACTGCTGATCTCAAGTTCATTCATTGAGAATCCGGCCACGGCCATAGTAATGCGATAGCGATTTTCGCCTAATAATTCAATGTTATATGGGGGATAGCCAGTATTACCATTATTAGCGGCGGCATGTTCTGCCAGCTGAGCTAAACGGTCAAAACCAATGGCACTACGGTACAGGGGAGCTAGATCATAATTACGCATATTCATATCCTTGTCTCAAGCAATATGGAGAATTGGCGGACGGTTTTCACGATGAAAACGCTTGTAGAGTCTGCCGAGTTAAATCTTCTGTCCTTACGGCACAGAATTCACACTAGGATCCTCATCGAGCGATCCTGAAATAGATATAAGGACGGGAGAGAAAATTTCAAGCAAGAAAATTAAAAAAATGTGCAAAATTTAAAAAGACTAATAAAAACAAAATTTTATTAAGTTTTAACACTTTGAATTGACGTATGATTTGTATAAAGGGATTAGCGTCATTGCAATATGGAAATCTATATTCACTAAATTGCAGCCAATAAAAAAGGAGCCTAGGCTCCTTTTTCAGTCTTAGCATCGAATTAACGAGTGCGTGGACACAATTCTTCAGCGCTGAAGAAGTAAGCAATTTCACGAGCAGCAGATTCAACAGCATCTGAACCGTGAGCCGCGTTTTCGTCAATGCTTTCTGCGAAATCAGCACGGATAGTACCAGGAGCTGCTTGAGCTGGATTAGTTGCACCTAAAATTTCACGGTGAGCTAAAACAGCGTTTTCGCCTTCTAATACTTGGACCATGATAGGACCAGAAGTCATAAATGCAACCAGAGCACCGAAGAAACCGCGCTCGCTATGCTCTGCATAGAAACCTTCAGCTTGTTCTTTGGTCAGGTGTAACATTTTAGCTGCAACGATCTTAAGACCAGCAGTTTCAAAACGATTGTAGATAGCACCGATGTGGTTTTTTGCAACAGCATCTGGCTTGATAATAGAAAATGTGCGTTCGATCGCCATAACTAGCTTCCTTTGTCAGCAAGTTTAAAAAATTCGCGCGGATTATACGAAATTTAAAAGCTAAATCCTATCTTTATAGCAAATTAGTCTGAGATATTGCGCACATTCGCTTTATTCGTAATCAGTTTGATCACACAAAATACCCCGCTAGGAGGATAAATCCTTAGCAGGGTTCATTAACTCATTAAAAAATGGGATTATTTTCTATTTTTTGCCCAAATACCAGCCCATGCAATCAAAGCGACTAAAATGACTGCGGGTGTAAGATCTAACAAGTGATGGAATAAACCGACACCGCCATGACCTGGATGAGCCCAAGCCATTGAAGGGACAAGCATACATAACAATACAAGCAAAAGTTTCATGTGAACATCCTTGCAGTTGCGATAATAAAGTTAAGCCATATAAATGCCTTAACCAATATACAACAAATTACGATATCCACTGAAAATGAACTTGACTGTGATCAAACTCTCGCGAAATATTCTCTGCGCCACTGCAAATACGTGAGGTAAATCACCTTAGTTAATCTTCTGAAGGACAAGATGCCTCACATAAAAAGCCGTACCACAACTGTGCTCACTACTTTTCATCAATCCAACACTGCTGAATTGCTTCCAGTATTTTTTCATTGCAATGCTTAGGATCATCTGCAAAATCATTCAAAGCTAACACCCACTCATACAGTTGGGTGAAATGCAGCTGAGTGGGATTCACCTCTGGGTGTGCTTCGAGTAATTCCAACGCAATATCTAACGAATCTATCCAAGTTAATGTCATCGTTTTCCCCTATTCGGTTCGCTTGAATGGGTAAGCTAGTGCTTAACGCCGTTACCCATAAGGAGGTGAATCAAGTGTTGATATTCCGTAGTCAATACTCGACACCAAGGGGGCTAACCCTGTGCTTGCGTCACCTTTTTTACTTTAATCGCATTTTTTTCAACAAAATCAATAATAGCACCCGCCACATCTTTCGTGGTGGCGCCTTCAATCCCCTCAAGCCCTGGTGAAGAGTTCACTTCCATGATCACAGGGCCATGGTTTGAGCGTAACAAATCAACCCCTGCCACATTTAATCCCATCGTCTTCGCCGCACGAATAGCTACAGAGCGCTCTTCAGGAGTTAGTTTGACTAAACTCGCCGTGCCACCACGGTGCAAATTAGAGCGAAACTCACCGGGCATAGCTTGACGTTTCATGGCGGCAATCACTTTATCGCCGAGCACAAAGCAGCGAATATCTGCGCCATTAGCTTCTTTAATATATTCCTGCACCATGATGTTGGCTTTAAGGCCCATAAAGGCTTCAATCACGCTCTCAGCCGCTTTGCGGGTCTCGGCTAATACCACGCCAATGCCTTGGGTGCCTTCGAGTAATTTAATCACCAGAGGCGCGCCACCCACCATATCAATTAAGTCTGGAATATCACTCGGTTTATTGGCAAAACCGGTAATAGGCAAACCAATACCGCGGCGTGACATCAACTGCATAGAACGCAATTTGTCCCGTGAGCGGGAAATTCCAACTGAATCATTTAAGGCATAGACGCCCATCATCTCAAATTGGCGCAACACCGCCGAACCATAAAAGGTAATCGACGCCCCAATACGGGGGATCACGGCATCAAATGCAGGTAACTCTCGCCCGCCAATGTGGATACTCGATTGCCGCATATTGATATTCATATAACATTCAAGGGGATTGATTACGTGTACTTCATGACCACGTAATTGAGCCGCTTCAACGAGTCGCTTCGTTGAATATAACTCTGGCCCTTGCGATAAAATCGCTATTCTCATTTGGTCTCCGGCAACCATTAATTTTGAGCGCATAATACGCCTGCGCAAGGATAAATCAAACAACTAGAGGCATAGACAAGATTAGTTGTACAAATGCTCAACGCCAAAAGCAAAAAACCAGTCACGTGGACTGGTTTTAATCATTATCGAAGCAATATTAATTGCCTTCGCTAACCATGTTAACCGTGTATTTAGGGATCTCAATCACCATGTCAGTGTCGACCACTTTAGCCTGACAAGATAGACGGCTTTCGGGCTCGAGTCCCCAAGCTTTATCTAACATGTCATCTTCTAGCTCATCACTTGGCTCAAGATCATTAAAGCCTTCACGCACGATACAGTGACACGTCGTGCAAGCACAGGACTTTTCACAGGCATGCTCGATATTGATGCCATTACGCAGCGCAACATCGAGAATGGTCTCACCAACATTCGCCTCAAGCACAGCGCCATCAGGGCACAACTCGGCATGGGGAAGAAAGACTAATTGGGGCATTACATCACCTATATGTTGTCGATCGACTGGCCTTTGAATGCCACTCGAATAGAATTGTCCATACGTCTGGCAGCAAAATCTTGGGTTTGCTCATCCAGTTTTTCAATCGCGAGTTTAATCGCATCGGCATCATCGCCCGTAGCCACTTGCGCCACATTGGCCATAGTAGCATCGATCTGAGCACGCTCATCGGCATTCAGCAAATCACCATCCTTCGCTAACGCGGCATGTAAAGACTCGAGTACCCTCGCCGCCTCCACTTGCTGCTCAGCCAGCATACGACGACCGATATCGTCTTTGGCATACTTCATCGAATCTTTCAGCATAGTGGCAATTTCAGTATCCGATAAACCAAAAGACGGCTTAACTTGAATACTAGACTGCACGCCGGTGGACTTCTCCATCGCCGTCACGCTAAGTAAACCATCGGCATCCACTTGAAAGGTCACCCGAATGTGCGCAGCGCCAGCGGCTAACGGCGGAATACCCTTTAAGGTAAAACGCGCCAGTGAGCGGCAATCGGCAACGAGCTCACGCTCACCCTGCACCACATGGAATGCCATGGCCGTTTGACCATCTTTAAACGTGGTAAATTCCTGCGCCCGTGCAACCGGAATCGTGGTATTACGCGATACCACTTTTTCAACTAAGCCACCCATAGTCTCTATGCCTAATGACAAAGGGATCACATCGAGCAATAACAAATCCGATTCGGGTTTGTTACCCACTAAAATGTCGGCTTGAATGGCCGCACCAATGGCGACAACACGATCGGGATCGATAGACGTCAGGGGTGGTTTACCGAAGAAAGCTTCGACCTGTTCACGTACTAATGGCACGCGCGTTGAACCGCCAACCATCACAGTTTCAAGCACTTCATCCGTCGTCACACCCGCATCACGCAGGGTACGACGACAGCTGGCAATCGTCTTTTTCACTAATGCCGCAATCATGGCATCAAATTCAGCTTTAGTAACGATTTGCGTCAGTTCAGTACCATCGGCAAGGATCACTTTTGCTTCAGTTTCTGCAGCATCCGTTAAGGCTTCTTTAACTCGACGCGATTCAATCAACAACTGACGGCTTAATTGTGAGTCGATGTCACTAAGCTGCCACACTTGCTGCATATGTGCTTGCAGTAAGTGATCGAAATCATCACCGCCAAGCGCTGAATCGCCACCAGTAGCAAGCACTTCGAATACACCGCGATTCAAACGCAAAATAGAAATATCGAAAGTACCGCCGCCTAAATCATAGATGGCAATCACGCCCTCTTGCTTAGAATCTAAACCATAGGCAATCGCAGCAGCAGTCGGTTCATTCAACAAACGTAGCACTTTAACACCCAGCAAAGCTGCGGCATCTTTTGTGCCTTGGCGCTGGGCATCATCGAAATACGCAGGCACAGTGATCACCACGCCTTGCAGTTCGCCGCCTAAGGTTTTTTCAGCGCGGGCGATCAGCGGACGTAAAATCTCCGCAGATACTTGCACGGGATTCACTTGGCCTTGGGGAGTCACAAATAAAGGTAAACCGTTTTCGCTTTCGGCAAACTCGTAGGGTAATGATTGCTCGCCAGCTTGAATATCCGCTAGGCTGCGGCCCATAAAACGCTTTACCGAAACGATCGTGTTTTGCGGATCCTGCGCCGAACTCAACGCCGCAAGTGCGCCGACTTCGACTGAATCTTGGGTATAACGCACGATAGAAGGTAATGAATGCTGTCCAAGTTCGTCCGGCAGGGTTGCCGTCTCTCCACTTCGAACGGCCGCCACCAAAGAATTGGTCGTACCTAAATCGATGCCAACGGCAAGTCTATGTTGGTGCGGCGCGGCACTTTGACCGGGCTCAGCTATCTGCAAAAGGGCCATATATATCCAACTTAGTAATGCCAACTCAAGCGTACTTGAGTCAGCAAAGTAACATAAACACGGAAAATCAATCTAACAGAGCGTCTTCGACTCTGGTCAACTCGTCGTGTAATTTTGCCATAAATTTGAGTTTGCGAACTTGATCTGCCGCTAACAATGCATCTTCAGCCTGCTCACTGGTTAACAGTTGAGTCAATTGCTGAGTGAGTTGCGCGCGGTACTCTGCAAACGATTGATATAGCTCGTCAATACTCGCTTGAGGATCGGCACTATCGCGTATATCTTCCAACGCCTCGCGCCATTCCATTTGCTGCATCAAGAAGCCGGTATCTTTCACTGTCGTGGTTTCATGGCTTAATTCAATTCCACGCAGCGACAACATATGCTCAGCGCGGCGAATGGGATCTTTTAAGGTTTGAAAACCATCATTGACTTGCGCCGTGCGCTGCACCGACAGCAATTTTTGCTGATCAGTATCATTGGCAAATTTATCGGGATGAACCGCCCGTTGCAGTTCGCGATAGCGTTCTGCAAGTAAGGCGGTATCAATATCGAAGGCAGGGGAAAATTTAAACAGCTCGAAATAATTCATGCGTCAACTTTAGCGGTTAAACAGTGAAACTCTCACCACAACCACACTCACCTTTTGCGTTAGGATTATTAAATTGGAAGCCTTCATTCAGCCCTTCTTTAACAAAATCCAGCTCGATCCCTTGAAGATAGATAAGGCTCTTGGCATCTATGATGATTTTCACATCTTCGATATCAAACACTTCATCGTCATCATTTAAAGAATCAACGAACTCAAGTACATAAGCCATACCAGAACAGCCTGATGTTCTTAAGCCGAGACGCAGGCCTACACCTTTGCCTCGGTTGACTAAGAAAGATCTGACACGATCGGCTGCCGCTGGGGTCATTGTAATCGCCATCTTAACTCCAGATGTTACTTAGCTTGTTTCGATTTGTACTCGTCGATAGCAGCTTTAATGGCATCTTCAGCCAAAATTGAACAGTGGATCTTCACTGGTGGCAATGCCAATTCTTCAGCGATATCCGTGTTTTTGATCGCCGCAGCTTGTTCGATAGTCTTGCCTTTAACCCACTCAGTTACCAGTGAGCTAGACGCAATCGCGCTACCACAACCGTAGGTTTTGAACTTAGCGTCTTGAATGATGCCATCAGCACCAATTTTCAACTGAAGTTTCATCACGTCACCGCAAGCAGGTGCGCCTACCATACCGGTCACGACCGAAGGATCGTTTTTATCAAAAGAACCAACGTTACGTGGATTCTCATAATGATCTATCACTTTTTCACTGTAAGCCATGGTACTGCTCCAAAATTATCTATTGTAAAGGTCAGAATTAATGATGTGCCCACTGAACTTGGTTCAGGTCGATCCCATCTTTAAACATTTCCCACAAAGGAGACATTTCTCTTAATTTATCAATAGATTGAGTAATAACTTCGATAGCGTGATCGATTTCTTCTTCGGTTGTGAAACGGCCGATTGAGAAACGAATCGAGCTATGTGCCATTTCATCGTTTAAGCCAAGCGCACGTAATACGTAGCTAGGCTCTAGGCTGGCTGAGGTACAAGCCGAACCCGATGAAACCGCTAAATCTTTCAGTGCCATCATTAACGACTCGCCTTCAACATAGTTGAAGCTGACGTTGAGGCTACCGCTAACACGGTCAATCGCATCACCATTGATATAGGTTTCTTCAATGTGCTTGATGCCATTCCATAATTTGTCACGTAATGCACCGATACGAGCGTCATCAGAGGCCATTTCCGCTTTTGCGATTGCAGCAGCTTCACCTAAACCTACGATTTGATGCGTTGGTAACGTACCGCTACGCATACCACGCTCATGACCACCACCGTGCATTTGCGCTTCTAGGCGAATGCGTGGCTTACGACGAACATATAGTGCGCCGATACCTTTAGGGCCATACATTTTGTGGCCAGAAATCGAGATCAAATCCACTTTAGTGGCTTGCACATCGATAGGTACTTTGCCTGCACTTTGCGCCGCATCCATGTGGAAAATGATGCCTTTTGAACGGCATAGTTCACCGATTGCATCGATATCGTGGATAACACCGATTTCGTTGTTCACGTGCATGATGCTGACAAGGATAGTGTCGTCACGCATTGCCGCTTCTAAACGTTCCATCGGAATGATGCCGTTTGCAGCAGGCTCTAAATAAGTCACTTCGAAACCTTCACGCTCTAATTGGCGACAAGTATCGAGAACCGCTTTATGTTCAGTCTTACTGGTGATGATGTGCTTGCCTTTCTTGTGATAGAAATGAGCAACACCTTTTATCGCTAAGTTGTTCGATTCCGTCGCGCCAGAGGTAAACACAATTTCGCGGTGATCGGCGTTAATTAACTCGGCAACTTGGTTGCGAGCAATATCCACCGCTTCTTCGGCTTGCCAGCCGTAGCGGTGTGAACGTGAGGCCGGATTACCAAAGATACCGTCCATTGTCATGCATTGGAACATCTTTTCCGCGACTCTAGGATCAACAGGCGTGGTGGCGGCATAATCTAAATAGATAGGAAGCTTCATAACACACTCCGTACTGAGCAGTCTCTGGTAGAGGCTACATACAACGTACAAAAATTATTTTTATATATAACAAAGTGCCGCTATAAACTGACTCTTTGTTCCTTTTGCATAGTGTCTTGCTTAAGTGAGATAAATTGCACATCTCGCTTCTGCATCAAGCCGGCAAGACTGATACCATCTAAAAAATCGGAAATTTGTTTGCTTAAATCGCCCCAAAGTGAATGGGTTAAGCAGCGAGTTCCACTCTGACAGTTGCCAAGTCCTTGGCAACGAGTCGCATCGACAGACTCGTCTACAGCATGGACAACCATGCCGACTGAAATATCATTGGCTTCTAGGCCTAAGCGATAACCACCGCCCGGTCCACGTACACTGGCAACTAAACCGTGTTTTCTTAGCTTAGCGAAGAGTTGTTCCAGATAGGAAAGCGAAATCCCTTGTCTTTCAGAGATATCCGCTAAGGGAACTGGTCCCGATGCTGAGTGGATTGCCACATCTAGCATAGCGGTTACTGCATAACGACCTTTTGATGTAAGTTTCATAACTACCATAGCTCCCGAACAGGTATGCATTATTTCAACATACCCGAGTAATTCAGTCAAGTATTAAAACCTACTAAAACACTCAAATATATGAGTGTGCACATAACCAATACCCTTTCATCTTGGTGGGGTATTTAACCTTTTTCTAGCCTAAGATTCAATGCTAAAGCGCCAATTAATCGACATCTAGCACGATATAAACGCAGGATAAAAGTGATCTTGGTACTATGGCGCGATCAAACTCAGGTTTGATCGCAATATGCGCCTTTACAACAGGATAAGCTAAAGTAAAACGCTAAATGAGACCCTTGTAAGGGTCAGCCCTTAAGCAAGTTAGACCGCTAAGTTAAATCATTTCGTTGAACCATTTCTTGAAACTTAGATGCTCGGATCAAACTCATCTAATGCACTATGGCGTTTTTCCGCTGCCGCTTTTTCTGCATCATTAAACTCGCCCATATCAAGCTCTGGCAGTTTTTCAGTACAGACATTGCCACCCAGCCCTTGAATGGCTTGACACAACTCTTGAACTTTCGAGTCCATCAAATGCATGTGATCGAGCATCTGCCCTATTGCATTGGCCACCGGATCGGGATTATCCGGTGATACCGCGTACGCATCGAAGCCATATTTTTTTGCCATCGCGCTGCGGCGTTCAGTTTTCTCTTTCGATTGCGGTGACGGTGTAGCCACCACGCGCCCAGGAATCCCCACAACCGTGGTATCTTTGGGCACATCTTTCACCACAACAGAATTCGAACCCACACGCGCACCATCGTGCATGGTAATAGGACCGAGGATTTTTGCCCCTGCGCCCACCACCACGTTATTGGCTAACGTCGGGTGACGTTTCCCCGCCTGCCAGGTGGTTCCACCAAGCGTGACACCGTGATAAAGGGTGCAATCATCACCAATCTCAGCCGTTTCACCTATCACAACGCCCATACCGTGGTCGATAAAAAATCGATGACCTATGGTTGCCCCAGGATGGATTTCAACTCCTGTCAACCAACGGGAAAACGTCGATAAACAACGTGCCGTTAAGCGCCAATCGCGCTTCCATAGCTTATGGCTTATCCGATGCAACCAAATGGCATGCATGCCTGGATAGTTAACCAAGATCTCAAACGCGCTACGCGCCGCAGGATCACGGTGATATATAGATTCAATATCTTCTTTTAGCCTAGCTATCACGCCCATTGTTTATCCTTCGCGATTAGTGTTAATTATTAAGGTTTGGCTATTTTTCTTTAGAACCCGCCACTTTCTCAATTGACGTCAAAATACCCCTGAGGATATTCATTTCCTGACTCTCAATCCGTGCACGACTAAACAAGCGGCGAAGTTTCATCATCACTTGTCCAGGATGGTTCTTGATGATAAATCCAGTGGATAACAGTGTTGTTTCAAGGTGTGCGAAAAAACGTTCCTGATCGGCAGCCAAGGGATACTCAGTCAGCTCTTCTTCGGCAACGTCTTTTTGCGCAAGATGGGCAACGCGGGTTTCATAACAAATGATTTGTACGGCTTGCGCCAGATTAAGCGAGCTATACTCTGGATTTGCAGGGATAGCCACATGATAAGTGCACTGTTGCAGCTCTTCATTGCTTAAACCATGGTTTTCACGGCCAAACACAATCGCAACAGGGCCTTTAAGTGCCTCGGTCGCTAATTTCACCCCAGCTTGTCTTGGCTCTAACATGGGCCAATCTAAGGTGCGACTGCGCGCGCTGGTTGCAATCACTAGACTGCAATCGGCAATCGCTTCAGCAAGTGAATCCACTTTCACAAGATGTTTCAGAATATCCGATGCACCCGCGGCTAATGCTATGGAATGACCGTCGGGCTCAACCCGGGGTTCTGCAAGATACAGAGTAGACAGACCCATAGTCTTCATCGCTCTGGCAGTAGAACCAATATTGCCGGGGTGCGAAGTCCCCACTAAAACCACTCGAATATTACTTAGCATGAAACAACTTAATTTAATTCATAAAACGTTGGGGACGAATATTATCACAGCCATTGCCGAATGCTTATATGAAAATCGGTATTTGATATAACTATCAAATCGAGTATAATACCGCCCGCTATTTTAACGTTCTTTAACATCCAGGGGATTGCAATGCATCCGATGCTGACGATTGCTGTACGCGCTGCCCGCGCGGCCGGCCAAACTATTATGCGCGCCTATACTGAACTTGACCGTATCGAAGTCAGTTCAAAAGGTATCAACGATTTTGTTACCAGTGTAGACAAGGAAGCAGAAGCGACAATTACTTACCAAATTCGTAAATCTTACCCTGATCACACTATCGTGGGTGAAGAGAAAGGCGAAAACCGCGGTGAGAATAAAGACTATGTTTGGATAGTCGACCCTCTGGATGGCACTAACAACTTTGTTAGAGGCATTCCCCACTTCGCGGTTTCTATCGCTCTGCAATACAAAGGCAAGACTGAAGTTGCCGTTGTTTACGATCCTGTCCGTGAAGAACTCTTTACCGCTGTACGTGGTAAAGGCGCCAAACTCAATGATTTCCGTCTGCGTGTTACCAACGTGAATGAATTAGCGCCTACCATGATTGGTACAGGCTTCCCATTCAAGGCGCGTCAACACACTGAAACTTACATGGCTATTTTCGGCGAAGTCTTCGGCCAATGTGCTGACTTACGTCGCGCAGGTTCTGCCGCATTAGATTTAGCCTATGTTGCCGCGGGTCGTTTGGACGGTTTCTTTGAAATCGGCTTAAAGCCATGGGACATCGCTGCTGGCGATCTGATTTGCCGCGAAGCAGGCGGTACAGTGACTGATTTTACTGGCAACCATAACTATTTGGTTTCGGGTAACATAGTTGCTGGCTCACCTAAGGTGACCACAGAATTAGTTAAGATCATGCGTCCATTATTGAACGAAGGCTTAAAGCGTTAATCAAGATTAACACTTAGCTTTAAATAAACGCATAAAACAGATACAAAAAAGGCCAGTGGTAATCTCTTTAAGAGCGCCCACTGGCCTTTTTGTTTATGTGGTTTTCATTCTAAAGCCTTAAGTACTCGAGTCATCAAGTCCTCAGTCGCCACAATATCGTATTTAGAAATAGTATAGAAATAAAGCAATAGTCATTGGGAAGAAAGGAGTGTCCTGAAAACATCTGCACTGATTTCAGCCCACATCGGCTAACATGACGAACAGCCACTTATCCAGTTATCTACCCGCTAACGCTTGTGCTGGTGCAATTTGGCTCGCCTTCCAAGCGGGATACAAAGTCGCGATTAAACTCATCACAAACGCCATCACAATCACCAGTACCGCATCCGAAACATGCAATTCAGACGGTAAAAAATCGACAAAGTAAACATCGGCCGAGAGCAGTTGAATACCGAGTAATTGCTCAACTGAGCTCGCAAGCACACTTAAATTCAGCGCCACACTAATGCCGATAATGCCGCCAAGGCCACAGCCAAGCAGACCATTTAACGCGCCCTGCACCATGAAAATCCCCATCACAGCCAAACGACTCAGGCCCATGGTCATCAAAATCGCAATTTCGGACGCTTTATCCCGCACCGCCATGACTAAGGTGGAGACAATGTTAAAGCAGGCCACACCAATCACCAACACTAAAACTAAATACATCACAGTGCGAACTAACTGAATATCTTGATATAAATGCCCTTGGGTACGGGTCCAGTCACTGATATACACAGACTGCTTTTGCGCATAACCGAGTTCGCGCACTTTTACTGGTGCATCAAACACTTTATCGACACTAATACGCACACCCGTTACACCGTTATTCATGTTCAAGATCTGCGCCGCGTATTGCAATGGAATATAAGCGGTTGCCAGTTCAAGCTCGCCGCCCAGATGATAGGTGCCTGACACCACAAAACGATGGCTCTTCGCCGCACGTAAACTGCCTGCCGCGTCGGGATCGATATCCTGCACATATAAGGCCAGCGTATCACCCACCACAAGCCCCAACTTAGTCAATAAACTCTCGCCAAGGACGATATGATTCTCATCTTGGCTCAGACTCTGCCAGCTTGCATCACTCATAAACTGTGACAAAGTTGAAACCTTCGTTTCTTCTTTCGGATCAATACCCACCACGGCTAAGCCTTGAAAACCACCAGGCTTCTGCACTAAACCTTGCATGCGAATAAAGGGGGCAGCACCACGAATACCTTCAATTTGTAGCGCACCTTGCGCAACACTCTGCCAATTGACGATAGGTTCGTCCACCCCGACAATGTCCGCCTGCGGCACTACACCCAGTAATCTTTGCTCTAGCTCGCGCTCAAAACCATTCATTGCAGACAGAACTATGATCAATACCGCCACACCTAAAGCGATACCGGCAGTCGATGCAAAGGAAATAAAACTAATAAAACTGTTGGATTGGCGGGCGCGATAAAAACGCCAACCAATGGATAGGGCTAACGGTCCTTTCATACTTGGGTTTCCGCCGCTAATTGCAAGTAACCGTTTTTCATCATCAGTTGGCGGTCCATACGGGCAGCCAATTTATGATCATGGGTCACCACCACAAACGCCGTACCTAACTGATCGGCCAGCTCTCGGATCAACTCATAAACCGCATCGCCACTGTTAGCATCTAAATTACCCGTAGGTTCATCGGCCAGCACTAACTTAGGTTTATTAATCAACGCCCTTGCGATAGCGACACGCTGACGCTCGCCGCCCGATAGTTCAGCAGGAATGTGGGTCATACGATGGCCTAGCCCTACCCGCTCCAATAAGACTTTGGCATCGGCGAGCGCTTGTTTACGGTCTTTACCTTGAATAAATGCCGGCATAGCGACGTTTTCTAGCGCAGTGAATTCAGGCAATAAATGATGGAATTGATAGATAAAGCCGAGATCTTGATTGCGGATCTGCGCTTGACGCGCACTAGACACTTGGTATAAATCTTCGCCTAGCAACAAGACTTTGCCCGCGGTTGGCTCATCCAAAGTTCCCATAATATGCAGCAGTGTGCTCTTACCTGAGCCTGAGCTGCCGACAATCGCCAACTGCTCGCCCTTAAACACCTGCAAATCGACATTAGACAACACTTGCGTGGTCACGGCGCCATCATGGTAACTCTTACTGACACTCTGCACTTGCAGTAACACGTCTTGCATTGAAGTTCTCTCTTAAACATGCTTTGGCACCGATTTATTTCATTAAATCAATGCATTAAATTATTTTCATCTTGGCAAGCATCACTCACGGATGAATGCCCATGGGTGACGACTATTCGTAAAAGCTCACGGGGTTACTCGTATCTCAACGCAGTTGCAGGTTGCACACTGGCCGCACGCAGCGCGGGATATAAGGTCGCCAACAAGGTGACCAATAGTGTGCCTATCACGATCACTGACAACTGCATCAACTCCAGTTTTACTGGCAAACTCTGTCCTGCACCTAAAATCGAAATGCCTAATGTCGTCATAATGCCATTCAGATTCAAAGTGATAAGTATACCTACCGCGAGCCCAAGCACTAAACCAAGTACAGCATTGAGCGAACCCTGCACCACAAAAATGCCCATCACGGCGGGCGTGGTTACGCCTTGGGTTTTTAGCACTGCCACATCCGTGGTTTTATCGACCACCATCATCACTAGCGCCGAAACAATATTGAATGCGGCCACGGCCACAATCAGGCTCAGCATCAGTGACATCATGTTCTTTTCCATTTTTACCGCACCAAACAAGTGACCATAGGTATCACGCCAATCGCTAGTTGTTACCTTAATATCTTGTTTAGCGAGAACATCCTGCACTTTAGACGCTAAAGCGGGCGCACTAAAGGGATCGGTTAAATAAAGTCTAAGCTGATCAATAGCCTCACTCGGTTGACGCATTAGACGCTTTGCATCTTGATAATGAATATATGCAACGCCAGCATCAACCTGAGAGCCCATTTCAAAAATGCCAGATACCAAGAACTTACGTTGACTCGGCACAGGGCCTAATGGGGAGTACACCACACCATCGCCACTCAATAATCGTACCGTATCACCGGGAGCGACTTTGAGTTGCCGTGCGAGCTCAGATCCTAAAATCACCTTGAAGTCGCCACTCGCCAACTGTTCAAATGCACCTGAGTAAGTGTGCTGCGCAACGGAGGATAACTTTTGCGCTAATTCGGGAAACACCCCATAAACCTGCACAGCGCGAATATTCGACGCTGATTGCACCATGGCCTGCGTCGATACGCTCGGTGTAACGCCTAACACACCCGGTAAGGCTTTAAGCGCACTCGCCTGCTTTGTCCAATCGACTAATGGCGCTTCGCTATAAAGGGTTAATTGTGGCACTGCACCTAAGATACGTTGCTTAAGTTGGCCTTCAAGGCCATTCATCACTGAGCTGACAACGATCAAGGCTGCAACGCCTAAAAAAATGCCCGAAACGGCAAATAAGGTAATGAACGACGCGAACGCGTTCGCTTTTTTGGCCCGCCAATAACGGTAACCAATATAGAAAGGGAATCCTGGATTCATTGAAAGAGGGTTGCGTCCTGTGTGCTGAACTTGCTAAATCATGAAGATGGGCACGATAATAGGGGTATTGGTCCTATAAATAAAGAGGCAAGCCTTGTTCACTGACACCAATCCGTATTTTAGTGTGCCTCACCACTTTACCGCCTACCTAAGCCAATGGCCGAGTTCCCAGCCATTACCCTCAGAAATGGCACTGAGATCAATGCAATCATTAGGCATTCAACTGCTCAGCGAAGTCAAAACACTCGAAGCTAACTGCTTGCTACAGCTGCGCCATTTAGATAACGAGGCAAAAGTTGTCGTGGATTTTTTAAAGCTGCAATCCCGCAAAGTAGATCTAGTGCTGCAACATGTATTAGAAAAAGAAACCCAAGAGGGCGAAAAATGCTTTGGTAACCAATTTGGTGGTAGTGGCCTGAGATTACTCACCCCAACAGCCTTAGACATTGGCTCCCACTATAAAATTACTCTGTTTATTCACGACGAATTAGTTGCCATTCTCTGTTTTGGCAAAGTCATCGCCACTCAAGCACAAAAAATAGCACAAGCCGAAGGCGATATGAGTCGTAATGACAGAACAGAACAACATACTCAACCTGAACATCTACAATGGCAAACCGACTTTGAATTCAGTCAAATTCTTGAATCTGACGTGGAGCAATTAGTCAAAGCTAGCCTCAATGTGCAACAGAAACAACTCAAGTTACGCAAACTCGCCAGAGACGAGCGTCAATAGCCGCTGACTTTTCTCTGGCACCTACGCCATCAAGTCTCTACAATGTCTGCAACTCTTTGTGAATGAATCAGTTTATCGCACGCCAATGACTCACATATCAGCCCTAACGCCGCCAGCCGTCAAAAATGGCACACAAATTCAGACTCTGTCCACCGTGGGCGGCGTTTGCCAAGCCGTTACACTCGCCAATTTAGCGCGTCAACATAAGGGAACGACCTTAGTCGTCACCAGTGACACGCCAAGCGCCTTAAGCTTAGAGTTAGAGCTGAGTTATTTGCTCAGTAAAACAGGCATTAAGGTCAGATTATTCCCTGACCGCGAAACCTTGCCCTACGACAGTTTTTCGCCCCATCAGGATTTAATCTCCCAGCGACTCGAAACGCTATCGCAGCTGTCTCAGATTGAGCAAAATATCGTTATCGTGCCCGTCACCACCTTGATGATACGCCTGCCGCCTAAGGCCTATTTAAGCGCCAACGTGTTTGTGCTCAAAAAGGGGGATAGCTACAAGTTACACGATGTACGCCAGCATTTAACCGACACTGGCTACCATTCGGTGGAGCAAGTGTATGAACATGGCGAGTTTGCCATTCGCGGTTCGATTCTGGATATCTTCCCAACCGGGATGAATATGCCACTGCGCATCGAGCTATTCGATGAAGAAGTGGAAACCATTCGCCATTTTGATCCCGAAACCCAACGCTCATTGCAACCTGTCGACTCGATTCGCCTATTGCCCGCAAAGGAATTCCCCACCGACAGTTCGGCCATCGAAGGTTTTAGGCAAAGATACCGCCGCCGTTTCGAGGTCATAGTCAAAGAGCCGGAATCGGTTTATCAGCTAGTGAGCCGTAACTTGATGCCGGCGGGGATCGAAAACTACCTGCCGCTATTTTTTGATGACACAGCCACCCTATTCGATTACTTGCCCAAGGACACTCAACTCGTCACCTTAGGCGATATCGAAAAGTCGGCGCGCGCCCATCTACAAGAAGTCGAGCATCGCTATCAAGACAGACGCGTCGATCCGCTGCGGCCATTACTGGCGCCTAAAGAACTGTATTTACTCATAGAAGAGTTATTTGCCGCCTTTAAACCGCTGCCACGTTATCAAATGCAAGTGCCAGCAGATGGCACTGAAACAACGAAAGCGGTTGTTATTGCCGCCAGTACCCTGCCCGACATCAGCGCCAATCATAAATTAAAGCAACCGCTGCTAGCGCTGCAAGATTATGCCAGCAGCGCCAAACGCATGTTGTTTAGCGCTGAGTCCGAGGGTCGCCGCGAAGCGCTGCTTGAATTGCTCGCTAAAATTCAGTTAAAACCTGCGCTGTTTAACCATTTTGATGAATTTATTCAAAGTGATGCCAAGTTAGGCCTTATCGTGTCGCCGCTGTCACGCGGTTGTTTGCTGCAGATCAGCGCCAAAGAAAGTATCAGTATCATTTGTGAGACTGAACTCTTCGGCCATCGTATTTCCCAGCAACGTCGCCGTGAAAAACAGCGTCAGATCAGTAATGATGCCCTGATTAAAAACTTGGCCGAACTCAAAGTTGGCCAGCCCATAGTGCATTTAGAACACGGCGTTGCACTTTATCGGGGCTTAGTCACCCTAGATACGGGTGGACTGGTCGCAGAATACTTGCAATTAGAATACGCTGGCGGTGACAAACTGTATGTGCCAGTGTCTTCGTTGCATCTCATCAGCCGTTACAGTGTTGGCGCCGATGAAGACGCCCACTTAAATAAACTCGGCAACGAGACGTGGGCTAAAGCCAAGAAAAAGGCGATTGAAAAAATCCGCGATGTTGCGGCCGAGCTGCTCGATGTCTATGCCCGTCGCCAAGCGCGTCCCGGCGAAAGCTGCGCAATTGACGAAGAAGAATACGCTCAATTCGCCCGCGGCTTCCCCTTCGAAGAAACCGTCGATCAAGAAAGCGCCATCATCGCCGTGTTAGCCGATATGCAATCGCCGACCGCAATGGACAGATTAGTCTGTGGCGATGTGGGCTTTGGTAAAACCGAAGTCGCCATGCGCGCCGCCTTTGTGGCCGTCAACGCTGGCAAACAAGTGGTCGTGCTAGTTCCGACCACACTGCTTGCCCAGCAACACTATGAAAACTTTAAAGACAGATTTGCCGACTGGCCCGTGGTCACTGAAGTGATGTCACGCTTTCGTACCGCCAAAGAGCAGACTCAAGTGCTGCAGCAATTGGAAGAAGGCAAAGTCGATATCGTTATCGGTACCCACAAGTTACTGCAATCTGAGGCTAAGTTTGAAAACTTAGGCCTATTGATTATCGACGAAGAACACAGATTCGGTGTGCGTCAGAAAGAGAAAATCAAGGCGCTGCGCGCCAACGTGGATATCTTAACCCTGACCGCAACGCCTATTCCGCGCACCTTAAACATGGCCATGTCGGGTATGCGCGATTTATCAATTATCGCCACCCCGCCCGCCAAACGTTTAGCAGTGAAAACCTTTGTACGGGAATCGGATCCCGCGACTGTGCGCGAAGCCATTTTGCGGGAAATTCTCCGTGGCGGCCAAGTGTATTACCTGCACAATAATGTTGAAAGTATTGAGAAATGTGCCCAAGGCATTATCGATTTATTGCCTGAAGCGCGAGTCGTCGTTGCCCACGGTCAAATGCGTGAGCGCGATCTAGAACGGGTAATGTCAGACTTTTACCATCAAAGATTCAACGTGTTAGTCTGTACCACTATTATCGAAACCGGTATCGACGTCCCAAGTGCCAACACCATTATTATTGAGCGCGCCGACACCTTTGGTCTGGCGCAGTTACACCAATTGCGCGGCCGCGTCGGGCGTTCGCACCATCAGGCATATGCCTATTTGATGACGCCGCATCCCAAACGTATGACCCCAGATGCGCGCAAACGTTTAGAAGCCATTGATGCTCTTGAAGATCTCGGTGCGGGCTTTATGCTGGCGACCCAAGATTTAGAGATCCGCGGCGCAGGTGAACTTTTGGGCGATGAACAGAGTGGCCATATTTCGAAAATTGGTTTTAGCTTGTACATGGAAATGCTCGAAGCGGCAGTCAAAGCCTTAAAACAAGGCAAAGAACCGTCACTGGCGCAAATGCTCAATCAGCAATGCGAAATTGAACTGCGTATCCCCGCCCTGCTGCCTGAAGCCTATGTGAGCGACGTAAATATTCGTCTGTCGCTCTATAAACGCATCGCAGGGTGCGAAACACAGGCGGCGCTGGATGAGTTAAAAGTCGAATTGATCGACCGTTTTGGCTTATTACCTGAACCGACGCGTAACTTAATGGAAATGACCCTCTATAAACATGAGGCGACTCGCTTAGGTGCGACTAAAATAGAAGTGCACAGTAAAGGTGGCAGCATCGAATTTAGTGATGATCATGTCATAGATCCTGTGTTTATTATTGGATTACTCCAAAGCCAGCCACAAATCTATCGAATGGAAGGACCGAATAAGTTAAAGTTCAGCCTTGCAGCCGAAACCAGTAAAGACAGGCTCGCTTTAGTGAAACTTTTGCTAGAACAATTATCGCAACATCGTCTTGGAGATAAATAGTGTTACGTAAACTCGCGGTCTCTATCGCTACACTCATTGCACTATCACACAGTCAGGTCGTCCAAGCAGAAGCTTGGTTCGAGGTTGAAGTCTATGTGTTTGAACGCCAAAGTCAGTCAAGTGAACAATGGCCTGATGCGCCGAACAAGACGAAAACCGATAACGCAATAGACTTAATCTCCCCCGCTATCGCGCAAGCAATCACGCCGATACCCAGCGCATCTGCGCCTTGCACACTGGTATTTGATGCCGATGCAAATAGCCACTGCGCTGAAACCTTAAACGGTACCTCGACGTCAGAACCTATGCCTGCTGCGCCTGCGAGTGTGGAATATCGTTACCCGCCGGTGATCCCATCAGAAATCAGCAGCGCACAGATCAGTTATCCTACAGCCAATGGCAACCCAGTATTGTTAACCCGCAGCCAAAGTCAGTTCGCGAGCATTATCAATAGTATTTCCCGCGAACGTGGTACGCGCAGTTTACTGCACATGGCTTGGCAACAACCTATGCGTGGTAAGAGTGGCTCAGTACCCATACGCTTATTTGCGGGTAAAGATTTCTCAGGTACTTATCACTTCGATGGCAGAAAAATCATTAAGCAAGCTCAAGCAGAGCCTATGACTAATGCCGATGGCACACCAATGCTTGCACCTGCTGTATCACCAGTATGGGAATTAGATGGCACACTGAATATCTATTTAAGCCACTATTTATATATTGAAACCGCATTGCACTTGCGCAAAGAAGGCAGAAAATTAATGCCAGCCGTACCCAGTGATGCGGCCGATACCAGCGCAACACTCACGGCGCCCAAAGTCATGACACCATTTTTAATGTCTGTGCCTTTGGAGCAAAACCGCCGTGTGAAGAGTGAAGAAATCCATTATTTAGATCATCCCGAAATGGGCATGGTGATCCAAATCCGCAAGATGGCGCAACCCAGTGCAATGCAAAATAATCAGAATGCCGAATCAATACAAACTGTTGGCCAATACTGAACAAACGCACAACCCGCACAATTCTTAAGTTAAAACGGTGCAGTTAAGTTAACACGGTACGTTTAAATTAAGACTGAACGATGGAGAAATCGAGGTAGATATCATCAGCCTCGTCTTCTCCTACCGTTACGGTTAATCCCTCAGTGCAAGGCACACCTACTTCGCACCAAGCAATTAAAGCATTAACAGCAATGTCACTGCCTTGGGCGAGTACTTCAACACTGCCATCGCGGCAATTGGTTACATATCCTGTCACGCCCAAGGCTCTGGCCTTAGTCAAGGTCGCATGACGGCAACCCACACCTTGCACTTTTCCCGTCAAATTAATTAATACTCGCTTCATCTCACGCTCCTTTTTCACGGAACCTTGTTATAGAAATAAGCATAGCCGCAATTATCCAAAGGCTAAGTGTTAACCTATGGATTTGTAGAGCAAAAAACAAACAATATTTAAATTTAGGCAAAAAAAACAGCTAACAAGACTGCTGCTAGCTGTGTCGGGCGACATACGCAAAGGGATATCCAATAAATGGACAAATAAAACAGCAACTCTGTATCATTTTGTTACAAAATAGCAAGGGTCGCTACTTTACACAATAAATAATTATTTTCAAGAGTTTGAAAAGTAAAACTATCCATCCCGAATGAATATAATGCTTTTAGCTGAAAATCAGCTCGTACACCCATCTGCATTGTTCATGTTTAAAAACACCCCCTGTGATAGCCGAAGAAGTATAAAGGCGTGTTGACGTTTAACGCTGAGATTACGTTTGTTCTGGCAAGTTGGTAAACGCGAAACGAGGGTTGAGAAGTGAGCCCTCTAATGACAAGCGGCCGTATGCCTGACGATAAAGCAAGGCAAGCAAACTAGATGCAAAAAAGCAAAAAACCGGCCTAATTAGTCGGTTTTTGCTTGATTGTGTGATTAGGTGATGAAGTGCTACTCGCTTATCATCAGACCATTTTGATAGCGATACTCGGATGAGGGTTCACCGTTGAAGTAGTACACCGACCTGCCGTGCAGTTGATTATCAAGATACTCATCACTTTGCAGCAGGCTGCCATCTTCGTTAAAACTATAGCCTTTGCCTTGCAATTGACCTTTATCATCATACTGGGCCTGCCCTAATAAATGGCCATTGGCGGAAAAGGCTTGCCAGTGACCCACTTCGTGTCCAGCTTTATAGTTGCCATGCCAGAGCTTAACCATGCTGTAGCTGCTTTCATCTTGCAGCAGCCATTGGCCTTCGCGCTGACCGTTAACATACTGACCTTGGGCTTGAAGTTGTTTATCAAAGCCACGCAGTAAATACGCGCCATGTAACTTAGCGTTTTTATAAAACTCTCGACGCATTATCGTGCCATCGGCTGCGATTTCTGTTTGTTCACCACTCAGCTCACCTTGTTGGTTAAACTGCTCATTGCGCGTCGTATCCGCGTTTTTTGTGACCCACTTGCCGGACTTTAACCCTAAGTGATATTGGCCGCTGACAAAGCCGCCGTCCTCGGCCTTATCTTCTCGATATGCACCGTGCATTTGACCTTTGCGGTAGTTTATCCGCCTGATATAACCGTTCCAGCCAGCACCGATATACAAGCCATCGTATCGCCCCTTGAGTTGTTCATCACGTTCAATCAGCTCTCCTGCTGCATCAAAACGCTGACGTAAGCTCCAGTCTTTTGCTGTATCTTGCTGATATTGATAAGTTAACTTTCCCGCAGAATCGAAGCGCTGTTCAGTGCTAGTCTGACCGTTAGCGAGGTATTGCGTGTCGGTTTGGGTCGCAACGTTACCGGCATTATCATAGGTAATATGTTGAATTTCACGACCATCCTTATCATACTTTTGCAGCTCTGCTAACCGCCCTTGTTCATCAAAACGCTGCTGGTTTCCCACCTGTTTATCATGCTCATAGTGTTTAATCTCTTGCAGCACATCGGCAGCTCGGTAAATCAACACTTCGCCGTGTATTTTCCCCTTAAGATAAAACTCTTTAGTGTATAACCAGCCGTCTTTTGTCCAATACAGTCGCTCGCCTTCTCTTTTTCCCGCCACCATATTAACGGTTTGCTCCGGCTGACCATTGTTATGAAAGCTTTCATATAGCCCTTCCATACCGTTAGCGCCGTAGGTTACGCGTGTTTGCAACTGGCCATTGTTAAAATAACTTTGCGATAATCCTAATTCAGCGCCATTCACACGATGCTGAAGCTCCCTTAATTGACCATTAGTATGGTAACTTTTCTGATCTCCATGCAACTGGCCATGCTGGTAGTGGTACTCTCCCGAGAGCGCTCCGTCTTCCCAATAATGCAGATGCGTGCCCTGATAGCGCCCTTGCGCATCGCTACTGCCCTTGCGAGACCGTTGACCATCGGGGTAGAAAAACTCGAAATCACCAACGATAAAACTCTCGGCTAAATTGGGACTGTTGACGCTGCCCTTAAAAACGGGTTTATCCGTCTCCAGATAAAAGAGTTGTAGCGGCCACTCACCATTTTGCTCTGTCGGCGCTTGCTCCTGATAATAAATGGCTTCACCAGGCACATCGCTAAGCCGCCATAGTTCGTCGAGTAAAATTCGCTCAGCCGACAGATTAAACGACATAAGTAGCGCAGATAATAGTAATAAGACTCTCATATTCTGCTCCTTAAGGTAACGCAGGAAATGTATTAACCCACTGTTTATTGACCGGTTCGCCGCTTATCGTTAGCTGCTCTATCTGTGCTGCGCGCCCCGCCAGTACAAACCAGCGTTCCTCACGTAATACTTGCTGCAACGGACGCTGATAAAAATCACTGCTGTCACCTTGAATAGCAGGAGCTAGCTGTAAATTTTGCGCATTTAAAAAACGATAGCGCCGCATAAAGTCGGCCACGGTTTGATGGGTATCAACATTCGGCAACTGAGTGATATCAATCAACCAGCTTTGCTCGGGTTGATACGCTAGCGCTTGCCATTTGGGCGTACCGGTACAGGCCAAAGTGCTGCTGACATTGATGTCGTAAAAATTGCGGCGGATCCCATCGGCGCTAGTCAGTTGGTACAGCACAAACTTATCCAGCCCTCCACCAAAACCCGTGTTGTTAGTGTTAGTGCTTGTGTTTGTCCATTGCAGTGTGTGCTCGTTGACCTTAGGTGCATCGACAACACTGAGCGTGCACACCGCTGCCTGCTCGGAAGTTAACAGCAAACTGACGCCGTATTTGGCCACGACTTGCGGCTCAAGTAAGGCGGGGTCTTCAGGTGCAGTAACTTGTGGCTGATTAACATAGGACGCATACATATCATCACTATAAAGCAGTTGTTGCTGCGCCGGCGGATAGGCGACATTTTGCGCGTAATCTTGAGTCGGAATAAAACGAATGTTCTTAGTCAGTTCACCACTGTCAACCACAGTATTCACATAGAGTGTCAGCGTGGGCGGCGCTGCGGGAAAGGTAAACTGTGTGATCGATTCATATTGTGCAGCTGAGGCCAACGCCACCATATTTTGCTCTGCCGGGGTTAACCAATCCGGCCCAGTGGGCGGCGGTGAAAGATATTTCACCATAGCGCCTTCGGCACCGTCAAAGCGCCGGTATAACCAAGATTTGTCAGTGCTGCCTCGCGATTTCAGCAAATAACTGAATGGTTTATCTGGGATTGGCGAGAGTTCCAGCTGTATATCTTCATATTGCAAGGCCACAGTTTTGCTGGGATCGGGGGTCAGGTTAAGTTTGACTAATTTCGCGCCGCGATAATGGGCAGTCGCGCGAAACTCAGCAACCTGAGCTAAGAGGTCATTCGGCGCATTCCAACCGATAAGCAAATTCTGCTGCTCAGACTGATGGAAACCATCCTGTTCTGGATAACTATAACTACCTACCTTGCTCAATTGCAGCGGCAGTACTGTGCCATCCGCACTGTGTGCTGTGATATCGGTTAAGCTAAACCCGCCTTCGGGTTTAAAACCTGAAAAGTCATACTGATAAGTCAGCTTTAATAAATCATCTTGCTGGTAAAAGTAGCCCGCATCATAGGCAAATACAGCATCTTGGGTTAAGGTCTTATTGACGTTATCCAACACAACGTCAGGTTGTTTTTGATACTCAAATACTGGGAAATCATAAAAACCTAAATACTGCGTCAGATCGCCCAACTGGCGCTCCTGCGGCAACATAATAACGTTGCTGCGCACAGTGCCCTTATAGCCGTAGCGCTCAAACGGCGCTTCCGCCACTAAGGCTAACTGCGCTAACCAACCCCGCTCACGTTCTAACATCAACTGACCGTATATTTTGGCTTGCTCGCCGCCACTTTCAACTTTGGCTAATACATGCGTATCAGTGACTTGCAATACAGTAAGCTTGGCATTGGCGTGGCCTTGATAGGCAGGAAGCGCGACAACCGCCCCCGCTTTGGCGGGTATGGTGCTAAGGAAGGCAGATGAGCTAAAGAGCTTTTTCAGTTCCTGCTCAAGCTCTGCGCCGCGTTCAGCCAACAGCGCCTGCCATACAGGTTTGTTCAATGCACTGAATTCTTTAACGCTGCCATCGTCTAGATTTAACGTAAATTCAAACCCCTGCGAGAAAATAGCGTGCATTTCTGGATTACGATCGGCCCGCTGGCCACTACTGACGCCGCTCCCTTGGCCATCGCGCATGTTCATATAATCGACGTGCACTTGAAACCGACTGTTTTTGCCTGTTTCGAGGACCTTATAACGCAGCAATTGATGTGACGTGGCGTTAACCGTTTCGGTACGCTGACCATTGTCTACAGTGATGTTAGTGGTGCTATACAGCTGATACGAGCGCTCTTCCCCTTTTTCAGGTGTAAACTCAACATCAGCATCCCCAAAAGAACAGGCCGATAATAAACAGCATGCAACTACGCTAACCAAGTACTTCATGGTTATTCCTTGTATCTCAAACAAATAGTAAGCGCCGCATTATGCCCGTTCATACCCAGTAAATAAAATGCTTTGGCTATTTTGCCTGTCCAGCGCGACACCTGAGTGCGCGACTCAAATATCCTTTTAGATCGTCACAGGTAGGGCAATACCTATCTTAGGCAAGTTCTTAATGACGAATTACAACATAAAGAACTGATGCGCAAAGCTAGTTCTGCTGTATTAATTGTCATTATTTACCCAGTGACTCACCGTCTTTTTATTTAATAAAAAGTATCCCTATTGGCTCGACGATAACATCTGCAGCACACGGAAGTGTAAATGCCGCGTTCACATGGTCTAAGATGTTCCCAACATCATAGACATTTCCCATATCCCTATCGGTCAGATGTGAAAGAGCGGCCATATCGCCAACGGTCACTGTTGTAACAAGGCCAATCCTAACTAACACTTCTGCTGTTCGTTTAGCTAAAAAGCTATTGCCCCAAAGTGTGTTTCGCAGTCCAAAAGGGGCATAGACCAAGTAAAGCTCTGCCTATAGAAAAGTTGATAGTTAGATTTAGAAGTTATGTATCCCATCTTTTTCGTAATTTGAATGTTTTAATTAAAATCAAAGTCGTGGGGCTTCACCCCACACCCGACCAAGGAGGACTGCTCGTCCTATCCTCCTTGGATGCTCCAAGACGCCCCCAACGGAGTTGAAAGCCCCTTGTGCTCATTGACAAATTTGCTATCGCTTCCGAAGGATGCGTCCCTGCACCTGCGAAAGCTAGTCGGTCATCCATGACCGAACTCACGCAATTTGTCTATTCGCCCTGCGGCAACTCCGAGGGGAGGTGTATTCCTTAGAGTTTTAAGTCGTTAGATAGCTATTCATCATCAAAAAATAATCGCGAAAAATGAGAAAGCTAAAACGATATCAAGTGATTACCCACCAAGCTGTATAAAAAACCGCTACCGTAAAAAAGCAAATTCCTATAGCATCATTTATACCAATTGACATGGATGTGGCAGCGGCCAAGTCCAACAAGCGATTTATGCCCTGCAAACAGCGCAGCGCATAAATACTAAGAAGTTATACGCAAAAGTGAATTAAATCATGGACAGAGAAGCATTACATAGACGCATAGAATTACTCCAAGAAAAACTGAAAGAGGGCAAAGTTAAGTTTGCACCTCATTTGGTTGATGGATTTTGGGAGAGCATGAAACAGGTGAGGATCTTACCTGATGGAATGGTTGACCCTGAAACTGTCGATGGAAGAGTTAGATCATTATGTATGTTTATTGCGTATGAGAATGACCGCCAAGAGTGGAAAGAAGCTGTCTCGTTAAGAGAGATTCAGGAGGGGTTCTTTCAGCGAGTGAATTACGCTTTTGGTCAACTATTTGAGATGATGACTGAAGCTAAAGCAGACCCATACAGGTTTGCGGGGTGGTTTTCATCTGATGAAAGCAGGGTCAAAGACTGTTTGCCTGTTATTGATGAATTCTACGAGGAAATTGTTGATTTCTGGGAGAATATATCGGAACCGACATGGATTCACCTAGAAGATACATTTGATTCTAAGGCCGTATTTACTGGTGAATTATTTCCTGATGGAAGCTCAAACGTAGCAAGCTCTACTGGGTTGTATTTTGATACAACAGTATTGCCAGACCCGTTTTTAAAAATATCTCCCATGATTCAATTCATGAATGATGAAGAGAAGTGCTATGAAGTTGTTCGGCTTGCTCTTCAGGTTCTTTCTTACAAGTCACTAGCTCTTGCTGATCTTGAGAAACCGATTGTAGCGATTCTTCCTGATAGGCATCATTTAGAAGATGGGTATAGAGAGTTTGTACATGATTGTGCAGTTGCTGATTCAATAGATCATACAAAAACTCTTTTTGGGCAGGAGATTCAAGATAAGGATGAACTATTCGCTTACTACTCGCACTTCAAGGATGCTGAAGATGTCGAGAAAAGTTTATTAAACCCAGGCAAGCTAGTTTTTGCAACTGAGTGGGATGGCTCTCTAGCTCAGCAAATGATGCGTTTGCTAGATGAGCAGGGCAAAAAGGTAGGCATGGAGACAGCAGGACAGGCTGTATTTATGCATCTGATAAGCAGGTTCTCCCAGGCTAATGATGCTTTCCAACGTAGCATGCAATTACGTGGCACACCAATAATACGAGCTGAGACAAGCTGGATTTGGTACAACCAAATGCTGGAATATAACGCAGGGAACAGCGAGACAGACAAGCTAAACGATCTTCATATTGCACGAGCGTTAAATTCTACCGTAAAGAATGAAATGCCATGGATGGGAAATATACCACCAGATGCTTTGATAGAAATTAGAAATTCGGGTGCTTTAGATGAAATACGGGATTTATTGTCAGGTGGGCTTAAAAGTTTAATTGAAGCAAATCCCAGCAATTTCTATCGAACAGGCGATAAGGTTTTCGATAACCTCAATAGTGCTTTTAAAGATCATGAAAACAAAATAAAAGAGCTGACATCTAAGCGTTGGAAATTTGCTGGGAAAGATATCGGTTCCTTTGTTGTAGTTGGTGGTATAGAAATTACGGCAGCATTGACAGGTTTGCCTATGTTTGGGGCGTTGGGGGCAATGGCTGGTATGACTGGTGTGATCCCTAACGTGAAAGATTTAAAAGAGAAGTATAAGCAATTAAAAGCGGAAGAGAGTGAAATTAACAATACGGGTGTTGGGATTTTACTCAAGAATAAAAGCGTATAACAAGTTGCTGCACACGGAAAAATTACTCGCTACGCTCCTAATTTTCCGGTGAGCAAAGCGTTAACCCATAGAAATTTTTATCTGAAACAGACGCGTTTGAGTTAAGGCTTTGACACGAAAATGTCCCAAAGTGTGTTGCGTATGTCTTTTAAATCTACAGGTTACGTGAATGCACGAAAGGTGAGCCATGGTGATTGGCGAGACGACCGTCCGCCCCATGGACGGGGCGGTCGAGCATCCAAGGATGGACTGGCTGCGTGTCGGTGAGTAAATACCATGGTGAGCCTATATACAGGGATATCAGCCAACACTAAAATTCTACTTAATCTAGGGTCTGTTGATCTTTCGAGAGTGATTTTTAGACAGCATGGCAAGACGTTATAATTTGCTTCGCCAAAAGTAACCATAACCTCAAGCCATGCCAAGACTTATGCTAACCGATGCACGCTGGGAAAAGCTATTTCATTTAATGAAAAGCACAGGCCGTGTTTATGACAAACCTGAACATAGACAAACATTCGAAGGTATTCTTTACCGCCTTAGAACAGGTATCCCTTGGCGAGATTTACCTAAAGA
>NZ_JAKKRL010000020.1:0-74288 GCF_025654335.1 Shewanella sp. SM21
CCGTAGGGCGTATGCGGTATTAGCAGTCGTTTCCAACTGTTATCCCCCTCGACTGGGCAGATCCCTAGGCATTACTCACCCGTCCGCCGCTCGCCACCTCAGGAGTAAACTCCCTTGTGCTGCCGCTCGACTTGCATGTGTTAGGCCTGCCGCCAGCGTTCAATCTGAGCCATGATCAAACTCTTCAATTAAAGTTTTGTTGCTTCCGTCTTACGACTTCAGCGGCTCAATGAATTCTGATTTTTTGTTTCTCGCACTCCCTATAAAAGAAGGGCTGAAACAAACTGTACATATTACTATGAACACTCATTGTTACATTGATTTAAATTTTTGACTGCCAACCCGAAGGCTAAGCAGTTTCGATTAACTCAACACCTGTGAGTGTCCACACAGATTTCTTGTTTTATCTTGTTAAAGAGCAACTCAACCTCATAAGAGAACTTGAGTACCACACTGAGCGCCGAACGCTTCCAGTTGGCTAGGGCTGCGTATTCTACGCATTTCCCGTTTCGCGTCAAGGAGTTTTTTCAACTTCTTGACGCGCTTGAATTAAGTGCTTAAAAGCGCCTCAATTCAACCTAATTCGTCAGCTGGCTTTCGCTGTCTGCCGTGTCAGTGGATGCGCATTATAGGGAGATTGAGAAAGTCCGCAACCCCTATTTTTAAGATAATTGTCATTTTCTCACTGTTCGTTGGATATTTGACCTGACCCGCTAGTTTTTAACCTTTATAATGCTAAAAACCACTCAATTAGGGACTTTTCTATGTCAGGGCCACTCAGAACTTACCAAGGTATTCATCCTCAATTAGGCAATAACGTATATGTAGATGAAGCTTCGGTGCTTGTTGGCGATATTGCGTTAGATACTGATGCCAGTATTTGGCCTATGGTGGCGGCGCGTGGTGATGTTAACCATATTCGTATTGGTAAACGCTCGAACGTACAAGACGGTAGCATATTGCATGTAACGCGTAAGTCAGCTGCTCGTCCCGATGGTCATCCACTGATTATTGGTGATGATGTGACTATTGGTCACAAGGCTATGCTTCACGGTTGCAAAGTCGGTAACCGAGTATTAGTAGGCATGGGTGCGATTATTCTCGACGGTGCGATTTTAGAAGATGATGTGATCTTAGGTGCGGGTTCTTTAGTGCCACCGGGCAAGGTATTACAGAGTGGCTATTTATATGTAGGCAGCCCAGTTAAGCAGGCTCGCCCATTAACGCCTGCCGAAATTGCCTTTTTGCCAGAATCTGCCGACAACTATGTTAGACTGAAAAACGAATACTTAGTTGAGTTGCAAAACATCTAGTCACTTGTCGTTAGTCGCTTAGTGTCACTATAGCTATATAATAAAGGCGGTAGAGACTCATTGAGTCTCTACCGCCTTTTGCTATTCGCTGATTCAGAAAACTATCTAAGTTCGATAAGTTTAGCCTAAGTGTACTGCCCCAAACTCATCAAACTCTTCAGCTTCAATTAAGTCTTCCGCCATTTCTTCGGCATCAAATCTCACCGCATCAAACAATGCCAGCATAGCAGCGGCTTCATTGGCACTCGGCTGTTCAGAGAAATCATTCAGCTCGGCTAACTTATTCACACTGATATAGCACTTAATGTTCATCCCCTGTGACTGCGCGATAAAGCAGACTCGCTTGTGGGCGTCGTCCCAATATTGCAGTTCGGGAAAAAGAATACTTTGATTCATGCTTCCTACTTAGGCTCGGCCATTAGTTTATCCCTCAAAAGATTTAATACCACTTGAGTGTCGGGCTCAATACCTCGCCATAGGGTAAAACTCTTAGCCGCTTGTCCGACTAACATGCCGAGCCCATCAATAACCTTAGCTGCACCTTGAGATAGCGCCCATTGGTTAAACGCGGTGACCGAGGCGCCATACATCATGTCATAACAAACAGTTTGGGTGGTGATGATATGCGCAGGCAAAGTTGGCAACTCGCCCGCAAGACTCGCCGAAGTTGAATTGATGATGACATCGAACTCGCCCACAAGCTCATTCATTTCTACGGCGGTGACTCTATTTGCGAAAGCACCGTTATCCACCGAAGTAAAGATATCGACCAGAAGCTGTGCCTTAGTGTGAGTGCGATTACTGATGATCAGCTGCGCAATTCCCGCATTTAATAACGGCAGAATACAACCGCGCGCCGCACCACCAGCACCAATAAGTAACACGCGCTTATCTTGCAGGCTGCCTAAGTTAGCGATGAGATCAGCCACCAGCCCTAAACCATCGGTGTTATCACCGCGAATAGTGCCATCGGCCAATAAACTTAAGGTGTTTACCGCGCCAGCAAGCTTGGCCTCTGGGCTGAGACTGTCACACAGCGCAAAAGCTTGCTCCTTAAAAGGCACTGTCACATTCGCGCCCTTGCCGCCCGCATTGAAAAACGCCGTCAGTGAGGCTTCAAAACCATCGACCGGAGCAAGAATGGCTTCATAGATTAATAACTCTTGGGTGGGCGCGGCAAATTGTCCATGAATGAACGGCGATTTACTGTGGCTAATTGGATTGCCAAACACTGCGTATCTGTCTGTCATAGCGATATTAAATTTTAGGTTCAATGGCTTTGCAGTCTACCGCGCTTTTGAGCCTAGGCAAGACGAATTATGTTCAACTAAATTTCACGTTGGGTTTCACGCTATAATGCGCCATCGGCTCAATACTCTCTATTTTAGTGAACGACTATTCCAATGAACTGGCTTAAAAAGATTTTTAGCAAACACACTCCACCGCAGGATGATCGCGATCCGAGCCAATCTAACGCCTATGACTTAATCGGCGGCGAAAAGGTGATCCGCGCTATCACTAAATGTTTTTATCAGAAGATGGCAAGTTCGGCAGAAACGACAACACTGCTTGCCATTCATAGGGCGCCCATTGCGGAGTCTGAGCAGAAGCTATTCGAATTTTTAAGTGGCTGGCTCGGCGGACCACAGCTCTACCAGCAAAAATATGGTCATCCCGCATTGCGAGCACGACACATGCATGTCGATATTGATGAGGCGATGCGCGATCAATGGCTGTTTTGTATGAAGTTTGCGATTGAAGAGAACATTAAAAAGCCAGAGCATCGAGCCGCCATTTTTGAGGCGATTTCAACTCTGGCCGATCATATGCGTAATCAATAAAGTGGATGCTCTATCCACTTTATAAGATTACTGGCTAAACCCAGTCGCGGGGTTTGAGGTAATTATCGTACAAATCTGCCTCTGGGCTTCCCGCCTCTGGTGTATAAGCATATTGCCAACGCACTAATGGCGGCATCGACATTAAGATAGACTCGGTACGTCCACCTGTCTGTAGGCCAAACAAAGTGCCTCTGTCGTAGACTAAGTTGAACTCAACATAACGACCACGACGATAGAGTTGGAACTCGCGCTCACGCTCACCAAATTTAGTCTCTTTACGACGCTCGACAATCGGCGCATAGGCCGTTAAGAAGCCATTACCTACAGCTTGCATAAAGCTAAAGCTTTGCTCGAATCCTTCTTGATTCAAGTCATCGAAAAACAATCCACCCACGCCGCGGGTTTCATTACGATGCGGTAGGAAGAAATACTCATCGCACCATTTCTTATACTTGGGATAAACCTCATCCCCGAAAGGCGCGCAAATATCCTTAGAAGTCTGGTGCCACTCGCGCACATCTTCCTCGAAAGGATAATAAGGCGTTAAATCAAAGCCACCGCCAAACCACCACACGGGATCGGCGCCCTCTTTTTGAGCAATAAAGAAACGCACATTGGCATGAGTCGTTGGGATATAAGGATTATTAGGATGAATAACTAAAGAAACGCCCATAGCTTCAAAACTACGACCCGCTAACTCAGGGCGATGCGCCGTAGCCGACGCAGGCATAGCTGCGCCAGTCACATGGGAAAAGTTAACCCCTGCTTGCTCGAACACAGCACCTTGGGTTAATACTCGGCTAGTACCACCACCACCTTCGGCGCGAGTCCATGAATCGGCGGCGAACGTGGCTTGGCCATCCAGCGCCTGTAAACCAGCACAAATTCGGTTTTGTAGATCGATTAAAAACGCTTTTACCACTGCAACATCAGGCACACTCATCTTGTTATCCTTATTATTGGTTTGCTCATTGTCCATTTCGTAAAATCTTGCCGCTTCGCGCATCGATAATGGTCGAGGGCTGACGTTGTTCGCCGAGTTCACCTAATACGAGTGCATCAATTTTACCTGTAAAATCTGCGAGAATTTCATCGGCAGTTAATGCTGGATCTTCACCCGCAAGGTTAGCGCTAGTCGACACTAAAGGTTTATTGAGCGCGCGGCACAGGGCTTGCACCCCAGTATGGGCTGATACTCGCACTGCAATAGAGTCAAATTCACCACAGAGGTATTTTGAAACCTGCGCTTTGATTGGCATTACAAAGGTAAAAGGCCCCGGCCACTTGGAAAATGCAAACTCGAGCTGCTCAGCCGTTAATTGCGATTCATCAACATAAGCTAAAAGCTGCTGAAAATCACTGGCGACTAAGATCAGTCCTTTTTGCCATGGGCGCTGTTTTACCGCCAATAACTTTTGGATAGCGGTGTCATTATCTGGGTCGCAACCTAGGCCATAAACCGCCTCGGTTGGATAAGCGATAACACCACCGTTAAGCACAATATCTTTTATGTCAGATGGGTGCAGCTGCAACATCTTAGGATCACCTTTTGAGTATTGTCGATTTCAACAATCAAATTATTGGATAAATTCGAATACTGACCGCCCCATCAGCGGTCAGCCGAGGATTATACGCAAGCCACTTTCATCGGCCAAATATTAAGATGCAGGTCACACAATAAACTAAAGTGGTCTTTTGTATTTACAGCTTTTTTGCGGGCATTCTAAACGCATCCCAGCCGCACCTTTACGCTCGACTAAGATCCCAAAACCACAACTCGGGCAAGCTTCAGCAACCGGAGGATAATTCACAATAAACTTACACTTAGGGTAAGCACTGCAGGCATAAAAACTCTTTCCGAAGCGACTCGTTCTGTGCTCAAGCTTACCCGCTTTGCATTCAGGGCAAGGAATTTCAGGCTTATCACTCGCTTGATCCTGTTTTTCAATATGCGTGCAGCTAGGATATTGAGTACACCCAATAAAGATCCCAAAGCGCCCTGACTTTACTGCCAGTTCGTGACCGCATTCAGGGCATACAGAACCTTCAATCACTTGAGTTTCAATAGATTCGTGCTGCACTAAGGGTCGAGTGTAATTACAGCTAGGGTAATTATTACAGCCAATAAAACCGCCGTGCTTACTGTGTTTAACCGATAACTCGCTGCCACATTCGGGACAAAGTTCGTATTCTTTTTCCAGTGCGTGTTCGTGGGCACTAAATAATTGTTCATCAATCTTAGACATAATCATTCACCACCTGTCGTAGCGCATTAGGATATCAAGCGCAGTGCCATCAAGGAATTTATGGCATCAAAAAAGGAGGTCTTAGCCTCCTTTCTCTCATAATTCATCTTTCACAACAATTAAGAATGCAGTCGGCCTTCGGGCTGTTCGAAGATTAAATCTTCCATTTGCTCATAAGCGGACTCATGGCCAGGAGCATTAAACAGTACCATTAAGATAACCCATTTGAGATCTTCTAAAATCAGGGTTGGTTCATCCAACTCCATAACTCTATCGATCACCATTTCACGGGTTTCGACATTCAGCACTTTAACTTGCTCTAAAAACAACAAGAAACCGCGGGATTCTACATCCAGCTTGTCCATTTCGTCCTTCGTATAGATACGAAACGAATGCTGATCGTGATTACAAAGATAAGGTTTATCCCCTTCTTGTAATTCAGCTAAGCGCTCTAACCAAGTTAACGCTTTTAAAATCTCGGATTGATGAAATCCGGCACGAGTGAGTTCCTTGGTTAACTCGTCTTCATCAACTAGTAGTTCAACTTCACTGTGAACATAGTTTTCAAATAGATACATGAGGATATCAAACATGGCTAGCTCCTCTTTACTCTGACGTAACCACCGGGTACTGCTATTACCCAACCTTGCAACTCAAGTTCAAGCATTTGTTCTAACACCAGATCTATCGTTTTTCCACTATGTTCAACGACTGCATCAATTGATGTAGTTTCATAACCTACACTAGCTAACAGAGACGAAAATGGCAAATTACAAATCTCGCCTTGCTGTATATGGTGGCATAACTTCAATTCTTCAAGGTGGAAAGCGGTTAAACTTGCCAACTCTTCCACTATATCGGCAGCGGTTTCCACAAGCTTTGCTCCATCACGTAATAAATCATGACAGCCTTGATGGTAACCACCTAAGATTGAGCCCGGAACGGCAAACACCTCACGCCCTTGTTCCATCGCCAACCTAGCAGTGATTAAAGAGCCGCTTTTGCGACAGGCTTCAACCACAAGTGTCCCTAAAGATAGACCGCTAATAATGCGATTTCGTTTCGGAAAATTACCCGCAAAGGGACCAGTATCGGGCCAAAACTCGCTAAGTATACAGCCTTGCTGCTGAATATCATGATAAAGCTGTCGATGTTTTCGTGGATAAATGATCTCTATGCCCGTTCCTAGTACGGCAATAGTGCGCCCTTGATGGTCAACACAGGCTTTATGGGCCGCCCCATCAATCCCCATCGCCATACCACTACAGATACCAAATCCCATTGAGGACATCTCAGCAGCCAGTTGATAAGCGACCTGCAATCCGCCAGGAGAAGCATTACGACTGCCAACAATCGCAAGATAAGGAAGGGCTAACGCCTCTAAGCAACCTTTAACGAACAGGACGGCGGGCGGATCTGAGAGTTGTTTTAATAATGGGGGATAAAGCGGATCAGAGAAACAAAGCAGATGATGATCGGCGGCTTGCTGTTGCCATTCGAGGGCGACATCCACTTTTTGATAATCAATAACAAGGCTATAGAGCAGATGATCAGATAGAGGTAGCGCTTGTCTCTCATGCTCTAACCTTTGTCTGAGGTCGTCCACTTCCATGTGCGTTAATAATTGTTGGATCCGAGCGGGTCCTAGCCCAGATACAGCACAAACAACTAACCAATCGACCAAATTTTCAGAGATTATAGACCTCTTAAGGCTAAAGATTCTGGGGCGATTAACTTATCGTCGACACGAACAGGCCGCTCGGTGGAGACAATCAAACCTAAGCTCGCCTTATCAAACACTTTAAACACTAACAACTTACCATGATAAACATCCGGCATCTTAACTGCACGATCCGAAGAGACTGACGCCATTAGGTTATCATAGGCAGTACGTTCAATTGCAGGAACCGGCATACCATCATTGTTGATAACAATAACCTCACCATCACGGTAAATAGAAAATACCACCCCAGGCTCGACGCCATCCTGAGTACCTTTATCTAAGTACACGACATTCAACTTACCCGCTTCACGCAAATTTGATTCTGTCGCTAACACTAAAGCCGGTATCTTTAATTCCGCAGGTTTAGGAGTAAAGTAAGCTGACATCAAGGAATCACTTTCCATCGGCAATACTCTGAAGCCCGCTTTGGTTTCGCGAAAGCTCGTTAGCAACTTAATTTTTGAAACCTTACCAGACTCAATCACTTGCCCAGTAGACGACAAAATGGCTTCTTGTCCTAACGCTTCGCCTGACTCTTTATTGAAAAACTCGCGACCACGTTCGTAAATACCATATTTTTGGTTTATTGGCAGTTCAGCATCAATATAAATCACATCCCCCACAATATGGTGACGCGATGGACTTTCACCTGCCAGCACCATAGGTTGCTCAGTAAGCCAGTGAGTCTCAACGACCCGATTCTGCACTAAATATTGTTCAATCAAGGCTAAATCAACGGCTGGAATAGCATTACTCTTAGCAATGACACGTCCCTCGGGACTCTTTCTTACATGGGGTTTAGCACTATCGACAGTGGCACCATTACGCACAAGGCGGGGCTGACCATCAATAAATACTAGAGTGAGTTGATCGCCAGGGTAAATAAGGTGGGGGTTAGCAATCTGTGGGTTTACATCCCAAAGACTCGGCCATTTCCATGGGTCATTCAGAAACGCGGCGGAGATATCCCAAAGAGTATCGCCCTTTTTCACTACATATGACTCAGGATGCCCCGCCTTAAGCGTCAGGGTATCTGCGGCAACAAGCGTGCAATTGAATGTCATTAACGCGAGTAAAATTAACCGTTTCATGGGTATTTCCATGTTGTTTAACTCTTAGTTTGAGCTTTTACTGTTATTGGTAGGCACTAAAGATTAAAATTAACTCATTAGCATCAGTCAGTATAACTAACTGGCAGAGATTTGACAGACTTGTTAAGAGTTTATGTATGACACTATTAAAAGTATTACAATTCCCTGACGAAAGATTACGAACACAAGCCACACCCATCACAGAGTTTAATGCCGAGCTGCAGACTCAAATTGATGATATGTTCGAAACCATGTACCAAGAAAAAGGTATCGGTCTGGCCGCGACCCAAGTTGATTACCATAAACAACTTATTGTCATGGACTTACAGGATGAAGTCGAACGACCAAAAGTGTTTATCAACCCTGAAATTATCGCCAGTAGCGGTGACTTCTGCAATGAAGAAGGTTGCCTGTCGGTTCCGGGGATTTACGCCAAAGTCGATCGCGCCGAATTTGTCACGGTAAAAGCCTTAGACAGGCACGGTAACGAATTTATAGTTGAGGCCGATGAGCTATTTGCCATTTGTATTCAACACGAGATGGATCACCTCAAAGGCAAATTGTTTGTCGATTATTTGTCGCCGCTAAAACGTCAGCGGATCAAACAAAAACTTGAAAAAGCGGCCCGATTGGACGCCAAAGAAGCATAGGATCAGATTTGAAACCACTCAACATCATCTTTGCCGGAACACCGGATTTTGCCGCTCGCCACTTACAAGCACTGTTGAACTCACACCACAATGTGATTGGCGTTTACACTCAGCCCGATAGACCCGCTGGCCGCGGCAAGAAACTGACCGCCAGCCCAGTAAAAGAACTCGCTATCGCCAATAGTATTCCAGTGTTTCAACCCGGCTCATTACGTAAAGAACCCGCGCAACAAGAACTTGCCGCACTCAACGCCGATATCATGGTGGTCGTCGCCTACGGCCTGATCTTGCCAAAAGTCGTATTAGATACACCGCGTTTAGGTTGTATTAACGTTCATGGTTCTATTTTGCCACGCTGGCGCGGTGCCGCACCGATCCAACGCGCACTTTGGGCCGGCGACAAAGAAACTGGCGTAACCGTTATGCAGATGGATGTGGGTTTAGATACTGGTGACATGCTGCTTAAAACCTATCTGCCAATCGAAGATAACGACACGTCAGCCAGCCTTTATGAGAAACTGGCAGAACAAGGTCCCGTTGCCCTATTGCAAGCACTTGAAGGTTTGGAAAATGGCACCTTAGCCGCTGAAAAACAAGATGAAGCCTTAGCGAACTACGCAGAAAAACTCAGCAAAGAAGAAGCCAGACTCGACTGGAATAAATCCGCTAAACAGTTATGGCAAGAAGTCCGCGCCTTTAATCCTTGGCCTGTGAGTTACTTTGAGCACCAAGGTAACACTATTAAAGTGTGGCAAACCCAAGTCAGCGAAACCACCAGCACAGCTGCTCCAGGCACTATTATCAGCGCCAGCAAAAAAGGCATAGACGTTGCCACCGCTGATGGTGTGTTAACCCTGCGGAGTATGCAGCTTCCGGGGAAAAAACCACTCAATGTTGCCGATATTCTCAATGCTCGAAGTGAATGGTTTAGCCCGAATACTCGCCTCGCAAACGAGGCACAATAATCATGAACTTGCGCGCGCTTGCTGCGAAAGCCATCTTCGAAGTATTAGAAAAAGGCGTGTCACTGTCAGTGGCATTGCCAGATCAACAAAAGCATCTTGCCAGCGGCAAAGATAAAGCCCTACTTGCCGAGATCTGCTACGGCGTGATGCGCACTCTGCCGCAAATAGAAAAACGCATCAGTCAATGCCTAGAGAAACCACTTAAAGGCAAACAAAGGATTATCCACCAGCTACTGATCGTAGGTTGCTATCAACTGTACTTCACTCGTATTCCAAGCCACGCCGCAATTTCAGAAACTGCCGAAGCCTGTCGCCAATTAAAATTTGAAGGCATGGTCAAAGTGGTTAATGGTGTACTGCGCAATATTCAGCGCCAGCTATCGCCGCTAAGCACAGAATCAGATACCTTAAGCTATAACACACCCGCTTGGTTAATTAAGCGCTTAAAAGAAGCCTATCCCGAGCAGTGGCAAGACATCATTCAACAAAGCCATGAACGCCCGCCCATGTGGCTGCGTAACAATCGCTTATCCCAGAGCCGTGCCGAATACCTTGCTGCCCTAGCCGAAATCGACATTGAAGCGAGCGAAGGCAGCAGTGCCGATGCCATTCTCCTAGCGCATCCAAAGGATGTCGCCACTCTGCCACGCTTTCATGAAGGTGCTGCATCAGTGCAAGATGGCGCGGCACAATGGGCGGCGACCTTACTTGCCCCGCAAGCGAATGAATTAATACTCGATGCCTGCGCGGCACCCGGTGGCAAAAGTTGTCACTTACTCGAACTTGAGCCGAGTATCAAATTAGTCGCTGTTGATTTTGATGCTAAACGCCTTGAACGTGTGCAACAGAACCTTGACCGCTTATCATTAAAAGCGGAGCTTATCCATGGTGATGCGGCCAACATAGACTCATGGTGGCAAGGCGGACAATTTGATCGTATCTTACTGGACGCGCCATGCTCGGCCACGGGAGTGATCCGCCGCCATCCCGATATTAAATGGTTACGCAAAAACCATGACATCGAAGAACTGGCTGAACTACAACAGCAAATTCTCGATCATTGCTGGAAGTGGCTCAAACCCGGTGGCACGCTTCTTTATGCTACTTGCTCGATTTTACCGCAGGAAAACCGCGACCAGATCAGTGCGTTTTTAGAGAGAACGGCAGATGCTAAGCTAGACACACTCTCCCAGCAAAATTCGCCACAGGATATAGGTTGGCAAATCACGCCAGGACAAGACAATATGGATGGGTTCTATTACGCCCGTTTATTAAAAGCGACCGATTAGGAAATAAGCAAGGCCATGAAAATTATCATATTAGGTGCGGGTCAAGTCGGGGGAACCTTGGCCGAGAATTTGGTAGGTGAGAATAATGACATCACCATAGTCGATCATGACAAATCCAGACTACGCGCCCTGCAAGATAAATATGACCTTCGCGTTGTGGCGGGCCATGCAGCCCACCCTGATGTGCTCAGAGAAGCGGGCGCAGAAGATGCCGACATGCTGATCGCGGTAACCAATAGCGATGAATGCAACATGGCCGCCTGTCAGATTGCTTACACCCTTTTCGGCACGCCAACAAAAATTGCCCGTATTCGTTCAGAACCTTATCTGGCGATGCGCGATAAACTCTTTATCGACAGTGAAACCAAAAATAGCGACGGTCGCCCCCGCGGCGGCTTCGTGATCGATGAATTAATCGCCCCTGAACAGTTAGTGACCGCTTACATCCAGCGACTCGTAGAATATCCAGGCGCATTGCAAGTACTTGAATTTGCTGAAGGCCGGTTGAGCCTAGTGGCTGTTCGAGCCTATTACGGCGGCCCTCTGGTGGGGAATGCATTAGCGGCACTTCGCGAACACATGCCCAATATTGATACCCGGGTCGCGGCGATCTTCCGCCAAGGCCGCGCTATTATGCCTCGCGGAACGACCATTATCGAAGCCGATGATGAAGTCTTCTTCGTTGCAGACAGTCGCCATATTCGCGCTGTCATGAGCGAAATGCAAAAGCTCGATAACTCCTACCGCAACATTATGATCGCCGGTGGCGGTAACATAGGCCTAGGCTTAGCAAAACGCCTTGAGCGCACCCACTCGGTCAAACTGATTGAGCATAAATTAGAACGTGCAGAAGCCTTATCGGAGCAGCTGGAAAATACCACAGTGTTCTGCGGTGATGCCTCAGATCAAGAATTACTGCTCGAAGAACACATAGACCAAACCGACGTATTTATTGCGGTCACCAATGACGACGAAGCCAATATTATGTCCGCCCTGCTAGCAAAACGTATGGGCGCGAAAAAGGTCATGGTGCTTATTCAACGCGAAGCCTATGTGGATATAGTGCAAGAAGCCAACATCGATATTGCTATCTCACCACAACAAGCGACGATTTCGGCACTATTAACTCATATTCGTCAGGGTGATATCTGTAACGTTTACTCTCTACGTCGTGGGGCGGCCGAGGCAATTGAAGCCATTGCCCACGGAGATGCCAGTACTTCTAAAGTCGTTGGCAAAGCCATTGGTGATATTAAGTTGCCACCGGGGACAACGATTGGTGCCATTGTCCGCAATGATGAAGTGCTGATGGCCCACGACAAAACCGTGATAGAGCAAGGGGATCACGTGATCTTGTTCTTAGTGAATAAAAAGTTTGTCGGCGAAGTCGAGAAGCTTTTCCAACCAAGTGCTTTCTTCTTCTAAGAACCTTAGTAAGCCAACTTATGCTGAACTTTAGACCGCTATTGTTTATTTTAGGGCTGTTTTTGTCCATGCTGACAGCTTTCATGCTGATCCCACTGCTCCTCGCCGCATACAAAGGTGAGGAAACTGTGGGCTCTTTTATGGTGTCGGCATTAGTCACAGGCATTAGCTCAAGCCTGTGTTTACACAATGGCCAAAGCAAAAGCATTAACCTCAATATCCGCGATATGTTCCTGCTAACCAGCCTAACGTGGTTGATCGTAAGCCTATTCGCGGCCATGCCATTTACCCTTTATCACGGTATTGGTTATACCGACGCCTTCTTTGAAACCATGTCCGGCATCACGACCACAGGTTCTACTGTACTCTCAGGGTTGGATACTATGGATCACAGTATCTTAATCTGGCGCTCTTTATTGCAATGGCTAGGTGGGATTGGTTTTATCGTAATGGCGGTGGCGATTCTACCCTTCTTAAACGTCGGCGGGATGCGGCTATTCCGCACTGAATCATCCGATTGGAGCGATAAAGCAGTACCTCGCACCCAAAGTATGGCTAAGTATTTATTTTTTATATATATTTTACTAACGAGTATCTGCTGTGTTGCCTATCATCTGGCGGGAATGACTTGGTTTCAGGCCATCAATCATGCAATGACCACCCTCTCGACTGGTGGCTACTCGACCTCAGATAGCTCAATGGCGGCGTTCTCCAACTCTGCACACTGGGTTGGGATTTTCTTTATGGCAGCAGGTGGTTTGCCACTTCTCATGTTTGTACAAACCATACAGCAAAGGGATCTACGGATTTGGAACGATGCTCAGGTCAAAGGCTTCTTATTTTTCCTCACCTTTGTATCTTGTTCTATTGGCTTCTGGCTGTGGCAAACCCGCGACATTGAGCTTCTAGATGCACTGCGTTTATCCAGCTTTAACGTGGTATCGGTAGTCACCACTACAGGTTATGGCTTAACGGACTACGGTGCTTGGGGCGCCTTTGCCAATATCGCCTTCCTGTTTTTAATGTTTGTCGGTAGTTGCTCTGGCTCCACTTCGGGCGGGATTAAGATCTTCCGTTTTCAAATTGCTGGGGCCATTATGCGCGAGCAATTGAAACAGCAATGTCATCCAAACGGTATCTTTAGGGAACGTTACAACAACCGCATCATCAGTGATGATATCGTGCGCTCTCTGATCACTTTCGTACTGCTGTTTGTGATGGTGATTGTAGGCTTGTCAGTGATTTTAGTGCTCACGGGTCTCGATCCTATGACCAGTTTCACGGGCGCGATTACGGCAGTCACTAACGTTGGCCCTGGTTTAGGCCCGATTATTGGCCCTGTAGGTAACTTCTCAACGCTACCCGATGTCGCTAAATGGGCGTTGTCACTCGGCATGCTCCTCGGTCGTTTAGAAATCTTAACCGTGGCGGTGTTGTTCCACCCGAGTTTCTGGAAGTACTAATTCAGTAGAGATTGAATACTAAAAAGGCGCTTAACTTGTTAAGCGCCTTTTTTATTAAGCAGTTGCAGTAACGTCAGCTAATTCCAACAGATGATCAGCATAGACTTTCACATCTGCCCAGTCGGTATAATCGATAACTGACTTAGGATCAGTTGGGCCTTTAGTCATCTTCATAATCAACTGAATCGCCAATCTGTCATACCAAGGCCATGAAGGATAATCCACTTTGCCCGCAATAATTTTAAGATCAGCAGGCGTCCATGGAGATAACGCAATGAACTTTTGCAGATATTTATTATTTGCAGGGATACGTTTTTCAGGATTTCTCGCCACAACATTGACGCAGAAAAAACTGTTTGGCAATGCGCCCAGAGCCTGTGCATGCTGCTCAATAAATTGAAATACGCTCTTATCATAGGTGCCATAAAGCACGCAGGCACCTAAGGCAACGACATCATAATCAGGCCAATTAATACAAGTCGCAGCAGCACTGTTGATATCGATGAGGTCAACCTTAGCGTCACGAAATCTTAATTGCTCGGCAATTGCACTGGCAATCTTGGCCGTATGGCCACCACGGGTAAAATAAAGTACGAGGACGCGTGTCATAGGCAATTTCCGATCCACTGAGTAATACCACCATTGTGGCAAGGTTACGTTAAATAAACCTCTGATAGGATCACAAATCAGTCGTATCTCATATTCTGAGATGCAAAAATTGAGATCTGCATTGCCGAGCAGTATGATTGCGTAAACACATGTGTTCAATTAGAATTATCTAATCAAAAGCGATAAAGTGAGTGACCTTATGCAAAATGATATAGATGTAGATGCAATGGTAACTAATGCGGAAAGTGCGGCTAAATGGCTCAAGGCCATAGCGAACCCTTATCGCCTAATGATTTTATGTCTATTACTAGACAAAGAGTTGAGCGTAACCGAGCTCAACGCCACAGTGCCATTAAGCCAGTCGGCCCTATCCCAGCATTTAGCCGTATTACGCGCAGAAGATCTCGTGGATACCCGTAAGAGCTCGCAGATTGTTTACTATAAACTCAAGAACGAGCAAGTCACCCAAGTGATTTCAATTCTGCATAGCCGCTACTGCGCGGCCTAACACTGCAAAATTAGCCTAAATTTAAGCCCTAACCTCTTGCAAGTGATTAGGGCTTAATGGTTTTTAATGTTGGCTAAAACGGTGACCGAAGGCATCGACTTTTACCCAATCGGTAAACTCAAAAGTGCCAGTGATATCCGTTGGCCCTTTAGTCAACCACATGATAAAACGTATCATGGTCCGGTCGAAGAAACCGTATTTAGGGTAATCAATCTTGCCCGCAAACACTTCTAACAGCTGGGGTTGCCACAGTGAAAGCTTGAGAAACTTTTGCATATAAGGATTGGTTTCAGGCGTATTTTTTAAGGGTTTGCGCGCCACTACGTTAACGGTAAAAAAACCATTAATCTTAGTATCTAGCACAGCATGGTGGCGATTCACATACTGATAAAGCTCTGGTCTATGCTTACCATAGCGAATACTGGCACCAATCAGCACTTTATCAAAATCCACTAAGCTCAACGCTTCCGCCTGCTCTAATGTGGCGAGCGAAACCTGCTCTCCCGCCTGTTCAGAAATCGACTTCATTTTTTGGCAAATTGCCAATGTTTGGCCATCTATCGTCGAATAGATTATTAACGTCTGCATGATTAATTCTTCCAAAAAGTTGGCGTAAACAAAATCAGTAAGGTAAATACTTCGAGGCGACCAAACAGCATAGCCACGACCAATACCCACTTGGCTCCATCACCAATACTGGCATAATTGCTCGCTACCTCACCTAAACCTGGGCCTAAGTTGTTTAAGCATGCCGCCGTAGCACTAAAAGCCGTAATATCATCTAATCCCATCGCCATGAGTGCAAGCATACAAATCACAAACACCAGCGCATAGGCAGAAAAGAATCCCCAAACAGCATCAACCACACGGTCGGGTAAGGCTTTAGAGCCAATCCTAATCGAAAACATTGCCTTAGGGTGAACAAGTCGTTTCAATTCACGTGAACCCTGTAGCAGCAGTAAAATTACTCGAATGACCTTAATCCCACCCGCAGTTGAGCCACCACAACCACCGATAAAACTCGAAAACATTAATAGTATGGGTAAAAATAATGGCCACAGATGGAAGCTATCAGTGCCAAATCCAGCCGTAGTGGCAACTGAGACAGCCTGAAATAAAGCATGATCTAAGGTTTCTTCTGGCGAATCATAAATACCAGAACGATAAAGCGTGAAGAAACAAATCGCTGTGAGAATAAGTTGAATCGCCACCAGCATCTTAAATTCAGCATCTTTAAAATAGACTCTAACGTTAATCCCACGTCGTGAGAATGCCGCAAAATGCACGCTAAAGTTAACCGCAGAAACAATTAAAAAGAACACACAAATAAGATTAATAGTAGGACTATCGAAATAGCCCATACTGGCATCGTGGGTCGAAAAACCTCCGATGGCTATGGTCGAAAATGAATGACAAATGGCGTCAAAAATACTCATGCCCGCCCACCAATAAGCCGTCGCGCAGGAAATCGTTAGCAGTAAATAGATATACCACAGTGCTTTAGCGGTTTCGGCTATCCGCGGGGTCATCTTACTGTCTTTCACTGGCCCCGGAATTTCTGCGCGATAAAGCTGCATTCCTCCCACTCCGAGCACAGGTAAAATAGCCACAGCGAGCACAATAATCCCCATGCCGCCAAGCCATTGCAGCATATGGCGGTAAAACAAAATGGCCTTAGGTAAAAAATCGAGCCCGACAATGACAGTGGCTCCGGTGGTGGTTAACGCAGAAAAAGATTCAAAGAAGCTGTCTGTCCAGCTTAAGTCTGGCTGACTCGAAAAGATAAACGGCAAGGCACCAATAGAACCCAGTACAGTCCAGAACAGCACGACAATCAGGAAGCCCTCTCGCGTACGCAATTCTTCTTTGCAGTGGCGGTTCGGATACCAGAGCCAAAAACCAATAAATAGGCTAACAAAAAATGCCTGCATAAACGCCGTGCCGCCGCCATCGTTATACCAAACAGCGATCAGTGCTGGTGGCAGCATAGTGATTGAAAATAAACCAATCAGCAGGCCTATGATTCTAATTATGGTTTTATATTGCATTACGCGAGTTCAATTATTCCATTGGCTGTAAAGGTATTTTCAGCATTTGGGCTATTTTGGCATAATTTACGCAGGCATCACAGATCAAACTCGGGCCTCAAACTTCCTTGACTCAGTGTCGCCAGCGACTCACAAAGCCATACCTGTTGCTCTCGCCCTATCTCAAACACAATATCGACCGCTGCGGCAAATTGCTTATCGATGATCACGGCATCCACTTGCTGTAATAGATGCTCGACATCGCGCAGCTGCGCATAATCACAATGCAACTTGGCGGGATACCGTAACTGTTTGAGTCGCGTCGGTAATTGAATCAAGCCTTGCCTTAAGCCCGACGTATAAGCCCGAACGAGTCCACCTACGCCTAACTTAGTACCGCCATAGTAACGCACGACAACGGCGCCAACTTCGCCAATATGTGCCCCTTGCAACACAGCTAACATAGGGCGACCTGCACTGCCAGCAGGCTCACCGTCATCACTCGAACCAATCAAGACGCTATCATCCGGTGCGCCAGCAACAAAAGCTGAGCAATAGTGGCTTGCGCCGGGATAGTCACGCTTGATGTCAGTAAGTACTAACTTTAATTTATCGACACTATCGCAATGAAAGAGAAAAGAGATAAAGCGACTATGCTTTATCTCTTCTTCAATGACGATTTCATCACAGGGAACGTTATAACTTTCGAGCACGAATTCGCCCTAATCTATTTTCAAACATCAATCGGCTAAGCCGAGCTCACGGGTCATATTCTCGTTTCTATCTTGATGCACTATGACGTTATCTTCGATACGAATACCGCCAAAAGGCCTTAACTCATCAATCGTTTGCCAGTTAATCTGTTGGCCACGACTATCTTGTTTAAGCTCATTGAGCAAAGTATCTATGATGTATAATCCAGGTTCCATGGTCAGCACTTGGTTTGGCGCTAAAATGCGGGTGCAACGTAGGAATGGATGGGCCTCGGGTGCCGCGATATGGGTACCGCGCTCATCGTGGGAGAAGCCACCCACATCATGTACTTGTAAACCTAACATGTGGCCTAAACCATGGGGGAAGAAAGCACTGGTAATGCCTTGATCAACCAAACCTTGGGCATCACCCGTGGCTAAATCAAAATCCAATAGCATTTGCGCGACTTTAGCGTGAGTCGCTAAGTGTAAATCAGGATAACGAACGCCAGGGCGCATCATGTCGATAAGCTCCAGCTGCGCCTTATTCATCGCAGCGATCAACTCATCGAAACGATTCTTCTCAAATGCATAGGTTCTAGTGATATCAGACGCATAGCCAAAGTAACTCGCGCCCGCATCAATAAGAAAAGACAAACGTTTCGCAGGGCTTTGATGCTCAAGCGCGGTGTAATGCAAAATCGCCGCATTTTGATTAAGAGCGATAATATTGCCGTAGGGCACTTCATTTTCGCTCTGGCCCACGGCAGATAAATAATGCTGTTGGATCTCGAACTCACTCGCACCGTTATAAAACGCATTTTTAGCAGCCAAATGTCCCTGCACCGCAATTTGGTTGGCGCGGCGCATACATTCCAGCTCATATTCAGTTTTAGTGGTTCTGTGGTAATGCAAATAGCTCATCACAGCATCAGGATTGCGACTGGTAAAACCCAGCACTTCGGCTACATCTAAATGCTCGCCCAAATAAGCCCAATTAACAGTGTCTTTGGGCAACAGTTCAGCGACCTTATCGGCCTTAGTTAACAGCTTAATATCAAAATGCTCGGTCCAGAACATATCCGGCACATCGGATACTTTGTGCCAAAAATCCACAGGACGATAAAAAATCAGCTGCGGCTTATCGCGACCATTGACGACTAACCAGCAATTCGGATTATCCAACACTGGCAACCATGCCTTGAAGTGCGGGTTTGCTTTAAAGGGATAATTGATATCATCCAAAAACATCCGATGCGGCTGACCCGAATGGATCACTAAACCAGACAAGGCTTCTCGAGACAAAATCTCTGCGACTCGGCGGTTTAACTCGGCAATATGGGCACGATAGTGATGAGCCAACTGATCCATTTGTCATCTCCTGCAATGAATAAAAGTTAATATTATGAGCCAAATTTGCCCACATAATCTTAATCTGATCATGAACAACAGATTCAACAGTCACTCAATCTAAAATACATGGCTGCTGAATAAAGAACATTAAAGCGATAACATCATGATTATTTTTAATAATTCTATTCAACCCTAGCATGGCTACAGCGTTTAAACGTCTAAGGAAAACAGCCACAAAGACCTATTTATCCGCAAAGTGATTTAACGCACTCTAGGCGTTCTACACTCTGTGCAGTGTATCACAAAGGTGAAAAATCACTCTAGCCGACAAGAAATTAAACAGTCGTTTAAATTGGGTGTTGTAATTTATCGAATTTCGAAGCACACTGGCATACAACTGGTCAAATGATGGCCGAAGCTGCTGTGAGATAGAGAGTCGTACTAGCACCAACACATAATGGTGGGTATCACTTTTAAGCCAAAAGGAAGCAAGCAATGATCTACCAAAGTCCTACAATTCAAGTTGAGTTACTCGAGGATAATATTGCCAAGCTGTGCTTTAACGCACCCGGTTCGGTGAACAAATTCGACAGAGAAACCCTCGCTTCGCTCGATGCCGCATTAGACAGCATCAAGCAAAATTCCAATATCAAAGCGTTAGTGCTGACCTCAAGTAAAGATACCTTTATTGTGGGTGCCGACATTACCGAATTTTTAGGCCTATTCGCACAAGATGACGCCGTACTGCTCTCTTGGGTTAAACAAGCCAACGCTGTCTTCAACAAACTCGAAGACTTACCTTTCCCAACAGCATCTGCAATCAAAGGCTTTGCCTTAGGTGGCGGCTGTGAAACCATTCTGGCAACGGATTTTCGTATCGCAGATACCACAGCCAAAATCGGTTTACCTGAAACTAAACTCGGCATCATCCCAGGCTTTGGCGGCACAGTTCGTCTGCCACGTGTGATTGGTGCAGATAACGCACTTGAATGGATCACCACAGGTAACGACCAACGCGCTGAAGATGCACTGAAAGTCGGTGCTGTAGATGCCGTGGTTGCACCAGAAGCATTAGAAGCGGCTGCAATTCAAATGCTCAAAGATGCTGTTGCAGAAAAGTTGGATTGGCAAGCGCGTCGTGACCGCAAGCTGTCTGCCCTAACGCTGCCAAAACTCGAAGCTATGATGTCATTCACCACAGCTAAAGGCATGGTGTTTGCGGTTGCGGGTAAACACTACCCAGCACCAATGGCCGCAGTAAGCGTGATTGAGCAAGCATCGACTAAAGGCCGCACCGAAGCACTGCAAATCGAGCATCAAGCCTTTATCAAACTGGCTAAAACTGACGTTGCTAAAGCGCTTATCGGTATCTTCCTTAATGATCAATTCGTTAAAGGCAAAGCGAAAAAAGCGGGTAAATTAGCCAAAGAAGTGAAAAACGCTGCCGTATTAGGTGCTGGTATTATGGGCGGCGGTATCGCCTACCAAAGTGCCAGCAAAGGCACACCGATTGTCATGAAAGACATTGCCCAGCCAGCATTAGATTTAGGTCTCAATGAAGCCGCTAAACTGCTGTCTGCCCAAGTTGCTCGTGGCCGTTCAACGCCAGAAAAAATGGCCAAAGTGCTGAACAACATCACGCCTTCATTAGATTATGCCGCGATTAAACACAGCGATGTCGTCGTTGAAGCCGTTGTTGAACATCCAAAAATTAAAGCACAGGTTTTAGCCGAAGTTGAAGGTTATGTGAGTGAAGATGCGATTATCGCGTCAAACACCTCAACGATTTCAATTAACTTGCTCGCTAAGAGCATGAAGAAACCTGAGCGTTTCTGCGGTATGCACTTCTTCAACCCAGTGCACAAAATGCCGTTGGTCGAAGTTATCCGTGGCGAGCACAGCTCTGAAGAAACCATCGCCTCTGTTGTGGCTTACGCCAGCAAAATGGGCAAAACGCCAATCGTGGTAAACGATTGCCCAGGCTTCTTCGTTAACCGCGTACTCTTCCCTTACTTTGCAGGCTTTAACGGCTTACTTGCCGAAGGTGGCGACTTTGCTGCAATCGACAAGGTAATGGAAAAACAATTCGGTTGGCCAATGGGCCCTGCTTACCTGCTCGACGTAGTGGGTTTAGACACAGGTCATCACGCCCAAGCCGTTATGGCTGAAGGTTTCCCTGATCGAATGGGTAAATCAGGCACTGATGCGATTGATGTGATGTTTGAGAACAAACGTCTTGGCCAGAAAAATGGCAAAGGTTTCTATGTCTATTCAGTCGATAGCCGTGGTAAACCGAAGAAAGATGTCGATCCAACGAGCTACGGCCTATTGAAAGCTGCCTTTGGCGAATTAAAAGTCTTTGAAGCCGATGACATTATTGCCCGTACAATGATCCCTATGATCATCGAAACCGTGCGCTGTTTAGAAGAAGGTATTGTCGCATCACCAGCCGAAGCGGATATGGGCCTAGTTTATGGCTTAGGTTTCCCGCCATTCAGAGGCGGCGTGTTCCGTTATTTGGATACCATGGGTGTCGCAAACTTTGTGGCCTTAGCAGACAAATATGCTCACTTGGGCGGTCTGTATCAAGTCACAGATGCGATGCGTACATTAGCAGCCAATAACGGTAGCTACTACCAAGCCTAATTAGCGGGAAAGGAATTTAATCATGAAACAAGCTGTTATCGTAGACTGCATCCGTACTCCGATGGGCCGCTCAAAGGCTGGCGTATTTCGTAATGTGCGTGCAGAAACTCTGTCTGCCGAATTAATGAAAGGTCTGTTGCTGCGTAATCCGCAACTCGACCCAAACCTAATTGAAGACGTGATTTGGGGTTGTGTGCAACAAACCCTAGAGCAAGGCTTCAACATTGCCCGTAATGCTTCACTATTAGCCGGCATTCCAAAGACCGCTGGCGCTGTGACGGTTAACCGCCTATGTGGTTCGTCAATGGATGCTATCCATCAAGCTGCGCGGGCGATTATGACAGGCATGGGCGACACCTTTATTATTGGTGGCGTAGAACACATGGGCCATGTACCTATGAGCCATGGTGTCGACTTCCACCCAGGTCTTGCTAATAACGTGGCAAAAGCCTCTGGCATGATGGGGTTAACGGCTGAAATGCTGGGTAAACTGCACGGTATTACCCGTGAACAGCAAGATGCTTTTGCAGTACGTTCTCATCAACGTGCTTATGCTGCGACGATTGAAGGCCGTTTTGCCAAGGAAATCTATGGCATTGAAGGTCACGATGCTAACGGTGCCTTAATTAAAGTACTGCAAGACGAAGTCATTCGCCCAGAAACCACAATGGAATCTCTAGCAGCACTGCGTCCGGTATTTGATCCAGTCAACGGTACTGTCACTGCGGGTACTTCTTCTGCACTGTCTGATGGCGCTTCAGCCATGTTGATCATGGAAGAATCTAAAGCGCGCGCACTTGGCTTGCCGATTCGTGCACGTATTCGCTCTATGGCGGTTGCGGGTTGTGATGCGGCTATCATGGGTTACGGACCTGTGCCTGCCACGCAAAAAGCGCTGGCTCGTGCCGGTATCACAGTTGCCGATTTAGATGTGATTGAACTGAACGAAGCATTTGCAGCTCAGTCTTTACCTTGTGTGAAAGATTTAGGTTTAGCGGATGTGGTTGACGACAAAATCAACCTCAACGGCGGCGCAATTGCACTAGGTCACCCACTGGGTTGTTCAGGTGCGCGTATCTCTACGACGCTGATCAACTTGATGGAAGACAAAGACGCGACCTTAGGTTTAGCGACCATGTGTATTGGTTTAGGCCAAGGTATCGCCACCGTGTTCGAACGCGTTTAATTCGTTAATCAAATAATTATCAAAGCCGGAACTTGTTCCGGCTTTTTTATGCCAAATATTCTGCCATCGTAAATATTAATATTTCTCATTTCTTCTGCTGTTCATTTGAAAATCAGTCCGTTATCGACTTAACTACAAGGGCATTACTGGCTATTGTGGACGACAAGTGGCAGCAATCATCAGCCAAATCTAGGCAGTGTAGTGCAAGGATGCAATTCGTTGTTTTACCAGAGGAATGCCAGATGCTACAAACGGAACAGACCCTTTTCGAACAAATGCGGATCACTGAGCTGGAGATCGAGTCTCGTAAGGCGCTCTTCTCTTTTACAGGGGCAGACGTAAAGGCCCTGCAATCCTTTAAGCCCATCATTGAAGAAAACATCGATAAAATTGTCGATGACTTTTACGGCTTACAAACCAGTGTGTCAGAAATTGCGCTCTTGATTGGAGACTCAGACACCCTTGCCCGCCTACGTACCGCACAGAGAAGATATGTGCTTGATTTATTTAATGGTGTTTATGATCTTGAGTACGTAAACAATCGCCTGCGGATTGGTTTAGTCCATAAACGTATAGGTGTTGAGCCCAAACTTTACCTGTCTGCAGTACACACACTCAAGGAGTTGATCTATGCAGTGATCAACAGTTCAGTACAAGATGTACGTCAAGCCGAACGTATTCGAGCCGCAATTGATAAACTCGTGCTGTTTGATGTCACACTAGTATTCGATACTTATATTCGCAGCTTAGTCTCCGAGATTGAGAACGCTAAGGATAAAGCCGAAAAATATGCCCAAAGCATGGAAAGCAAAGTCAAAGAGCGAACACAGCAGTTAGAAGAACTCTCGCAAACCGATCCCTTAACAGGTTTACTCAACGTAAGGCACTTACAAGAAACCGCAACTCGCATACTCAGAGCAGCCCAAAGACGCGCCGAGCCCGTATGTGTCATCTACTTAGATGTAGATGATTTTAAATTATTTAATGACACTCAAGGCCATAGATCAGGTGATGAAGTACTTTGTGCCGTCGCAAAAGCGATTAAAGAAACCACTCGTGCTGAAGATCATTGCTTTCGATATGGTGGAGATGAATTCTGTATCATCATGCCTAACTGTCGTGAGGAACAAGCTCGAGAGAATTTCATAACTCGGTTTAATCAAAAAATAAAACTCAGTCTAAACAATATTTCCTTAAGCTTTGGCATTACAGATACTGGCCCCTATGAATATGAAGAAGCCAATAGCTTAATTCATAAAGCCGATCAAAAAATGTATAGCTACAAACGGGCGTCCAAATTGCAGCAACAAACTATGGCAGCTGCAAATGATTTAGCACCAGAGAATAGTACAGCTGTTATCCATCCAATCTCTCAATCTCAAAGCGCTGCAGATAAAGCCGTTGAGTAATGTTAATTACCATAAGCCATAAGTTTGTTCCACGTGGAACATTTTATCTCTAGCCTTGCTAACGACAAAAAGCACACCAATCAAACCACATCACAAATTGCGACCGCCAACTTGGTTTATCATGGGGGCTGGAGTAACATTAGCTAATTCTGCTTAACCGTTCAGTAGAGGTAATATGAACGACGCTTTCTCAACCGCACAGCATAGACTCGATGCACTTGGCTTACGTTGCCCTGAACCTGTAATGATGGTGCGTAAAACGGTAAGACAAATGGCTGCAGGCGAGACACTGCTGATCATTGCCGATGACCCTGCAACGACACGCGATATTCCAAGCTTCTGTGAGTTTATGGATCACACGCTTATCGCCAGCGAAACGGCTCAGACGCCATACCAATATTTGATCAAAAAAGGACTTTAAGTCGTATCGTTTTAGCGACTTAATCATTAAAAAGGATGTGAGGAACTATGCCAAAACTGCTGGCAATTGCCTATAAAACTGTAAAGCGCGGCCCAATGAATGAGGTTCTCTGTGCCAATGTCACCCAGTTAAATGGTGTAGAGAAAGATGTATTTGGTCGTCCTGGCAAACGCCAAGTCACTGTGCTTTCCAAACTACAATGGCAACAAGCCTGTCGTGCTATTGAGGCAGAATTGCCTTGGACGACTCGCAGAGTAAATCTGCTCGTTGATGGTCTGGTATTTAGCAGTGCAGATGTTGGTAAACATTTACAAATTGGTGAGTTACTACTTGAAATTACAGGTGAGACCGATCCCTGTAAAAAAATGGAAATTGCACATGTCGGTTTAGAAGCCGCACTCACCCCAGATTGGCGAGGAGGTGTTACATGCAGGGTATTAAATGATGCCATGATCCACCTAGGTGATGAGATAGCAATTTTCTTTCCTCGCTAATCCAATCACTTATCTCAGCTAGTTATCCATATTCCTCTATAAATAGAACCAAATAACTTGGTTCTATTTCTGTTGTCCCAATCCTAATATAAATATCAGCTTTCTAGCTCGAACATCAATTGAAACAGTATTTACGTTTTCCTTCCTATCTATTTATGCGATAACTACACCAAGTATTAACAAAACTTTATCTTGTGATTAATACCGCTCATGTAGCCCATAAGAACGATAACAGGAAGTGACATGTTGAACTCTAAACTTACCCCGCTTTATATTGCCCTCACTCTTGGGATGAATACCCTTGCAGTTAACGCCACAGAAACGAAAGAATCGACTTGGAATGTTAACGCTCCAGCGAATGCTCCCTTAGTGCAAGTCAAAGTTGATGTTAATGAAGGCACTTGGATGAACTTAAGTGTCAGTCCAGATGGCAAGTATATCGTCTTCGACTTACTCGGTGACATCTACCAAATTCCAGTAACAGGCGGTGAAGCTAAGCCATTAGCCCAAGGCATAGCTTGGCAGATGCAGCCCGTCTATAGCCCTGATGGCAAGCACATTGCTTTTACGTCCGATGGTGATGGTGGTGATAACATTTGGATTATGGATGCTGATGGCAACAACCCAAGAACAGTCACCCAAGAAACCTTCAGGCTACTAAACAGTCCAGCTTGGAGCCCAGACTCCCAGTATTTGGTTGCCCGTAAGCACTTTACCGCCAGTCGTAGTTTGGGTGCGGGCGAAGTGTGGCTATACCACGTTGCGGGTGGTGAAGGCGTCAAACTAACCGAACGTCCTAATGATGAGAAAGATTTAGGTGAACCCGCGTATTCACCCGATGGTCGCTATATCTACTTTAGTCAGGATGACACGCCGGGTAAAACATTCCATTACTCAAAGGATTCGGTCAACGGTATCTACAAAATAAAACGCTACGATACTCAAACTGGTGAGATTGAGGTATTAATCGAAGGCACGGGTGGAGCGATTCGGCCAACGCCGAGCCCAGACGGTACTAAGCTCGCCTATATTAAGCGCGATGATTTCCAGTCATCACTCTACCTACTCGACCTTAAGTCGGGAGAAACAACTAAGCTGTTTGGCGAACTTGACCGTGATATGCAGGAGACTTGGGCCATTCATGGCGTCTATCCAACAATGGCATGGACACAAGATAACAAGGATATTTTCTTCTGGGCTAAGGGAAAAATTAATCGTCTGAATGTTGCCAATAAAACACTCACAGATATCCCCTTTAGTGTAAAAACTGAGTTAGCCGTACAGCCCTCGGTGCGCTTTAAGCAAGATATCGATAAAGACGTTTTCGATGTAAAAATGCTACGTATGGCGCAGGTCTCACCGGATGGTAGCAAAGTCGCCTTCGAAGCACTGGGTAAAATTTGGTTAAAATCCTTACCCGATGGCAGAATGTCACGCTTGACTGAGCTAGACAAAAATATTGCAGAACTTTATCCCCAATGGTCGCGCGATGGTAAAAATATTGTTTTCACCACTTGGAATGACCAAGACCAAGGCACAGTGCAAGTGATCAGCGCCAAAGGTAGCAAACCTAAGCAGCTAACATCTGAGCCAGGAAAGTATGTCGAACCCACCTTTTCACCCAATGGTGAACTCGTAGTGTATCGTAAAACTCAAGGCGGTAACCTCACACCAAGAACTTGGTCGCAGGAACCTGGGCTATATAAAGTCGATATTAAAGGTAAACAAAATAGCAAGATCAGTGCCGATGGCTATCAAGCTCAATTCGGTGCTAATGCCGATCGCGTCTTTTTTATGAATAGCAGCGAAGATGAAACGCCGCAGTTATCATCCATCAACTTAGACGGCTTCGATAAACGGGTTCATTACAGCAGCAAACATGCAACTGAATTTAGGGTTTCACCCGATGGTGAGCAACTCGCCTTTGCTGAACGATTCAAGGTTTGGGTAACACCTTTTGCTAAACACAGCGAGACAGTTGAGATTGGCCCCAATGCCAGCAATCTACCCGTAAGCCAATTGAGTGCCCGTGCGGGTGAAAGTATCAGTTGGAACAGTAAAAGCGACCAACTATATTGGACTCTTGGCCCCGAGTTGTACCAAGCCAAGGTTGACACTCAATATCGCAACAAAGATGAAAAGGCACAACCAAGCATTATCGATTTAGGCTTTACCGAAAAGGCCGATGTTCCACGTGGAACAATCGCGTTTGTCGGTGGTAAAGTGATTACGATGGAAAATGACCAAGTGATTGATAATGGTGTGGTCATAGTCAAAGACAATCATATTGTCGCCGTAGGCGATGCCAATGTTGCGATTCCTAAGGATGCGCAGATCATCGACATCAAAGGCAAATCCATTATGCCAGGACTATTCGATGCCCACGCCCATGGACCGCAAGCGGATGATGAAATCGTGCCACAACAGAACTGGGCGCTCTACTCTGGATTATCTTTAGGCGTGACTACGATTCACGATCCATCGAATGACACCACAGAAATCTTTGCCGCATCTGAGCAACAAAAAGCAGGTAATATTGTTGGCCCACGAATATTCTCCACCGGCACCATACTTTATGGTGCCAATGCGCCTGGCTACACATCGCACATAGACTCACTAGATGATGCCAAATTCCATCTTGAACGCCTGAAAAAAGTTGGAGCCTTTAGCGTAAAAAGCTATAACCAACCGCGCCGCAATCAGAGACAGCAAGTCATAGCCGCAGCACGTGAACTCGAAATGATGGTCGTGCCTGAAGGTGGCAGCTTGCTGCAACATAATTTAAGCATGGTCGCCGATGGACATACTACGATTGAGCACTCACTCCCCGTTGGTTCAATCTATAACGATATCAAACAGTTTTGGAGCCAGACTCAAGTTGGTTACACGCCAACCTTAGTGGTTGCCTATGGTGGTATTTCTGGTGAAAACTACTGGTATGATAAAACCGATGTGTGGGCACATCCACGCCTATCCATGTATGTGCCAGCCGATATTTTACAAGCAAGATCAATGCGACGCCCCCATGCACCAGAGAGCCACTACAATCATTTCAATGTTGCTAAGGTTGCTAACGAGCTCAATAAGTTAGGGGTTCACCCAAATATTGGCGCCCACGGTCAACGTGAAGGTTTAGCGGCACATTGGGAAATGTGGATGTTTGCCCAAGGCGGCATGAGCAATATGGAAGTGTTGAAAACGGCCACCATTAATCCAGCGACGACCTTTAGCATGGAGCAGCAACTCGGTTCTATCAAAGAAGGTAAGCTCGCAGACTTGATCGTTATTGATGGTGATCCATTAGCCGACATTCGCGTCACCGACAGAGTCACTCATACTATGGTCAATGGTAAGTTATTTGATGCAGAGACTATGAAGGAACTTAATGGGGATAAAGAACAGCGTAAGCCGTTTTTCTTTGAGAAACTCTAAGGGCAACTTTCAAGTCTAGGAGAATAGCTTTCCTGTTGAGACCGTTTAAGTTTAACAAGATGAGTTCCAGCGAAGCTCAAAAAGCATGTTCCACGTGGAACATGCTTTTTTGTATTTGGATACTCTACAAGAGTTTTCTTTAATATCAGTCAGCCCAACGATTAATGATTCTAGTGGCTATGCTCAGCACAGGAATCGACACAGGCCTGATAAGCAACACACTCGACAAGATGATCGTTCACCATACCCACCGCCTGCATAAAGGCATAACAAATGGTTGGGCCGACAAAATTGAATCCGAGTTTCTTCAACGCTTTTGACATGGCTTCAGATTCTGGTGTTTGTGCCGAAACCTGCGACATTGCCCTAATCTGATTAACTATGGGTTTACCGCCCACAAAACTCCATAAAAATGCAGAGAAATCCTTCCCATCGGCAGTATAGGCTAAATAACCTTTGGCATTCTTGATGATAGAATTCACCTTCAAGCGGTTGCGCACTATACCGGGATTCAACATGAGCTCCTCCACTTTCGCCTCATCAAAAGTCGCAATAATCTCAGGTTCAAAATTAGCAAAGGCCTGTTCATAATTTTGTTGCTTCTTCAGGATAGTTATCCAAGATAATCCGGCCTGTTGACCATCTAAACACAACTTAGCAAACAGCTCCTTTGGATCATAAACAGGTCGCCCCCACACTTTGTCGTGATACTCACGATACAAGGGATCATCACTTACCCAGCCACAGCGGATCTCTTCCATGGTATATAACCTTATTGTTTTAATTAAGAAGGTAAAAAATAACCTACATAAGCAGATATCTACAAGGTATAATCGAACCCATTTTCTATTCAGGCTGACGGCAGTAGACAAGTAGACATGACGACAAAACACGACGTAAAAACATTTCAGGGTTTCATTCTCACCCTGCAGGAATATTGGGCACAGCAAGGCTGTGCAATTGTTCAACCTTTAGATATGGAAGTCGGCGCGGGTACATTCCACCCACAAACTTTCCTACGTTCTTTAGGGCCTGAACCTATGAGCAGTGCCTATGTGCAGCCATCGCGCCGCCCTACGGATGGTCGTTACGGTGAAAACCCTAACCGTCTGCAGCACTACTACCAATTCCAAGTCGTGTTGAAGCCTTCTCCTGACAATATTCAAGAGCTGTATTTAGGCTCACTGCAAGCACTGGGTATTGATACTCAAATCCACGATATCCGCTTTGTGGAAGATAACTGGGAATCACCAACACTAGGTGCTTGGGGCTTAGGCTGGGAAGTTTGGCTTAATGGTATGGAAGTGACTCAGTTTACGTACTTCCAACAGGTTGGCGGCATCGAATGCAGCCCAGTCACAGGTGAAATCACCTATGGCCTAGAGCGTCTGGCCATGTATATCCAAGGCGTAGATAGTGTTTATGATCTCGTATGGACCGATGGTCCACTGGGCCGCATCACCTATGGTGATGTGTTCCATCAAAATGAAGTCGAGCAATCGACCTATAACTTCGAGCACGCCGATGTGGACTTTATGTTCACCCTGTTCGATCAGTGCGAAAAAATGTGTCAGCATTTATTGTCGCTAGAAAAACCTTTACCTCTGCCCGCATACGAGCAAGTGATGAAAGCCTCACACGCCTTCAACCTGCTCGATGCCCGCCATGCCATTTCAGTTACCGAGCGCCAACGCTACATCTTACGCGTTCGTACTATGGCGAAAGCGGTCGCTGAATCTTATTATCAGGCACGCGAAGCGCTTGGCTTCCCAATGTGTAAGTAGAGGTAAAAACATGAATTTTGAAAACTTACTCATAGAGTTAGGCACGGAAGAATTACCACCTAAGTCACTACGTAAACTGGCTGAATCCTTTTTAGCTAACTTTACTGAAGAACTCACCAAAGCCGATTTAGCGTTCAGCTCAGCCGTTTGGTACGCAGCGCCACGTCGTCTGGCAATTAACGTCACTGAACTTGCCCTTGCACAAGCTGACAAAGTGGTTGAAAAACGCGGCCCCGCCGTGAGTTCAGCATTTGATGCTGAAGGCAAACCGACGAAAGCCGCTGAAGGTTGGGCACGTGGTAATGGTATTACTGTTGAACAAGCCGAACGTTTAGTTACAGATAAAGGCGAATGGTTAGTCCATAACGCCAAAGTTGAAGGCGTCGAAACCAAAAGTTTGATCGCTGCTATAGCTCAACGTGCACTCGATAAATTGCCCATTCCTAAGCCAATGCGCTGGGGCAATAATAAAACCCAATTTATTCGCCCTGTGCACACCGCGACTATGTTGTTAGGCAGTGAGTTGATTGAAGGTGAATTGCTGGGTATCAAATCGGCACGCACTGTTCGCGGTCACCGCTTTATGGGACTCAAGCAGTTTGAATTAGCCCATGCAGATCACTACCTTGCCGACCTAAAAGAAAAAGGCAAAGTCATCGCCGATTACGAAAGCCGTAAAGCGTTAATTAAAGCCGATGCCGAAAAAGCTGCCGCTAAGATTGGTGGCACAGCCGATATCGAAGATAGCCTGCTTGAAGAGGTCACCTCTTTGGTTGAATGGCCTGTGGTATTGACCGCTAGCTTCGAAGAAAAATTCTTAAGTGTACCGTCTGAAGCTTTGGTCTATACCATGAAAGGCGACCAAAAATACTTCCCAGTCTTTGATAATGCAGGCAAGTTACTGCCAAACTTTATCTTTGTGGCCAATATAGAATCTAAAGATCCCGCGCAAATTATCTCAGGTAACGAGAAAGTCGTTCGCCCACGTCTTGCCGACGCCGAGTTCTTTTTTAATACCGATAAAAAACACACGCTGGAATCGCGTTTACCTAGCCTAGAAACCGTCCTGTTCCAACAGCAGCTCGGTACCTTAAAAGACAAAGTGAATCGTATTTCTGCCCTAGCCGCCTTTATTGCCGGACAAACTGGCGCGAATGCGGTTGATGCAGCCCGTGCAGGTTTGTTATCTAAAACCGATTTGATGACCAATATGGTGATGGAGTTTACCGACACTCAAGGCACTATGGGCATGCACTACGCCCGCCTCGATGGTGAAACCGAAGCGGTTGCGGTTGCAATGGAAGAGCAATATAAGCCTAAGTTCTCAGGCGATACAGTGCCTAGTGCTGGCGTATCTTGCGCAGTCGCATTAGCAGACAAGCTCGATACTTTAGTCGGCATCTTTGGTATTGGCCAAGCACCAAAAGGCGCTGCCGATCCCTTTGCCCTACGCCGTGCCGCAATCGGTGTGCTGCGTATTATCGTTGAGAACAAACTGCCACTGGATTTAGTAACGCTGATTGCTAAAGCTCAGGAGCTCCACGGTACTAACTTAAGCAACGCAAACGCTGCAGAGGAAGTACTTGAATTCTTAATGGCTCGTTTCCGTGCTTGGTATCAAGATAAAGGCATTGGTGTTGATGTGATCTTAGCCGTGCTAGCACGTCGCCCAACACGCCCAGCTGATTTTGATAGTCGTATCAATGCGGTATCACACTTTAGAAGCCTAGAAGCTTCTGGCGCACTTGCAGCAGCGAACAAACGGGTATCCAACATTCTGGCTAAGGTTGAAGGCGCTTTACCGACAACCATCAATGCAAGTTTGTTGACCGAAGCCGCAGAGCAAGCATTGGCGGCCAAGTTGAACGAGCTGCAACCACAGTTGGCACCTTTGTTTGCCAATGCAGATTACCAACAGGCCTTAACTTTGTTAGCTGCCCTACGTGAAAGCGTGGATCAGTTCTTCGAAGATGTAATGGTTATGGCGGATGATGAAGCTTTGAAAAACAATCGTTTAGCATTGTTGAATAATCTACGCGAGCAGTTCCTGCACGTAGCGGATATATCACTACTGCAATAACGATACTAAGGTTTTTTAAATTATCGCTTTATAAAAAAACGCGCTCAATAGCGCGTTTTTTATTGTCCTGATTTCTTATACCAAACGTATTAAATTGCCCAATCAGAACTGCAGCAGTTTTTGATGTAAGCTATCAAATTGAGTTTGATCTAAGTTAACTTGCTGCAGTAAATTCGCCAGTATCTCAGGGGATAATTGCCCTGCTTGATGCAGCATAGAAATCTCGCTAATCACATTCGCCCGCCATACCACTGCGGCGAGCCCCGCTTGCGGGCGCGAGTTCACACTGGCAAGCTTGTCTAATTCTGTTTCAAAGGTATTGGGTAACTGCCAATGCTTAGCAAGCAATGAACTCAAGGTTAACGATTTCGTCGTCATCACTTGTCTAAATAATCCAGAATTAGGCTGTTCTCCCGGCTCTGCCTGTACAAATGCATCGAGGAGCATTTTAAAAATGGCCAACTTGCCGACATCGTGTAATAGGCCCAATAAAAAAGCCGTATCTTGATCTTCATCGCTTAACTCACTGGCAAGAAAAGCAACCTGCATCGAATGGCGCCAAATTTCAGCCCCAAAACGACGGAAATAGATTGGTTTGATATCCAACATTTCACGCACTAAACAAGTGGTGACAAATTTTCTCAGCTGTTCACGACCAAGCTGTACCAAAGCCTGCTGTAAACTGGTGATATCCCTATCGCTACGTTTAAACGCGGGAGAATTACACAGCTTAAGCACCTCAATACTCAGTAAAGGATCTCGCTCAATAAGCGCTAATAGATCCTTAATATCAAACTGAGGATCGGCCAGCTTACGATCTAATTCCAATACCTTTGACGGCAGCTTTAACACTTTCTCGGCGATCACTTGTGGCGATGCCAAGGCCTGCTCTATCTCCGCCATTACCCGACGTTCAAGATTATTCGCTACACCACCAGTGTCCTTAACCCGTGTCGGAAATAACAAACTATAAAAGAGTGCAGATAAATCGACAGATACCACGCTAATGTCTTCGAGAGGTTTAGCAGGCTTTCGCGCAGGTTCAAGCGACTTACCTAAGTCCGTCGTTGAAAAACTTTTGGGTCTCTCAACGGTCGCCGTATCGCGAATATTAAAGAGTTTATTAAAAAGTGATTTAATCAAGAAGCATCAACCTGTCATTATAAATAATTGTTAAAAAATCAGTTAAATATTGCCCATCATAAATCCATTTTGATCAGCTCAAGCCATGCATTAAGACATTGTAGAGAGGCTAATACTTAGCTTAAGTGTAACATATTCAATTCATTTCGGACTTCTTCTATCCCACCATTACTGCTTTTACAAAGACAATCTTGGTTACAAGTTGAAACCTCAAAAAACTTACATTTCAGCATCATTTAACTGACAATATGCCTACCATTCATAAAGGGATACGTATTTTGTCTCCCTTTAATTGATTAACAATCTACTCGCGAGCTAACAACGGAAAATTTGATGATCGAGGTAATAAAAGCGGGTGCACTAACCACAGTTCAAGATATCGGACGCATGGGATATCGACATTTAGGCGTAACCCAAGCAGGTGCCTTAGATAGACCTGCACTGTGTTTAGCAAACCGCCTACTCTCAAACCCAGACAATACACCCGTACTGGAATTGACCTTTGGACAATCGATTTTTTTGTTTAAACGTGATGCTTGGATTGCCTTAACCGGTGCCGATTTCGATGCGCGCATAGATAATAAACCCATAGTTTGCGGCTGGCGTTACTCTATTAAGGCAGGACAAAAACTCAGTCTTAGAGGGGGAAATAAAGGCATGCGTGCCTATGTTGCGGTTGACGGTGGCGTTAAAGTGCCGTTAGTGATGGATTCTGCTGCAACTGATTTAACCTCAGGTATCGGTGGATTTCATGGCCGCGCATTAGAAGCTGGCGATAACCTGACCTTAGGTTCCGCTCATCCACTAAGAAGGCAAGTTGGCGCAATTCAAAAAAGTTGGAATGGGCATATTCGCGCACTCGCAACAAAGCACACCCAAGCCTTCTCGTTGAAATCTCAGCAAATATTCTGGCAAACACAGTGGCAACTTTCAGCTGAAAGTGATCGTGCGAGTGCAATACTCAAAGGTGATACGTTAACATTGGCGAAGCCATTCCCTGTACAATCACACACAGTCACCCCCGGAGTGGTTCAAGTCTCCGCTTCAGGGCAACCACTCGTGTTACTTGCCGATGCGCAGACCACCAGCAGTCATCCGCAAATAGCCGTAATTATTGAAGCCGATCTTTGGAAGCTTGCCCAAACTCGCCCAGGGCAGACAGTTAAATTCGAATTGGTTGACGATGAACAAGCGGCAACGGCGCAAGCGGAATGGCATGACTACTTCTACCGACTACAACGTAGCCTAGGTTAACGAACCACTGCATAATCAAATCTACAAAATATCACCCCGTATTCCCTACTAAACCCTATATCGGTTTAATTCAAATAACACACTATGCTCGTGCTAATTCGCACTTAGGTTCGGTGTAACTTGCTGGCTATAAAACAGCGCCACATCTTGTAATTGCTCAGAGCTTAACGCGCTGACTTGTGATTGCATCAAAGGTTCGAGTCGTAAACCGGTTTTAAAATCGACGAGCTGTTTATTAAGATAAGCTAATTTTTGTCCCTTTAAGTTTGGGAATTGCTTGGCCATAGCGATCACCGCATTGCCATGGCATGACTCACACTGTGCTGTAGCCAATGCCTGACCTCGCTCTATATCTGCTTGATAAACCTCTCCATTAACCTCTGTGGATAAGCCACATAGCGCAATCAAACTTATGATAATCGCTTTCATTTTGGTTCCTTAGGGAAAGGGTTAACTAGCACAGGCTGCAGGTTCGGTTCTAAAGGTAGACGTCTGAAGATCGTCATATCCATTTCAGCCTGCCCATAATGAGTGCTTAGATAACTCAAGGTGGGCTCCCAAGTATCCGACAAGTCCCATAAACCCTGAGTGTCTATCATCCACTGCAAAGTCTCTTTCCAAAAGGCTTTATCGCCGTGGTTTTGCACGACTATCATACTGGTATGGCAGGCATTACATTGATAGTTCACTAACTCCCAGCCAGGAGCCATGATCAAACCCGATTTAGGGTCCACTGGATACTCAGCGGCTAGCGAAATACTGGATGCCACTAGCCCAAGCAATATCAGTTTATTGATATGCGACTTCATCACACCACCCTAACGGCAATACGGTGGCAGCCGTTAAACATATATCCCTTAGGATTCCATTGCGGTTGTACGACAGGCTGACTATCACCTTCACTATCGGTCGCTTTGGCCCAGATTTCATAATAACCCTGCGACGGTAATTGCAATTCAATCTTCCATTGCTGCCATGCTGTTATGTTTTTAGGTTTTTCTAATTCAGCGGCAAACCAACGGGTGCCATAATCGTAACTGACTTCCACCTTAACCACTTCCCGCAATCCCGCCCAAGCATGACCTGCGATAGTCATCTTTTGACCCACAGCTAATTCGGTTCCAGATTGGGGTTGAGTGATCAATGACTTCACTATCATTTCTTCAATGATTTTATAGTCTTTATCATCAACAGACTCACCTGGCGCTATCGGATATTTAGGGAGTTGATACGCTGGTGCTTCCATTTTATGTCCATCATGAACTTTATTACGCACACTGATCCCCGTCGCCGCTTTTTGCGAAACGGAGCCCGGCCGTCCACCAAACACAATACGTAAGGGATATCCATGTAGATAAGGAATGTCCTCACCATTCATCGACCATGCAATAAGCCCAAGCTCTTCAAGCGCCGCCTTTATTGGTACGCCGCGTGAAATCGCCTCACCTTTGCCGCTCAAATGCCGATCAACACCGTGATGGCCTGTGTAAACAGCATCAGATTTAATACCGCAATCCTTAAGCACATCACTCACTAAGACACCTGTCCACTCGGAGCAAAATACGCCGGCATTATTCCACTGATTACCCTTAGTACTAGGAAAAAAGCCAGAGCGACTATTACCGCCACATTCAATCAGCAACTGCAATGTGTAATGCTTAAAGCGACGCTTAAGTTCATCAATTGTGTAGGTTTTTGGGGTGATTACAGACTCACCATCCACTTGAAAAGTCCAAGTTTTAGCATCTAACGCCTTAAAGTCAGGCACTATGCCATTCCAACGGATAAACGAGGCATCTGCAGGCGTCACGGCAGGAGCGAGCTTATGCTCCGGCGGAAACGCATTCAGTGGATGAGTGTTTAACACTTTGAAATAACTCGGTAAGTCATCTGCCTTAGTCCAAGTTAATGCTGATATATCCAGAGGAGTGACGGCTGCGGGAAGCTGTTCGGCAAATACCCACTTAACGGGTAAAGCTGATAACACAGACGTCGCTACCGCACCTTTAATAAAAACCCGACGATTAAGATCCATGTTATTTATCCTTTCCGAGGTAAAAGTAATCCGCCATCAGCTGCATATCAGCCTCAGTCAAGAGTTGGGCGACTTTAGTCATAGTGGGATCTTGGCGATTCCCCGCCTTAAAGGCTCGCAGTTGCTTCAATAGGTATTCTGAGTTTTGCCATCCGATATTAGGAATATGCTCAAAACGACTCACACCGGACTCGCCATGACAGGCCTTACACATATTCAATAACTTATTTGCCTCATCGGCGTTTGCCACCGCCGATAGCATAAAAATCAGTGCACTTACGGGGTAAATCACTCGCTGCCACATCCATTTATCTCGCCAATTAGCCTTTATCTCGACAGAATCCATCGAGCAAAGTAATTAAGATATGGTTAAATTATCTCAATGCTGTGGGTCGTTTAAATTCAATAAAAGTGACTCGTAAGCTCAAGAGAAATGACGCGTATTAGCGGATGTAGAAAGGGTAAAATATTCATTAGTCATAGGTGAAATGAGTCCATATAGTAGCTTTGCAGAAACACTCGGCATTTCACTCAAGGACAAACAATGGATCTTTATATTGGCAATAAAAACTACTCTAGCTGGTCACTGCGGGCTTGGTTTATGGCCGCAAAATCTGGCGTGCAGTTCAACGAAGTATTACTGCAACTCGATACCGACAGCTTCTATCAGCAACTCAAAGCCATTTCGCCGACTTTAAAAGTACCGACATTAGTCGATGGTGACATTACGGTATGGGATTCACTTTCGATTTGCGAATATCTCAACGACACCTATCTTGCAGGTAGCGCATGGCCGCAAGATCCTAAACAAAAAGCCAAGGCCAGATCGATTGCCAGTGAAATGCATTCAGGCTTTAATGCCGTGCGTAACGCTCTACCAATGAACATACGCGCGAGGCGCTATGTTGAGCTCACTGATGCGGTCCGCAAAGACATTGAGCGCATCGATGCGATTTGGTCAGCACAAATGGCCGAGTTTGCCCCATCACATGCGGAAGGTACTTGGTTATTTGGCCAATGGTCGATTGCCGACATGATGTTTGCCCCTGTGGTTATGCGTTTTCTTACCTACGATATTGAAGTCTCGCAGGCAAGCCGTGCCTATATGCAGCATGTGATCAGCTGTCCGGAAATGCAGGCGTGGATTAATGCGGCTAAAGCAGAGACTGAAATTGTTGCAGCGGATGAAGCGGGTATTGATCGATAAAGAGATAAATCATAGAGATAAAAAAGGGAAAGCCTTGGCTTTCCCTTAATCATTCAAGTACTAACGCGAGTCTTAACACGCATTACACGTCTAATATTATACATCTAGCATTAAACGTCTAAGTTAGCCACGTTCAATGCGTTCGCTTCGATGAACTCACGACGAGGTTCAACTTGATCACCCATCAAACAAGTGAACAACTGATCGGCACCCACAGCATCATCGATCGTGACTTGCAACATACGGCGTGATTCAGGATCCATTGTAGTTTCCCACAATTGCTCAGGGTTCATCTCACCCAATCCTTTATAACGTTGAATGTATAAGCCGCGTTTGGCTTCAGAAATCGTCCAATCTAGCGCTTCGAGGAAGCTGCCGACTTCTTTAACACGATCGCCGCGTTGTACATAGCCGCCTTCTTCAATCATGCCATCTAACGCCGCACCTAACTTACCGATACGTTGATAATCGCTTGATTGGAAGAAGTCATAAGTAAACAGATAGTTAGTATCGATACCGTGCTTACGAATGGTGATCTTAGGCAGATACACTTTACGCTCAGGATCGAGAATCGGCTCAGCAGAATACAGTACACCGCTGTTTTCCATTTCCACCAGCTCATGGATAAAGGCATCGATCCACTCTTTCATCTTGCCTTCATCGGCCAACATATCGTTGGTGATCATTGGGTGGTAAAGCATACGGTTAGTAATGTGCGTTGGATAGCGCTGCTCTAAACGGGCCACAATGGCTTCCACTTCACGATACTGAGTCACTAAACGCTCTAACGGCTCACCTGACATACCAATCGCACCTTGCGTTGGATACACAACAGTGCCATCCAATGCTTGAGTCGTGAGGTATTGAGTCAATGCTGGCTCATCTTTCAAATACTGTTCTTGCTTGCCCTTTTTCACTTTAAATAAAGGCGGTTGAGCAATATACACATAACCACGTTCAATCAATTCAGGCATTTGACGGAAGAAGAAGGTCAACAGCAAAGTACGAATGTGCGAGCCGTCGACGTCAGCATCCGTCATGATGATGATGTTGTGATAACGGGTTTTATCTGGGTTATATTCGTCGCGACCAATACCACAGCCAAGTGCCGTGATCAGTGTGGCCACTTCTTGAGAAGACAACATCTTATCGAAGCGGGCCTTCTCAACGTTTAGAATTTTACCTTTCAGTGGCAAAATCGCTTGGTTCTTACGGTTACGTCCCTGCTTAGCACTACCGCCAGCAGAGTCACCTTCCACTATGTAAATTTCTGAAAGACCAGGATCTTTTTCTTGGCAATCGGCCAGCTTACCTGGCAAACCACCTAAATCGAGTGCGCCTTTACGACGGGTCATTTCACGAGCTTTACGCGCCGCTTCACGGGCACGGGCAGCATCGACAATCTTACCGACGATCAACTTCGCATCAGCTGGGTTTTCCAGCAGATAATCGTTCAGCTTCTCACCCATGGTTTGTTCAACCGCGGTTTTCACTTCACTAGAAACCAGTTTGTCTTTGGTTTGCGAGCTGAACTTTGGATCTGGCACTTTAACAGAGATAACGGCAGTCAAGCCTTCGCGGGCATCGTCGCCAGTCGCGCTGGTTTTGCCTTTCTTGTTATAACCTTCGTTTTCCATGTAGCTGTTGAGGTTACGTGTCAACGCACTACGGAAACCGACTAAGTGAGTACCACCATCACGCTGTGGGATGTTGTTGGTAAAACAGAAAATATTTTCCTGATAACCGTCATTCCACTGCATAGCCACTTCAACGGTAATGCCATCTTCACGTTCTTGCATAAAGTGGAATACATCTTTGTTGACTGGCGTTTTATTACGGTTCAGGTAATCGACGAATGCGCTAATCCCGCCTTCGTATTTGAAAAATTCATTTTTATTGTCGCGTTCATCAACCAGACGAATACCCACGCCTGAGTTAAGGAAAGACAGTTCACGCACACGCTTTGCCAGAATTTCAAAGTGAAACTCAACATCGCTGAAGGTATCTTCACTTGGCCAAAAACGGATTTCAGTACCGGTTTTGGTTGCATCACCAATCTCTTTGATCGGCGCATCAGGCACACCGTGAGTATAAAACTGCTCGTATACTTTGCCAGCACGACGAATGGTCATTTGCAGCTTTTTAGATAAAGCGTTTACAACCGATACACCCACGCCGTGGAGACCGCCAGACACTTTATAGGAGTTATCGTCGAACTTACCGCCGGCATGCAATACCGTCATAATAACTTCTGCCGCCGATACGCCTTCTTCCTCATGGATAGAGACCGGAATACCACGGCCGTCATCCTTAACAGAAACCGAACCATCTACATGGATAGTAATCGTAATATCGCTACAGTGGCCGGCTAAGGCTTCATCGATAGAGTTATCGACTACTTCGAACACCATATGATGTAGACCCGTACCGTCGTCGGTGTCACCAATATACATCCCAGGTCTCTTACGTACTGCATCAAGGCCCTTAAGGACCTTAATACTCGAAGAATCGTAACTATTCTCTGACATATTATTCTCTCAATGGTTATTCAATTACCGTTACACGTCCCTGTTCCACATGAAACATCCTACTGGGAGGCGTGTGTAACGAATCGACTATTGCAGCAGGATCAATGGCGGTCACAAAAACTTGTGCTCCGGTATCCGTTAACTGCTTAAGCAATAGCTGCCTATGCTGTGCATCCAACTCGGACGGAAGATCGTCCACAAGATAAATACTGTTTTTATCTATTTGTTGTTTGAGCAACTTTCCCTGTGCAATACGCAGTGCACAGACTAATAATTTCAATTGACCACGGGACAGGGCATCCTGCGCCGGCAAAGTGCCTACACGAAGTCTAAGGTCAGCTTTATGGGGACCGCTGACGGTATGACCTGTGGCCAAATCTCTGGAATATTGGTTTTCGAGTAGTTCTGCAAAATCCGTTTTACTATCCCAGCCGCGCGTAAATGAAACCTTCACATCTACACTCGGTAAAAACTCCCCGATTATACCCTTAAGTAGCTCATTTAACGAGTCTACATAATGGTTTCGTATTTCGGTGACCTGCTCGGCATAGCGCACAAACTCTTGATCCCAAAATTGAATATGACTGTAAGCCGAACCGTTTCTAAGCAATTGATTTCTTTGTTTAAGAACGCGACGAACATTCGTCCAAGCGCCATAAAACTGTGGGTCAGCATGAAATGCGCCCCAATCGATAAATTGTCGACGGGATTTTGGGCCTTCAAACAGTAAAGAAAAGCTTTCAGGTGTGATCACTTGAATAGGTAAAGCTTCGGCTAAGGTCGACAGACGTTTGACTTTTTCGCCGTCGATTTTCACTTCCGTCTCACCATTGCGAAATCGGCGTAAACCAATTTTACTGTCACCGCGCGCTAAATTTAAAGTCGCAAAGAGCGTTAATTTATCGTCATCGTGATTAATCACTCGTTGGGATAAATGACTGCGAAACGAGCGCCCCATACCGAGGAAATAAATGGCTTCTAAAATACTGGTTTTTCCGCTGCCATTTTGACCATAAATCACGTTAATCCCAGATGCTGGGATTAACTGTGCGGACTGAATGTTGCGAAACGCTTCGATATTGAGACGGGTCAGGCTCATGCATTACTCATTAAGCCGCGTAAACGGCGTAGGCAAGGATTCATAGCACTTAACGAGCAACTCAATCGCTGCCACAGGCTAAGACTATCAGTAAATGAGTGAAGGAATGGCCAATGCTGTGCATTAAACACTGTGCCGCCGTTAAGCGGCATAGACATCAAAGACAGAGGTACAGACACGGGTAACGTAAAAATCGATGGTTTATAAGCGCATCGGCATAACCACATACATGGAATCTTCTTCCAAATGGTTTTCGATTAGGGCGCTGGAGTTACCATCAATGAGCGTGATACGCACATCATCGGACTTAAGGTTGTTGAGCACGTCCAGTAAGTAACTGACGTTAAAACCAATTTCTAAGGCCTGATTGTTGTATTCCACATCGATGATTTCTTCCGCTTCTTCCTGTTCAGGGTTATTAGCGGTGATCTTGAGCAGACCATTTTCGAGTTGAATACGCACACCACGGAATTTTTCATTGGATAAAATAGAAGCCCGCGTCAGCGCTTGCTTCAGGTGATTACGACTCGCAATCACAATTTTATCACCGCCCTTTGGCAATACACGGCGATAATCAGGGAAGCGACCATCGACTAATTTACTGGTAAATACTGTGTTAGCCGTGGTGGCACGAATAGCATTATCACCAATAGCAATGGTGATATCGAGATCGTCAGACTCCAATAAGCGCGCCATTTCAATTACGCCTTTACGAGGCACAATGACTTGTTTTTCCGGTAATTGTGCTTCAATCGTACGATGACTTAAGGCTAAACGATGGCCGTCGGTCGCTATCGCACGCAACACATTACCTTCAGTTTCAAACAATAAACCGTTGAGGTAATAGCGTACATCTTGGTTAGCCATTGAAAACTGCGTCGAGTCGATAATTGACTTCAACACGCCCTGCTTCAAGCTAAATTCAATCTCAGCTTGGAAGGCTTCAACGTTGGGGTATTCTTCTGCGGGCAAAGTCGCTAAGGAAAAACGGCTACGACCTGAACGCAGCAACCATTTATTATCTTGTTGTTCGACTTTCAGTTCGCTTTGTTCTGGCAAAGACTTAACAATATCGAGCAGTTTCTTCGCCGGAACCGTAGTACGACCTTCTTCGATATCACCGTGAACCACTGCTTGGCCCACGAGTTCGACTTCTAAATCTGTACCAGTCAGCTTAAGTGAGTGACCACTTACTTCTACAAGGAGGTTAGACAAAATGGGCAAGTTATGGCGTCTTTCTACCGCACCACACACCAATTGCAACGGCTTTAATAGGGCATCCCTATCAATTGAGAATTTCATCGTGTCCAAATTCCTTGTTTTAAGAAGATAAGGTTCTAATCAAATTAGCATAATCTTCTTTAATGTCGTGGCTCTCTTCCCGTAGCTGAGCAATCTTACGACAGGCATGCAACACTGTGGTGTGATCTCGACCACCAAAAGCATCACCAATTTCCGGCAAGCTTTGGTTAGTTAATTCTTTGGATAACGCCATTGCAACTTGCCTTGGGCGCGCGACACTGCGTGAACGACGCTTAGACAACATATCAGCCATCTTGATCTTGTAGTATTCAGCTACGGTTTTCTGAATATTGTCTATAGTGACTAATTTTTCTTGAAGTGCCAAGAGGTCACGTAAGGCTTCACGAACAAAATCAATAGTAATTGGCCGACCCGTGAAGTTAGCGTTGGCGATAACGCGGTTTAATGCCCCTTCTAGCTCGCGTACGTTTGAACGTAAACGCTTAGCAATAAAGAAAGCCACTTCATCGGGCAAGTTAATGCCGCTCTCTTGAGCTTTACGCATCAAAATCGCTACGCGGGTTTCTAACTCTGGTGGCTCAATTGCCACAGTTAAACCCCAACCGAAACGCGATTTCAATCTGTCTTCAACACCGTCGATCTCTTTTGGATAACGATCTGAAGTCAAAATAATTTGGTGATTTCCTTCAAGCAACGCATTGAAGGTATGGAAGAATTCTTCTTGGGATCTGTCTTTATTGGCAAAAAATTGAATATCATCGATAAACAAGGCATCGACGCTACGGTAATAACGTTTAAATTCTTCGATCGCGTTGTTTTGCAGCGCTTTAACCATGTCCTGGACAAAACGCTCGGAATGCATGTAAACCACTTTGGCATTAGGATTATTTTTAATGATCCCGTTACCGACAGCGTGCAACAAGTGAGTCTTACCTAGACCTGTTCCGCCATATAAAAATAGTGGGTTATAAGCACCACCCGGATTTTCAGCCACTTGTAACGCCGCAGCCTTACCTAATTGGTTAGACTTACCTTCTACGAAGTTATCAAACTGGTAGCTCGGATTAATGTTACTGCGGTGATTCGCGTTCGCCATAGGCTCGGCTTGGACATTAAACGTCGTGCCTACCGTCGCTTTAGTTTGGGTATTCGCTACACGAGTTGGCGCAATCGGTGCTGGAACACTAGGCTTTTTCGCCGAAGGACGACTACCTATATCGAAACGCAATTTAGGCGCGTCGCTACCCATTTGCTCAGTAAAGAACTGATTAATGATATTGATGTACTTATCTCTGACCCAATCAAGCACGAAGCGGTTGGGCGCATAAAGCACCAGAGTATCTCCATCCATTTCGGCTTGTAACGGTCTGATCCACATACTGAACTGCTGAGCAGAAAGCTCATCTTGCAGTCGTCCGATACATTGTTGCCAAAGTGAAACAGCCACTTAGTTATCCCCAAAAGATCATCAAAAAAGAGATGTATTCTATAGCGAGATCTCAAGGATCGCTATCCTTAAAAAATATTTATCCCCAGCGAGATCATTCTATGTGGATATCCTCGATCATCAAAGATCCAAAACGATCCTTTTATTCAGCACTAACCGCAAATCCTGCTTTATTAAGCGATCCACATTGATCTATAATGGCGCCCCTTCGATCGGCTCGAAGATCCCCTGCACTACTACATGTAGTGTCCGTACACAGAGTTATCCACATCTTATGGTGTATTCTGGGGGTTGATCTAAGGATACGCTGGCAGAAATAAAGCACTTACTTACTTTCGTTGTTGACGTGACTAAGTATTGTGATTACAATTCGGCCTCTTTTTTGCCCTTACCTCTATCCTAGAGATAAGGATATGTTCACTAATAACAAAGACGGATTGCCATCATGAGTAAACGTACTTTTCAACCTAGCAACCTGAAGCGCAAGCGTTCTCACGGCTTCCGCGCTCGTATGGCTACTGTAGGCGGCCGTAAGGTGCTTGCACGTCGTCGTGCGAAAGGTCGCGCTCGTTTATCTGCTTAATAAGTGGGTAACTAGTTGACTAGCTATACCTTTTCGCGGGAGTTACGTTTGTTAACTCCCGCGCAATTTAAATCTGTATTTTCCAATCCCATCAAAGCATCTTCTGCTGAAATTACCTTGCTCGCTATTCCTAACACGGAACAACATCCGCGTATGGGCCTTACTGTTGCTAAACGCTATGTAAAACGCGCCAATCAACGTAACCGTATTAAGCGCGTGATCAGAGATAGTTTTCGCTTGAATCAACACGACATTCCTCATCTTGATATTGTTGTGCTTGTCAGAAATGGCGTGATGGAAATGGAAAACGCTGAAATCAACAAATTGATAGAAAAGCTATGGCGCAAACTCAGTCGCCGCTACAATGGCTAGCGACCACGTTAATTCGTGGCTATCAAGTATTCATAAGCCCTATACTGGGCCCTCGATGCCGTTTCAATCCCACCTGCTCTCACTACGCTATTGAAGCAATAAAAGTGCATGGAACCGCGAAAGGTTGTTGGTTTGCATTGAAACGCATATTAAAATGTCACCCTTTACATCCCGGCGGTAGTGATCCCGTCCCCCCTAAAAATGATAGGTGTAATAAATAGGCTATGGAATCTCAACGCAATATATTGCTCATAGGACTACTGTTTGTCAGCTTTTTGCTGTGGCAACAGTGGCAAGCAGACAAAGCTCCTAAACCCGTTGCAACCGAATCGTCCTTAGTGGCGAACGCGGCAAGCTCGCACAGTGCCGATGTTCCAGAAGCTGATACAGGTGTTCCTGCTGCAGCAGTTACTGCAAACAGCAAACTGATTACGGTAAAAACAGATCAGTTAGACATTCAGATCAATCCAGTGGGTGGTGACATCGTTTTTGCTGCGTTAGTTTCGCACAAAAAAGAACTAGAGAAAGATCAACCATTCGTATTGCTTGAGCAAACGAATGATTTCACTTATATCGCTCAAAGTGGCCTAATTGGTCGCGATGGTATTGATAGCAGCGCAAAAGGCCGTGCCGCATTTAGCACAACGGCAACTGAATATACCTTAGCCGAAGGCCAAGATACCTTAGAAGTACCGTTAACTTATATCGCTGACAATGGTGTGACTTACACTAAAGTGTTCGTATTCCATCGCGGTAAGTTCAACATAGATGTTGACTATAAAATCAACAACACTTCAGCAGCACCACTGCAAGTTCAGATGTATGGTCAGATTAAACAAACGATCAAGCCATCTGAAAGCAGCATGATGATGCCTACCTATCGTGGTGGTGCGTTCTCAACGAATGATGTGCGCTATGAAAAATACAACTTTGACGACATGGCCAAAAGTAACCTGAACCAAGCCACTTTAGGCGGTTGGGCAGCCATGTTACAACACTATTTCGTTTCAGCTTGGGTGCCACCCGCAACTGACAGCAACACCATTTTTTCTAGTGTCAGTGCTGGCGGTTTAGCTAATATTGGTTTCCGCGGCGCGGTATACGATATTGCACCTGGTGCCAGCCAAGAAATTAGCTCACAGTTCTATGTTGGTCCTAAGGATCAAGCAGCACTGTCAGCGATTTCTGAAACCTTAAATCTAGTGGTTGATTACGGTTTCTTATGGTGGTTAGCGGTTCCTATTCACTGGCTATTGATGTTCTATCAATCATTCGTCGGTAACTGGGGTGTGGCAATTATTCTGATAACATTAACCGTTCGTGGTTTACTGTTCCCGCTGACAAAGGCGCAGTACACCTCAATGGCGAAGATGCGTAATCTGCAACCTAAGCTAACAGATTTGAAAGAACGCTTTGGTGATGACCGTCAAAAGATGGGTCAAGCCATGATGGAACTGTATAAGAAAGAAAAAGTTAACCCTATGGGTGGCTGTTTACCTATTATTTTACAGATGCCAATCTTCATTGCCTTATACTGGGTATTGCTAGAAAGCTTCGAATTACGTCATGCACCATTTATGCTGTGGATCCACGATTTATCGGTACAAGATCCTTACTACATACTGCCGCTGCTGATGGGCGTCTCTATGTTTGTAATGCAGAAGATGCAACCAATTGCGCCGACAATGGATCCAATGCAAGTGAAAATGATGCAATGGATGCCAGTAATCTTTACCGTATTCTTCCTGTGGTTCCCATCAGGTCTAGTACTGTACTGGTTAGTAGGTAACATAGTTGCCATCACGCAGCAGAAGATTATTTATGCAGGTCTTGAGAAAAAAGGCTTAAAATAAGCCCTACCTTTAGCAAAGCATAAAGTGAAAATAATACTAAAGGCGGCTTAATTAGCCGCCTTTTCCTTTACATGATTTGATAGATATTAGTTTGGTGGGTATTTCCGTGACAACTGACACTATCGTGGCTCAAGCCACCGCGCCCGGACGTGGCGGCGTTGGCATCATCCGAATTTCAGGCAACAAGGCCAGTGATGTCGCTATGGCCGTATTGGGTCATCTTCCTAAAACGAGATATGCCGATTATTGCGACTTTAAAAGTGCAACAGGCCAAGTAATCGACCAAGGCATAGCGCTGTTTTTTAAAGGCCCCAATTCCTTTACTGGCGAAGATGTATTAGAGCTTCAAGGCCACGGCGGCCAAATCGTTCTAGACATGCTGATCAAACGTGTAATGGAAGTCGGTGGTATTCGAATAGCCAAACCCGGTGAGTTCAGCGAACAAGCCTTTATGAACGACAAGCTAGACTTAACCCAAGCCGAAGCGATTGCCGATCTTATCGATGCCACCAGTGAGCAAGCGGCTAAAAGCGCGCTGCAATCACTCCAGGGTGAATTTTCTAAGGAAGTCCATGAGCTGGTGGATCAAGTCACTAACCTACGTTTATATGTAGAAGCTGCGATTGATTTCCCCGATGAAGAAGTCGACTTTTTAAGTGATGGCAAAATTGCCAATGCACTCTACAAAATCATCGACAAACTTGACCTAGTGCAAGCCAGTGCTAAACAAGGTTCTATCATCCGCGAAGGCATGAAAGTCGTGATCGCGGGTCGTCCTAACGCCGGAAAATCCAGCTTATTAAACGCCTTAGCCGGTAAAGAATCGGCTATTGTTACCGAAATTGCTGGTACAACACGGGATGTATTACGTGAGCACATCCACTTAGATGGCATGCCGCTGCACATTATAGATACCGCAGGCCTACGTGATACGACAGATACCGTTGAACAAATTGGTATAGAACGCGCGTGGAATGAAATAAACAGTGCCGATCGGGTGTTATTTATGGTGGATGGCACCACCACTGCCGCCGTTAATCCCCATGATATTTGGCCTGACTTTATCGATCGCCTGCCCTCAAATTTAGGTGTAACAGTGATCCGCAATAAAGCCGATCTTACTGGCGAAGACTTAATGATGACAGAGGAACAAGGTTATAGTGTTTACCGGATCTCGGCTAAAACGGGCTTAGGTGTTGAACAGTTAAAGCAGCATTTAAAATCACTCATGGGCTACCAGAGTAACCTCGAAGGTGGCTTTATCGCCCGGCGTCGTCACTTAGAAGCCCTAGAACTCGCCGCAAGCCATCTGCAATTGGGTAAAGAACAATTAGAAGTTTATCTAGCAGGAGAGCTGCTGGCAGAAGAGTTACGCATGTGCCAATTAGCACTATCAGAAATCACTGGCCGCTTCACCTCAGATGATCTCTTAGGCAAAATTTTTAGCTCTTTCTGTATCGGAAAATAACTAACCTTAATATTATTTCCAGATAAATCAGCCCATACAATATGGGCTGATTTTTTATCTACAACCGAATATTTCCACTCATCGACTAACTCATGATTCGACGTGGCGGTAATGATCTTGCATTTGATAGGATCTTGCATAAAGCGCAAACATCAATGCCGCCAAGATGGCAAAACCAGCAAAGAAAAACATCTGAAATGCGGTAATACTGATCCCCGTCTGGGCAATTTGCTCAGTCACAGCCGGACTTTTCACACTGACGTTCGCCAGTAACACCCATAAGTTACCGACGGTCACCGATAAGGTCCAAAAACTCATGATAGTGCCTTTCATGGCTTTAGGCGCTTGGCTATAAGCAAACTCTAGCCCAGTGGCAGAGACTAATACTTCACCAAAGGTGAGCAAAGCATAAGGCACAATCTGCCAAAATATTGATAATGCCGAGCCGCCATCCATCACCAATTGAATGCTACCAACGACTATCCAACTCACGCCCGTGATGGCAATCCCAGCCCCCATTTTACGCAAGGCAGTTAACTTTATACCCATACGCTCAATCGCCGGATATAACACAAAGTTATTAAATGGGATCAGTAACATAACTAATAATGGGTTTAAAGCTTGCATCATGGCGGGTTCAAACCATTCCGGTTTAGACATGTCATTGGCTTGCAGTATCCAAGTGGACGCTTTCTGATCGAACAAAGACCAAAAGGGAGTCACTAACGCAAATAAGATTAAGATCCGTAGCACCGAACGCACCCCATCAACGGCGATATCCGGATGGATCCCCCTAGCGCGTTCGAGTTGCAATGAAGCCCCTGCGCCAACAAATCCCATTACTAGCACTAACGCACAACACAAACCAGCAACGATACCTAAGGTTGGAATATTCACTAAAGCATACGCTGCAGAAATTATCCCAGCTAAAGCTAACACTAAACCTATGTTGGCTTGACCAGCGATTTTAGTGAGCAATGCGGTACGAATAACGGGTAAAAAACCATGGGGATTTTTCGGTTCAGGTGGCATATGTACATAACGTTTGCGGCCTAACCAGAAGAACACAGTTGCAATAAACATTAAGATACCAGGGATCCCAAATGCGACCGCAGCACCATAATATTTCAATAGTAATGGCATCGATAACGAGGCGAAGAAGGAGCCAAAGTTAATCGTAAAATAAAACAGATCAAACGCTTTCTGCGCCAATGTTTTATTGGTTTGATCAAATTGATCACCCATAAAGGAAGAAACCAAGGGCTTAATCCCACCCGATCCGAGCGCAATTAAAAATAATCCCGTATAAAACCCTTGAATACTGTGTTCAAAAATAGCGAGAAACGCATGACCAACACAATAAATTAAACTTAACCATAAGATAGTATTGTATTTACCGAAAAAACGATCGGCAATCCAACCACCGAGTAACGGGAAAAAGTACACTCCAATGACAAAGGAATGGAACACATCCTTAGCCATAGTTCCGCGCAGTTCTTCTGGAATAGACAACAAAAGTGCTGTCATCAAGAATGGGGTAAGAATATTCCGCATACCGTAAAAGCTAAAACGTTCACAAGCTTCACTGGCTATGATGTAAGGAATTTGCCGTGGCCACTGGGGCGCATTTACGGGTGTTGTCATGGATCATCCTATTATAATTATTTGATTTTAAATGAAATTAACTTTTTAAATATATTAATTATGTATCAAGAAGCTAAAGGTAACATGTAAGCGAAGCCAACCTTATATAAAGGATGCAAAAACTGCAAAAATCACATATTGCTTCTGTGGTCCTATCCACATTTCCTTTATGATGAACATAATAATAGCCATTCAGCTATCTATTTAATTAAAATTAGTTTTAAAAACAACAACACACTGAGAAATCATAATGGCAAAGATTGAAGTAATCGTTGGTACAACATTGGGCAGTGCAGAGTATGTTGCCGACGAAATGATGGCCCAATTAACGGAGCAAGGACACCAAGTTCAAGTTCATTTAACCCCAACATTGTGCGAAATAGACACCCATGCACTGTGGATTATCGTGTCATCAACTCATGGAGCAGGTGATCTTCCAGATAATATTCAGCCTTTTTTCAACGAAATTACCGAGCAAAAACCGGATCTCAGCCAAGTAAACTTTGCCTTATGTGCAATTGGTGACTCAAGTTACGATACCTTTTGCCAAGGCCCAGAAAAATTAATTTCGGCCATTCAAGACTGCGATGCAAAAGCCTTTGTGGATAAGATCCAGATCGATGTACAGCTTGATCCTGTGCCGGAAGACCCAGCCCTTGCATGGTTAGCACAATGGCAACAGGACATTTAAGATCGCTTATTGGATAAGGTCCCGATCTATGTACAGTTTAGATCCTATTTATCCACAATTTACTTATTTAAAGTATAAACATGTGGATAAGCTATTATTTAGATCTGATCAACCTCTGTACTATTCACAGTCCGATCTGCTTAATGATCCGCCTTGTGGATAAGTAGGCGATCTATCCCCATGTTTAATGACATTAGATCGCGATCAGATCACAGGATCAAGATCGCGCTAATTAATGATTTATATAATGAATTTGGGTTATGCACAGAAAAACGCGATCCTAATAGTAAACATAATAAGAAGATCTATATAAAGATCTTAAGATCTATTAGTCCGGATCATCTCGATCGAACAGCGTAAAATGATCATTCACCTAAGACGAAGCAAATGCTAAAATGCTCGGCTCGTACTGAGTCTCTTAGCAATTGAAGGTAGTGGCATGCATTTTCATGAACGGTTTGATGTTATTGTTGTTGGTGGTGGTCATGCCGGAACTGAAGCCGCGTTGGCAGCAGCAAGAATGGGATCAAAAACATTATTACTAACGCACAATATCGATACGTTAGGACAAATGTCATGTAATCCAGCGATCGGTGGCATAGGCAAAGGCCATTTAGTGAAAGAAATTGACGCCTTAGGTGGTGCAATGGCAATCGCAACCGATTATGCAGGGATCCAATTTAGAACCTTAAATTCAAGTAAAGGCCCAGCAGTACGAGCAACACGAGCACAAGCTGACCGTGCACTGTATCGTCAAAAAATCCAAAATATATTACAAAACCAACCTAACTTACGTATTTTCCAACAAGCCGTAGATGACTTAATTGTTGAAAATCATCAAGTAGTTGGTGTAGTTACCCAAATGGGTTTAGCTTTTGAATCTCCAGCTGTTGTATTAACAACAGGTACATTCTTAAGCGGCAAAATTCATATAGGCTTAGAAAACTACAGCGGTGGTCGTGCAGGCGATCCACCAGCGATTGCTTTAGCAAATCGATTACGTGAATTACCGATCCGAGTCGGACGTTTAAAAACAGGTACACCGCCACGTATCGATGCAAACACGATCGATTTTTCTCTAATGGCTGAACAGAAAGGCGATTCTCCGTTACCTGTCATGTCATTTATGGGGGATGTCAGTCATCATCCAAAACAAATATCTTGCTGGATCACTCACACAAATGAAAAAACCCATGAAATTATTCGTGGTGGTTTAGACAGAAGCCCTATGTATTCAGGCGTCATCGAAGGTATTGGTCCACGTTATTGTCCATCGATTGAAGACAAGATCCACCGCTTTGCGGATAAATCTTCGCATCAGATCTTCATCGAACCAGAAGGTTTAAATACCAATGAGATCTATCCTAACGGGATCTCTACTAGCTTACCTTTTGATGTACAGTTGAATTTAGTACGTTCGATCAAAGGCATGGAAAACGCAGAAATCATGCGTCCAGGTTATGCGATCGAATATGATTATTTCGATCCGAGAGATCTGAAAAACTCATTAGAAACCAAAGCGATCAACGGTTTATTCTTCGCAGGCCAAATAAACGGCACTACAGGTTATGAAGAAGCTGGTGCTCAAGGTTTATTAGCAGGCATGAATGCCTCACTGCAAGTACAAGGCAAAGAAGCCTGGTGTCCACGCCGTGACGAAGCATATCTTGGAGTACTAGTTGACGATTTATCAACTCTGGGTACCAAAGAACCATATCGCATGTTTACTAGCCGTGCCGAATACCGTTTGTTACTCCGTGAAGATAATGCTGATATTCGCTTAACGGCAAAAGGTCGCGAATTAGGTTTAGTTGACGATACTCGCTGGGCGGCATTTAGTGAGAAGTTAGAATCGATCGAACTTGAGTTACAACGTTTGCGCGCCCAATGGGTGCATCCAAATTCACCTTTGATCCATGCGTTAAATCCACACTTGAATACGCCGATCTCTCGCGAAGCATCATTTGAAGAATTACTGCGTCGTCCAGAAATGGATTACAGCAAGTTGATGCAGATCGAAGGTTTTGGTCCTGGGCTTGAAGATCCACAGGCGGCTGAGCAAGTTCAGATCCAAGTTAAATATTCTGGTTATATTCAACGTCAGCAGGAAGAGATCAACAAAGCTGTGCGTAATGAGAACACTGGTTTACCTTTGACGCTCGATTACAAAGAAGTACCGGGCTTATCGAACGAGGTGATTGCTAAGTTAAATAACCATAAACCAGAAACCATAGGCCAAGCCTCACGGATCTCTGGTATTACGCCTGCGGCTATTTCAATTTTGTTGGTTCACCTCAAAAAGCGTGGCTTATTACGTAAGAGTGCGTAAAAGCTAGCTTAATCGCTGCTTAGGTCATAGAAGGGAAGCATTCAGGCTTCCCTTCATCGTTTTCGGGCTTCATAATAGCCTTCGCGTTCATAATCGTATCTTTGTTGAGGTTGCTCAGTGTTATCTGCCCAGTTAGAGGCTTATTTAGCCGAAATTAATTTGCCCGCAACCGTCGAGCAGAAAAAACAACTAATTGATTTTGTTGGTATGCTCAACAAATGGAATAAAGCCTATAACCTGACATCGGTGAGAGATCCCGAAGCTATGCTGATCCGTCATATCATGGACAGTTTAGTGGTTTCAAAACATCTGCAAGGTGAACGTTTTATCGATGTAGGCACTGGACCAGGTTTACCAGGGATCCCGTTAGCCATTATGAATCCCGATAAACAATTTGTGTTATTGGACAGCTTAGGTAAACGTATTCGTTTTCAAAAACAAGTGTCCTTTGAATTAGGCATACATAACATCAGTTCAGTTGAAAGCCGTGTAGAAGCGTATCAACCGGAGGATAAATTCGACGGTGTATTAAGTCGTGCATTTGCCTCAATCCAAGATATGCTGACTTGGTGCCATCATCTCCCCGCCGAACATGGACAGTTTTATGCACTTAAAGGCCAGTTGAATGATGAAGAGATGCAACATATTCCAAGTGGATTTGTGGTGAAAGAAGTTATCGAGCTTAAGGTGCCTAAACTCGATGAAAAAAGACATTTATTGAAGATAATCAAAGAATAACAGGCTTAAAAGTGATAAATAAATCATTTATAAGCAAGGGCAATAAACCAGCATTTACATACAGGGTGATATTGTGGGTAAAGTGATTGCCGTGGCTAACCAGAAAGGTGGCGTAGGAAAAACAACTACTTGCGTTAACCTCGCCGCTTCGTTAGCAGCAACAAAACGTAAAGTATTATTGATCGATCTCGATCCTCAAGGTAATGCCACCATGGGGAGCGGTGTCGATAAGTATGACGTAGCTAATACAGCCTATGAATTATTGGTTGAAGAAAAATCCTTCGACGAGATCGTCATTAAAAACACTGCGGGTAAGTATGATTTGATCGCCAGTAATGGCGATGTCACTGCGGCAGAAATCAAATTGATGGAGTTTTTTGCCCGAGAGATCCGTTTGCGTAACGCGCTCGCACCGATCAAAGATCAATACGATTATATCTTTATCGACTGCCCTCCTTCATTGAACATGTTGACCGTAAACGCTATGTCAGCGGCCGACTCTGTACTCGTGCCTATGCAGTGTGAATATTACGCCCTCGAAGGCTTAACAGCGCTGATTGATACCATCACTAAGCTTGCTGCTATGGTTAATCCTGGACTTGGCATCGAAGGCATTTTACGTACTATGTATGATCCGCGTAATCGTTTGTCTAATGATGTGTCCGATCAGCTAAAACAACATTTTGGTGACAAAGTCTATCGTACCGTTATCCCACGTAATGTGAGACTAGCAGAAGCACCAAGTTTTGGAGCGCCTGCTATGTATTACGATAAATCGAGTGCTGGCGCTAAGGCGTATCTAGCGCTTGCGGGTGAAATGATCCGTCGTTCAGAACAACAAACTCAGGCTAAGCAAGCGTAAAGGATCACCATGACGTTGAAAAAAAGAGGATTAGGCAAAGGGTTAGATGCCCTACTGAGTAACAGTCATGCCGCCAGTAAAAAACACACTGACGAAGCTGATGTTATCGATAAAAAAGAAGAGCTTATCCATCTCGATTTAGACTTATTACAGCCAGGTAAGTATCAACCTCGTAAAGACATGTCCCCCGAAGCGTTGGAAGAACTGGCACACTCTATCCGCAATCAAGGCATTATTCAGCCTATCGTTGTGAGACAAGTGACGAATAACATGTATGAGATCATTGCGGGTGAACGTCGTTGGCGTGCTGCGCAACTTGCTGGCTTGAATAAAATCCCCTGCATTGTAAAGCAAGTAGCTGATGAAGCCGCTGTTGCTATTGCTTTGATTGAAAACATCCAGCGTGAAGACTTAAATGCCATGGAAGAAGCCATTGCATTGCAACGTTTAATGCAAGAGTTTGAACTGACTCACCAACAGGTTGCCGATGTTGTGGGAAAATCCAGAGCGAGTGTATCTAACTTGTTACGTTTAAACGGCTTAAATGAGCCAGTTAAGCGTCTACTCGAGTATGGCGACATTGATATGGGTCATGCTCGCGCTTTGTTGGCAATTGAGGGAGAAGAACAAACAAATCTTGCGAGATTAGTGGCCGCTAAGGAATTAACCGTTCGCGAAACTGAACGATTAATTAATCAAACCTTAAATCCGCCTAAACAAGCCGAAACTACGACTAAAGATCAAGATGTTTGTCGTTTAGAGCAGCAGTTAATTGAAAGATTAGGTGCCAAGGTTTCGATCGCTCATAGCAGTAAGGGCACGGGTAAAATTGTAATTAACTATCAGAATCTGGCTGAATTAGACGGAATTCTTAGTAAAATTCATTAATGTCTGTAGATTAACAGTTTTTAATGTAAATTTGTGACAGATGCTAATCTTACATTTTAACTCGTTTGGCGCGAGATCACGTTAAAAGTGTTGTTTTTCCTTATCTCAAAGTTGCAATGAAGGCGTGAAAAGGTATACTTTCGCAAGCTTTTTGTGCATCGACATAAATACGGGTATTTGTCATCCGGTCATCGAAACAAAAAGTATGAATGCGGAGAGGATGAATTGAGTAAGGTTTTAGCGCGTCGTGGCCGGTGGTCAGCCTATAAATTGGTGATGATGCAGGCGGCGGTCGCTGGGGGTGCTTCAATTCTCTTTTTCGCCGTGTGGGGAGTTCAGTTTGGCTATTCTGCATTAGCAGGTGGTTCAATCGCTGTGCTCCCTAATTTTGTATTCGCAACCCTCGCTTTCTCCCACACGGGAGCAAGTTCAGCTGCAAAAGTCATAAAGACTTTTTACTGGGGGGAAGCGGTAAAGTTGCTGTTAACCATCGCAATGTTTTCGTTTGTGTTTATCAATCTTAAGGTCGCTTTTATGCCGCTTTTTGTTTGTTATGTGCTGACGCTAATCGTGCATTGGACAGCTCCTTTATACTTCAAGCAAAGTTAAGTGGGATGAATCATGGCTGCAACTGGTGAAGCGTTAACACCGCAGGGCTATATCCAACATCACCTTACCAACTTAAGTGTTGGTGAAGGCTTTTGGACATGGCACATTGATTCGTTGTTCTTTTCGGTTGGTCTTGGTGTTCTGTTCCTGTGGATTTTCCGCAGCGTTGGTAAAAAAGCGACTTCCGGTGTTCCTGGCAAACTGCAATGTTTTGTTGAGATTATCGTCGAGTTCGTAAATAACAGCGTGAAAGAAAGTTTTCATGGTCGCAATGCTCTGATCGCGCCTTTAGCTCTGACCATTTTTGTATGGGTATTCATGATGAACTTCATGGATATGATCCCTGTAGATTGGCTGCCTCACGCAGCAAGTTTAATGGGTATTCCCTATCTAAAAGCGGTTCCGACGACTGACGTTAACATTACCTTTAGCTTAGCTATTGGTGTGTTCGTGCTGATTATTTTTTACAGCATTAAGGTCAAAGGTGTGTCTGGGTTTGTTAAAGAATTGACACTACAGCCCTTTAACCATAAGGCAATGATACCCGTCAACCTCCTATTAGAGACTGTTACTTTGATTGCTAAGCCAATTTCATTGGCATTGCGACTCTTTGGTAACTTGTACGCAGGTGAGTTGATCTTCATCCTTATTGCGCTGATGTATGGTACCAACTTGTTATTATCTACCCTAGGTGTGACTCTGCAACTGGGCTGGTTAATATTCCACATTTTGGTTATCACGCTGCAGGCGTTTATCTTCATGATGTTGACCATTGTTTATTTAAGCATGGCGCATGAAGATCATTAAGGATTGCTGAAGAAATTTTAAACTAAATCATCAACTAATATAGATTTAGATACTGGAGATACAGATGGAAACGATTTTAGGCATGACAGCTATCGCTGTTGCTCTGCTGATTGGTATGGGTGCTCTTGGTACTGCAATCGGTTTCGGCTTATTAGGCGGTAAGTTCTTGGAAGGCGCTGCGCGTCAACCAGAAATGGCTCCTATGCTACAAGTTAAAATGTTCATCGTAGCGGGTCTTCTTGACGCCGTAACTATGATCGGTGTTGGTATCGCATTATTTATGCTATTTACCAACCCACTGGGTGCAATGCTGTAAAAAACGCTTCTGTCTTAACTCTAAATAGGAGGCTGTTGTGAATTTCAACGCTACCCTAATCGGTCAGACGGTCGCCTTTATCATCTTCGTGTGGTTTTGCATGAAGTTTGTATGGCCCCCTTTGATGAATGCCATCGAAGAGCGCCAAAAAAGGATTGCTGACGGTCTAGCTGATGCTGATCGTGCGGTAAAAGACCTGGAGTTGGCACAAGCGAAAGCGACTGACCAACTAAAAGAAGCCAAGGTAACGGCTAATGAAATTATTGAGCAAGCTAACAAGCGTAAAGCTCAAATAGTTGAAGAAGCCAAAACCGAAGCAGACGCTGAGCGTGCTAAAATCATCGCTCAGGGTAAAGCAGAAATTGAAGCTGAACGTAATCGCGTCAAAGAGGATCTGCGTAAGCAGGTTGCTACTCTTGCCATCATGGGTGCTGAGAAGATCCTTGAGCGTTCTATTGATCCAGCCGCCCACAGTGACATAGTTAATAAACTAGTCGCTGAAATTTGATAAGGGAGTTGAGTTATGGCTGAATTAACCACCATCGCTCGCCCTTACGCAAAGGCAGCTTTTGACTTTGCTATTGAACAAGATGCAGTGGATTCTTGGGCTGAAATGCTCACGTTTGCCGCATTGGTGAGTGAAAACGAAACCATGCAACCACTGTTAGCTGGCTCTTTAGCCAGCACTAAGCTCGCAGCACTCTTTATTAGTGTGTGTGGTGAGCAAGTCAATGTGCAAGGTCAGAACCTGATAAAGGTAATGGCTGAAAACGGTCGCTTAAAGGTGCTACCTGCTGTATCTCAGTTATTTACTGAATACCGTAATGAGTGGGCAAAAGAAGTAGAAGCTGATGTGGTTTCTGCAACTGAGCTGAGCTCTGAACAACAACAGCAGATTAGTATTTCTTTAGAGAAACGTCTCGCACGCAAAGTTAAGCTGAATTGTAGCACTGACGCCGCGCTCATCGCCGGTGTAATAATTAAGACAGGAGACCTAGTCATCGATGGCTCGGTCCGCGGTAAGTTATCGCGTCTGTCTGATAAGCTGCAGTCGTAATTGGGAGTTTGAGCATGCAACTGAATTCCACTGAAATCAGCGATCTGATTAAGCAGCGGATCGAGCAGTTCGAAGTCGTTAGCGAATCTCGTAACGAAGGTACTATCGTTGCGGTAAGTGACGGCATCATCCGCATCCACGGCCTAGCCGACGTGATGCAAGGTGAGATGATCGAACTGCCTGGTAACCGTTTTGCAATCGCGTTGAACCTTGAACGTGATTCTGTCGGTGCCGTAGTAATGGGTCCTTATGCTGATTTAGCAGAAGGCGTAAAAGTGAAAACGACTGGCCGTATTCTGGAAGTTCCAGTTGGCCGCGGTCTTCTTGGCCGCGTTGTTAACACTCTAGGTGAGCCAATTGACGGTAAAGGACCTATCGATAACGATGGTTTCTCGCCAATTGAAGTTATCGCACCAGGTGTTATTGAACGTCAGTCTGTTGATCAACCAGTTCAAACTGGTTATAAAGCCGTTGATGCCATGATCCCAATCGGTCGTGGTCAACGTGAATTGATCATTGGCGACCGTCAAACTGGTAAAACAGCAATGGCGATCGACGCAATCATCAACCAGAAAAATTCTGGCATTAAATGTGTGTACGTCGCGATTGGCCAAAAGGCTTCTACTATCGCTAACGTAGTACGCAAGCTAGAAGAACACGGTGCTTTAGCTAACACTATCGTTGTTGTTGCAACTGCTTCTGAAGCCGCTGCTCTACAATACTTAGCGCCATATTCTGGTTGTTCTATGGGTGAATACTTCCGTGACCGCGGTGAAGATTCTTTGATCGTATACGATGATTTGTCTAAGCAAGCAGTTGCTTATCGTCAAATTTCGTTACTGCTCAAGCGTCCACCTGGCCGTGAAGCTTACCCAGGTGACGTATTCTATCTACACTCACGTTTATTAGAGCGTGCATCACGCGTTAACGCGATTTATGTAGAGAAGTTCACTAAAGGTGCAGTAACTGGCAAAACTGGTTCTTTAACCGCGCTGCCGATTATTGAAACGCAAGCGGGTGACGTTTCTGCATTCGTACCGACCAACGTAATTTCTATTACCGATGGTCAGATCTTCCTTGAGACCGATCTGTTTAACTCTGGCCTACGTCCAGCGGTTAACCCAGGTATTTCTGTTTCTCGTGTTGGTGGTGCGGCTCAGACTAAGATCATCAAGAAACTGTCTGGTGGTATTCGTACCGCACTAGCACAGTATCGTGAGCTTGCTGCGTTCTCGCAATTTGCATCTGATCTTGACGATGCAACACGTGCTCAGCTTGAGCATGGTGTGCGTGTTACCGAACTGATGAAGCAAAAGCAATATGCTCCTATGAGCGTAGCCGCTCAAGCTGTGTCTATTTTCTCAGCTGAAAAAGGTTACCTGAAGAGTGTTGAGCTGAATAAGGTCGGTAATTTCGAAGCCGCTCTGCTCTCGTTCATGAACAGCGAGCATGCTCCTTTAATGAAGCTTATCAATGATACTGGCGATTATAGCGCTGATATCGAAGCTGAATTAAAAGCTGGCCTCGACAAGTTCGTAGCAACCCAAACCTGGTAACAATGATAGAGGTGTCTTAAGACACCTCAGGTCCAGATTGGAGAGTAGAGATGGCCGGCGCTAAAGAGATTAAAACCAAGATCGCGAGTGTGAAAAACACTCAGAAGATCACGTCCGCCATGGAAATGGTGGCAGCCAGCAAAATGCGCAGAGCGCAGGAACGCATGGCTGCGAGCCGTCCATATGCGGAAAGCATGCGTAAGGTGATCGGTCACGTCGCGCAAGGTTCTCTCGAGTATAAACACCCCTATTTGGAGGTGAGAGAGGCTAAGCGGGTTGGTTACATTGTTGTAGCAACCGACCGTGGCCTTTGTGGTGGTCTGAACGTTAACCTTTTCAAAAAGGTTATTGCAGACGTGAAAAGCTGGAAAGCCCAAGGTGCAGAATTTGAATTTTGCCCTATCGGTGCACGTAGTGTGCAGTTTTTCAAAAACTTCGGTGGACAAGTGTCTGCTCACGCTTCAGGTTTAGGCGATGCTCCAAAGCTCGCTGACTTGATCGGGACAGTCGGTGTCATGCTAGAAGCTTACAACGAAGGCAAGCTGGATCGTCTGTACGTGGTATTTAACAAATTTGTGAATACTATGACGCAGACTCCTGTGATCGAGCAGCTGCTACCTTTGCCTAAATCAGAAGATGATGAAACTGCTCATCGTTGGGATTATATCTACGAGCCAGATCCAAAAGCACTTTTGGATACTTTATTGGTCCGTTATGTAGAATCTCAGGTTTACCAAGGTGTTGTTGAAAACATTGCCTCTGAACAAGCTGCCCGTATGGTGGCAATGAAGTCGGCAACAGACAACGCGGGTGAGCTTATCAACGACTTGCAACTGGTCTATAACAAGGCCCGTCAGGCTGCTATTACGCAGGAACTGTCGGAAATTGTTTCTGGTGCCTCTGCGGTTTAGGTTAGGTAACGAATACAAGTTTTAGAGGATTAATCATGAGCACAGGTACTGTTGTCCAAGTGATTGGCGCGGTTGTGGACGTAGAGTTCCCACAAGATGCCGTACCTCAAGTATATGACGCTCTGAAAATCGTAGGTGAAGGCCCGTGTAATGGTTTGGTGCTGGAAGTTCAGCAACAGCTAGGTGGTGGTGTAGTTCGTACCATCGCTATGGGTTCTTCTGACGGTCTGCGTCGTGGTCTTGAAGTAGTAAACTCAGGTTCACCTATTACTGTTCCAGTTGGTACCGCCACTCTTGGCCGTATCATGAACGTATTAGGCGAGCCTATTGATGAAGCGGGTCCAATCGGTGAAGAAGAGCGTTATGTTATTCACCGTACAGCTCCTTCATACGAAGATCAATCAAGCTCTACTGAACTGTTAGAGACTGGCATCAAGGTTATCGACCTTGTTTGTCCATTCGCTAAGGGCGGTAAAGTCGGTTTGTTCGGTGGTGCGGGTGTTGGTAAAACAGTTAACATGATGGAACTGATTAACAACATCGCTAAAGCCCACTCGGGTCTTTCTGTATTCGCCGGTGTAGGTGAACGTACTCGTGAAGGTAACGACTTCTACTACGAGATGAAAGATTCTGGCGTTCTCGACAAAGTGGCCATGGTTTATGGTCAGATGAACGAGCCTCCAGGTAACCGTTTGCGCGTTGCACTGTCTGGTCTGACTATGGCAGAGAAGTTCCGTGACGAAGGTCGTGACGTACTGTTGTTCGTTGACAACATCTATCGTTATACCTTAGCCGGTACTGAAGTATCTGCACTGTTAGGTCGTATGCCTTCTGCGGTAGGTTATCAACCAACATTGGCTGAAGAGATGGGCGTTCTGCAAGAGCGTATCACTTCAACTAAGACGGGTTCTATTACTTCTGTACAAGCGGTATACGTACCTGCGGATGACTTGACCGATCCGTCACCAGCAACAACCTTCGCTCACTTAGATGCGACTGTTGTACTGTCACGTCAAATTGCTTCTCTGGGTATTTACCCAGCGGTTGACCCATTGGATTCGACTTCACGTCAATTAGATCCATTGGTTGTTGGCCAAGAGCATTATGACGTTGCTAACGGCGTGCAAACTGTACTGCAACGTTACAAAGAGCTGAAAGACATTATTGCGATTCTGGGTATGGATGAATTGTCTGATGAAGACAAGACTGTCGTATTCCGTGCTCGTAAGATTGAGCGTTTCTTATCTCAGCCTTTCTTCGTAGCAGAAGTCTTTACTGGATCTCCTGGTAAGTACGTTTCTCTGAAAGACACTATCCGTGGCTTTAAGGGTATTTTGAACGGTGAGTTTGATCACCTGCCAGAACAAGCGTTCTACATGGTTGGCTCAATCGATGAAGTCATCGAGAAAGCGAACAAAAAGAAATAACTAAGTATTCATACTTAGTTTTTTAAGGAGAACGGGATGGCAGCCATGACAGTACATCTTGATATTGTAAGCGCAGAGAGCAAAATCTTCTCTGGTCGTGTAGCTTCGCTACAAGTGACTGGTTCTGAAGGTGAGTTGGGCATAATGCATGGCCACGCTCCTTTGCTTAGTTATATCAAACCTGGCATGGCGCGCATCGTCAAGCAAGACGGTAGTGAAGAAGTGTTTTACCTTTCAGGTGGTATTCTGGAAGTGCAGCCTTCTTCTGTCTCCGTATTGGCTGATGTGGTTATGCGTGCCAAAGATATTGATGAGCAAGCGGCATTAGAAGCTAAGCGTCGTGCAGAAGCCCATATGGCAACTGCTGGTGCTGACTTCAATTATGACGCGGCTATGGTTGAGTTAGCTAAGGCTATGGCTCAATTACGTGTTGTTGAAACCATCAAGAAAAACATTGCCAGATAAGGTTATTGTTTGTGAAAAAAGGCGACCCTATGGTCGCCTTTTTTGTGTCTAAAAATGGGATAGATTGGCATTCTTGCATGTCTTTGATTGATTAGCATCGCTATCTACTTCGCTTTTCGATGTGCTTTCCGTTAAAATTGCGCCACTAATACCAATCGTATTAAATATCTGTTCATTCAGCGGGAGTTCAACGCGCTTTAGACAAGGCGAAGGCTTGAAGGCATAGTGGTGCTCTGTCGAAAGCCTTGAACGCAGTATGAAGCGCGTTGAAACCCGCCCTTTGGGAGCCTCACAGGCATCCCACTCCCGTGTTGCATTGACTTAAAAGGGAATAACCATTTCTGCGTCAATGCGCCTTGGATTGAGATGCCTGTGAGGCTCTGAACTGATTAGATATTTAATGTGATTGGTATACGACCGTAATTTTTCACCCTCTTGGGTATTTGTTCAAGGATATGGTAATGGCATTAAATGTAGTGATCTTAGCGGCTGGAAAGGGAACACGGATGCGCTCTGATCTTCCTAAGGTATTACATCCCATCGCCCATAAGAGCATGGTGCAACATGTCATCGATACCGCTAATAAAGTTGGCTGTGACTCTATTCAGTTAGTCTATGGTTATGGCGCCGACAAGCTACAAGCCTGTTTGGGTGAGCAACAACTTAACTGGGTATTGCAAGCCGAGCAATTAGGCACAGGTCATGCGGTTGCACAGGCTAGCCCACATATCGCCGACAGCGATACAGTGCTTATTCTTTATGGCGATGTGCCGTTGATCCAAACATCGACTCTCGAAGCCTTACTCGCCGCCCGTCCTGAAAATGGCGTTGCTATTTTAACAGTGAATTTAGCGAATCCTATGGGTTATGGCCGTATTGTCCGTGAGCAAGGAAAAGTCATTGGAATTATTGAGCAAAAAGATGCGACTGCAGAACAGTTGCTGATCAACGAAATTAACACCGGCATCATGGCGGTTCCGGGTAAACAACTTAAAACTTGGTTGAGCCGTTTATCGAACAATAATGCTCAAGGCGAATATTATCTAACGGATATTATTGCTATGGCGCACGCTGATGGCGTTGCTATTGATACTGCTCAGCCACAATCGGCCATTGAAGTCGAAGGCGCCAATAATCGCGTGCAATTAGCGCAACTTGAACGTGCTTACCAAGCTCGTGAAGCCGAAAAGCTCATGTTGGCGGGGGCGAACCTTCGCGACCCAAGCCGTATCGATATCCGTGGTGAAGTCACTGTTGGTATGGATGTGATGATCGATATTAATGTGATATTCGAAGGCAAAGTGACCTTGGGTAATAATGTGACTATTGGCGCAGGCGCGATTTTAATTGATTGCGAGATTGCCGATGATGCTGAGATCAAGCCTTACTCTATTATCGAAGGTGCTAAGCTTGGCGTTGCTGCCAGTGCTGGCCCATTTGCACGTTTACGTCCGGGAGCAGAACTTAAGCAAGATGCACATATTGGCAACTTTGTTGAAGTGAAAAAAGCGGTGATTGGTGTGGGATCCAAAGCTGGACACTTAGCCTATTTAGGCGATGCCATCATTGGTGATGGCGTCAACATTGGTGCTGGTACTATTACCTGCAACTATGATGGCGCGAATAAGCATCTTACTGTTATTGAAGATAACGTCTTTGTCGGCTCTGACACTCAGTTGGTAGCACCTGTAACTATCGGTAAAGGCGCAACCTTAGGCGCTGGCTCAACCATTACCCGTGATGTGGGTGAGAATGAGTTAGTGATCACTCGTGTTAAACAAAAACACCTTACTGGTTGGCAACGTCCAGTGAAAATTAAAAAGTAAGTTTTAAAACTCAACTTAATGTCAAAAAAGCGGCCATGTGCCGCTTTTATTTTTATTGTGTTCAATGTGTTACACTAAAAAGCCTTTTTATTAAGTAATGCTTAATAATTAAGATTTTCTTCATGTTTTTGTGGTATGGGCAAATTGTTGGTTTTTAAGTTAATTTGATCACTATCACACTCAATTGTAAATTTTAGTAAAGAAGAGAAAATAAAAACACTTCTCATTTATATTGCCTGCAATTCTAAGACGAAAGGTCTATTTGAGGTGTTGGCAATGGTATTTAAATATTCAGTTATAGGTTTAGCTGTAGGCTCGGCATTAATGGCTATGCCGGTTATTGCAGAAGTGGCGAGCGATAAAAATATTGAGCGCATCAATGTGACTGGCCGTACTTTTAACGACTATAAAGTCGGTAGTGCATCGGGTGCCATGCGTGGCGATATCGACTTAATGGATACTCCACAGTCAGTTAATGTTATCCCTGATTTTGTGACTGATGAACAGTTGGCAACCAATCTAGCGGAAGTATTAGTTAATGATTCGAGTGTGACAGCGGGAACCACACGCTGGAACCGTCAAGTCTTCAGTATCCGCGGCTTCGAGCTCGATTCGGGTAACGGTTATCTTATTAATGGCCATCAACAATGGTCTCACTACGTACAACCAATTGAAACTTTACAGCAAGTCGAAGTATTGAAAGGTCCTTCGAGCATGTTGTACGGCCAATCTGGTCCTGGTGGTTTAGTGAATATGGTCACTAAGAAACCGACCTATGATTCAATGCTCGATTTAGGTTTTGATACTGATGGTTTTGGTTCGACCCGTGCTCAGCTAGATGCGGGCGGCAGTTTAAATGATGCTCAGAGTCTTCGTTACCGCGGCGTGTTAGTGAAGCAAGACACAAAATACTGGCGTGAGTATTCCGCTAACGATGAGAATCAAGAGCGTGACCGTTGGTTGGGCTACTTAAACCTAGAATTTGATGTCAGTGATGATGTTCTGTTATCGGTTAAGTACGATCATACCCAAGATAAAGCGGGTATTGATGCGGGTGGGTGGTTAGATAAACAAGGTAATGTTATCGGTGAACGTAAAACCGTATGGGATGCACCTTGGGCCTTTACCGATAACACAGTCTCTAACTTAGGTGCCGATCTAACTTGGCAGATGAGTGATGATTGGAAAGTCAAAGTTGGTTATAACGATCAGCAGTTTAATCGCCAACGTTTAGACTCTGCGCCAAGCTTAAATAAAGGCTCTGAAGATCCATATAAAGATGGTTACACCATAAACCCGTTTGATCGTTATGACGATTGGCAGCATAAAACGGCCTATGTGGATTTCACGGGTGAATTTTCTTTGGCAGGAATGGAGCATCAATTCCTTATTGGTGCTAACTATTTAGACTATTTCTATCAGCAGCAAATTCAGAAAGGCAAAAGTCAGCCCGTAATTCCTGGGCAACCAATTATTCAGCAAGATCTTGATTATCACCAAGGTAAGCTAAGCAACCCAAGCGAATACAAGTATTACGGTTTCTATTTACAGGATTTGATGACGCTTAATGAGCAATGGAAATTGCTTGCTGGTGTGCGTTACGACGAACAGAAGAAAGACGGAGAAGGTGAAAACAGCTATGCCGTGTCGCCTAAGTTTGGGGTAATTTACTCGCCAATGGCTAATGGTAGCATTTACGTTAATTATTCAAAAAGCTTTACACCACAGGGTTCAGTAACCAGTTCTGAAGATGTCAATCATGGAGATAACCTGAAACCTGAGTACGGTACTCAATATGAACTAGGGACTAAATGGGAGTTATTTAATGACAGCCTACTGCTAACAGCAGCCCTTTTTGATATTACGGTTTCTAATGTCACCACAGTACAAGATATTCCTGTAACGAATGAAGGAGATAAAACGATCACTACCCAAGGTGGTGAGCAGCATCATCGAGGTTTTGAAGTTGGCGCCCAAGGCCAGTTAGGTGATAGCTGGTTTGTGACTTCTTCTATGATGTATTTAGATGCTGAATATAATACCGGTGCAGGCAAAATAGGTGGCAAGAACTTAGATGGTAAAACCCCTATTGATGCCCCTGAGTGGTCGGCCAATATCTGGACCCGTTACGAAGTGACAGACAACTTTGCGATGAACTTTGGTGCTATTTATGTGGGTGAACGTTTTGCTGATGCTGATAACACCATCACCAAAGATGGTTATGTGCGTTTCGATATAGGTGCAGCCTACACTATGGATATCATGGGTAAAGATGTCAGCATACGTGCCAACGTCAGAAACCTCTTCGATACTGAATATTTAGACGGTGGCAGCGATAAGATGGTGACTATAGGTCAAGACCGTAACTTCAGTGTTGCAGTTGAAGCTAAGTTCTAATACTTATTCGGATTCTTAATCCATTTAAAGCAGTTCATCCCTAAAGGATAAACTGCTTTTTTTATGGGCTAATTTCCAAGTTGGCTGGCTAGACAGATAAAAAAATTGCTTGGATCATGCAAAAGTGTGTTTCGTATGACTAGCAAAAAAGTTTCGTTTCACTATAATGCAACTTTCGAATCGAAACTTAACTGAAAGGTTTTATGAATAAACGAAACACACAGCAGCGTCGCCACAGCATAATCACCATATTGAACGAACAGGGTGAAGTGAGCGTTGATGAACTGTCGTTACGTTTTGAAACCTCAGAAGTGACGATTCGTAAGGATCTCGCCGCGCTTGAGAAAACTGGCCTGCTATTACGCCGTTACGGTGGCGCCGTGGCGATTCCAGACGAAGTTACTCAACAGTTCTCTGCCAAGATAGCGCCTAATAAGCTGTCTATTGCGAAAACCGCCGCGCAGCTGATTAAAGATCACAATCGCATCATTATCGATAGCGGCACTACGACGTCAGGCTTGATTGAACAGCTGAACGATAAGCGTGGGCTGGTGGTCATGACGAATGCGCTACACCTTGCAAATGCCATTCATGAACTCGAAAACGAGCCCACCTTATTGATGACCGGTGGCACTTGGGACCCGCATTCTGAATCCTTTCAAGGCCAAGTCGCCGAGCAAGTGTTGCGTTCATATAATTTCGACCAACTGTTTATCGGTGCCGATGGTATCGATCTTGAACGCGGGACCACCACCTTTAACGAGTTAACAGGCCTAAGCAAAGTGATGGCCGAAGTTTCCCGCGAAGTGATCGTTATGGTCGATTCTGACAAAATCGGCAAGCGGATCCCTAACTTAGAGTTACCGTGGGCCAAGGTCAGTGTGTTGGTCACCGACTCACGTATCGACGAGAGTGCGCTCAAACAAATTTCAGATCAGGGCGTGCGAGTTATGTTAGCGCCCTATGCTCATTAGACAAAATAGCTTAACAACTTCATTTTAATTTATAGGTAAAGACTATGTGTGGAATCGTAGGCGCCGTGGCGCAAAGGGATGTGGCTGAAATTCTGGTAGAAGGCTTACGCCGTTTAGAATATCGCGGATATGACTCTGCAGGCGTTGCCGTTATTCACAATGGTGAACTCAACCGTACGCGCCGCGTTGGCAAAGTACAAGAGTTGTCGGCTGCGCTTGAAACTGACCCATTAGCAGGCGGAACCGGTATCGCGCACACTCGTTGGGCGACTCACGGTGAGCCGAGTGAGCGTAATGCTCATCCGCATTTATCGGAAGGTGATATTGCCGTGGTGCACAACGGTATTATCGAAAACCACAATAAACTGCGCGAAATGCTTAAAGGTTTAGGTTACAACTTTAGTTCAGATACCGATACCGAAGTGATTTGTCACTTAGTGCACCATGAGCTGAAAACCCATAACACTCTACTTGGTGCTGTACAAGCCACAGTTAAACAACTCGAAGGTGCCTATGGCACAGTCGTTATTGACCGTCGTGATAGTGAACGTATGGTTGTTGCTCGCTCTGGTAGTCCATTGGTGATTGGTTTTGGTCTAGGTGAAAACTTTGTCGCTTCAGATCAACTCGCCTTATTACCCGTCACTCGCTCATTTGCTTTCCTAGAAGAAGGTGATGTGGCCGAAGTGACCCGTCGCAGCGTGAGTATTTTCGACTTAAACGGTAATGCCGTTGAGCGTGAAGTCAAAGAATCTGAAATTACCCACGATGCCGGTGACAAAGGCGAATATCGCCACTATATGCTTAAAGAAATTTACGAGCAGCCATTGGCACTGACGCGCACAATTGAAGGTCGTATTGCTAATAAGCAAGTGCTAGACACGGCTTTTGGTGACAACGCTGCTGAGTTTTTAAAAGATATCAAACATGTGCAAATCATCGCCTGTGGTACTAGTTACCATGCGGGCATGGCGGCACGTTACTGGTTAGAAGATTGGGCTGGCGTGTCTTGTAACGTCGAAATTGCCTCTGAATTCCGTTATCGCAAGTCGCACTTATTCCCAAATAGCCTGTTGGTGACGATTTCACAATCGGGTGAAACTGCCGATACCTTAGCGGCCATGCGCTTAGCGAAAGAAATGGGTTATAAAGCCACATTGACCATTTGTAATGCGCCAGGTTCATCATTGGTTCGCGAATCTGACATGGCTTACATGATGAAAGCGGGCGCCGAGATTGGCGTGGCATCGACTAAAGCTTTCACAGTACAACTTGCTGGCTTATTAATGTTGACTGCGGTGATCGGTCGCCACAATGGTATGTCTGATAAAATGCAGGCTCAAATCACTCAAAGCCTACAATCTATGCCAGCAAAAGTGGAACAAGCTTTAGGTTTAGATGCTGCGATTGCTGAACTGGCTGAAGATTTTGCCGATAAACACCATGCGTTATTCCTTGGCCGTGGCGATCAATATCCGATTGCGATGGAAGGCGCGTTAAAGCTGAAAGAGATTTCTTATATTCATGCTGAAGCTTATGCCTCTGGCGAATTAAAACACGGCCCACTAGCGCTTATCGATGCCGATATGCCAGTGATTGTCGTTGCGCCAAACAATGAATTGCTCGAAAAACTGAAATCGAATGTTGAAGAAGTGCGTGCCCGTGGCGGCTTAATGTATGTGTTTGCCGATGTGGATGCTGAGTTTGAGTCGGATGACACGATGAAAGTGATCCCTGTGCCACACTGTGACATCTTTATGGCGCCACTGATCTACACTATTCCTTTACAGCTATTGTCGTACCATGTTGCATTAATCAAAGGTACTGACGTGGATCAACCACGTAACTTGGCAAAATCTGTAACAGTAGAATAAATAGAGATATTTAAATGAAAACCGCCTTTATTGGCGGTTTTTTCATTTAGATTCACGACAAAATGACGATTAACTTACAGTAATAGCAAATGCTGGTGGCTTAACTTTCTATGCTGGAATGGCATCTAGCTCGTGCTGCTTTTTTGCCTCAATGCGTTTCCACACTTTGTCATGGAAGTAAAACACTACAGTGTTAATCGCGGGTTCTACTAAGGCTACTGCGCCACCTACGACTACGCTGCCAGTTAATAAATAGGTTACGGTAAAAGCGACGCTAAAATGTAGTACAGCAAAAGTGAGTGTCTTAGTCATGATCTTGTCCTCTAAATAGGCTCCCAGCGGGAATACTTAGATGATAACAATTCTCATTAAAATTAAAAGCCGTGTTTTCAGATTAGTTTAAACGGTTTTATCTATTTATCCGTTGTAAAAAACATAAAGCCCTCACGATGGAGGGCTTTGAGCATTTAAACGTAAATTAATACGATTCTAAAATTAGTAGTGCCAAGGGAAGGCTGAAAAATCTTGATCGCGTTTTTCGAGGAAGGCATCGCGTCCTTCCTGTGCTTCGGCGCTCGCATAGGCTAAACGCGTCGCTTCACCGGCAAATAATTGCTGACCGACCATGCCATCGTCTGTCATGTTGAAGCCGTATTTAAGCATACGCATAGCCGTAGGTGATTTAGAGTTAATCTCTTTCGCCCACATTAATGCTTCGGTTTCTAGCTCTGCATGGGGAACGGATTTATTAACCATACCCATGTCGAAGGCTTCATCGGCACTGTAGTTAAAACCACAGAAGAATATTTCGCGGGCACGTTTTTGACCTATCATTTTGGCGAGATAAGCACTGCCATAACCTGAGTCGAAGCTCGCAACATCGGGATCGGTTTGTTTAAATATTGCGTGTTCTTTCGAGGCTAAGGTTAAGTCGCACACTACGTGTAAACTATGGCCGCCACCCACCGCCCAGCCCGGCACAACGGCGATGACCACTTTAGGCATAAAGCGGATAAGGCGTTGTACTTCTAATATATGTAAGCGGCCCATTCTGGCTTGATCGGCCTTACCTTCTTCGGCGCCTTCATATTTATAGCCATCTTTGCCGCGAATACGTTGATCGCCACCCGAACAGAACGCCCAGCCACCATCTTTTGCCGAAGGACCGTTACCCGTAAGCAGTACGCAACCCACATCAGACCATTGGCGTGCATGGTCGAGTGCGATAAATAATTCATCAACGGTTTTAGGTCGGAAGGCGTTGCGGCACTCTGGGCGATTAATGGCAATGCGTACTGTGCCGTGTGCTTTGGCTCTGTGGTAAGTAATATCGTCGAAATGAAATCCACTGACTTCATCCCATAGGGTGGGATCAAAAATGTCTGATACTTGTTGGGTCATGATTCATAGGCCTTTATGCTGTAATGCCTCAAAGGCTAGGCGGAATCATATATAAGGTCAATCACCTAAGTCTAAACCTTAGCGCTATATAGCAAAATCCCGTTTGCCTATGAGTCTGTAATGATTAGAGGTGATCACATAGATAAAGCTGATTATCTTTGCTAAACACTGGATGTTGAGGTGCCATAGTACCGCAATAGTTAGCCTTAAAGTCGGCAATAGACTCGGGTGTCATTAGAATTTGATTGAAGGCTTCGAGTTCTAATGTGGATAAACGTTCTATGATGTCGGTTCTTACCTTAGTCAGTTTATGGTCGATTTTAATAATTTTTGTTCCTGTCATAGAGTCAACTTTATTCTCTATTTCTTTGATCATCGCCTCAGTCTTTGCAATAGGAACATCTAATTTATCTGTTTCTGTGTATAAGTAATATAAAGCACCCGCGAGTAGCGCCAATATGATCCAACCTTTCATCTTTTAGTCCAACATAAGTGAATAACCATTAAGAATATGGGTATAATAAGCTAGTTTTCGTCCAATATTAAAGCAGTAAAAGGCTGTAACGATGAACTCAGAATCTAACAACAAGGACTATTCGAAAACCAATCGAATTAAGATTCACCAGCCAGATGCGAGTAAAGCCGATCGCTTTAATCCTCGTAATCGGATTTATGTCCGAGCCATAGACGGTTTGTGGAGTAGCGTACGTCGCCGCATGGGCTGGATCGCCATGTTATTTTTCCTGCTTTTACCTTGGATCCCTTGGGGCGACCGTCAAGCCGTATGGTTTAACTTGGGCGAACAAAAGTTTCACGTCTTCGGTTTAACGATTTGGCCGCAGGATCTCACCTTGCTTGCAGCGTTGTTTATGATCGCTGCCTTCGCTCTGTTTTTTGTGACCACCTATCTTGGCCGTGTTTGGTGTGGATACACTTGCCCCCAAACAGTATGGACCTTTATGTTCATCTGGTTCGAGGAAAAACTTGAAGGCGCACGCAATAAACGCATTAAGTTAGATCAAATGCCATGGAGCTTTGACAAACTCTGGCGTAAAACGGCAAAACATACGGCCTGGCTATTGCTCTCACTGATGACGGCGATGACTTTTGTGTCCTATTTTGTGCCAAGTCGTGAAGTCTATGTCGACGTATTTACACTTAATGCTTCTGGCGGTATCTACTTCTGGGTCGTGTTTTTTACACTTGCCACATACGGCAATGCGGGTTGGATGCGTGAAATCATGTGTATCCACATGTGCCCTTATGCTCGTTTCCAAGCGGCTATGTTCGATAAGAATACTTTTATCGTGGGTTACGATACTAAACGTGGTGAGACCCGTGGTCCGCGCTCACGCAAAGATGACCCTAAAGAGCTAGGGCTTGGCGACTGTATCGACTGTGACTTGTGTGTGCAGGTATGTCCTACGGGAATCGATATTCGTAATGGTCTGCAATATGAGTGTATTAACTGCGGCGCTTGTATCGATGCCTGCGATCAAACCATGGATCGTATGGGATATGAAAAAGGGCTTATCAGTTATACCACCGAGAACAAGTTAGAAGGAATTAAGCAAAAAGTGCTGCGACCTAAACTTGTCGGTTATGGCGTGGTACTGATAGCGATGATATTAGTCTTTATATACTCCAGTGCGACCATAGCGCCTGTGCGTATGGACATCATTCGTGACCGCAACCAGCTCTATAGAGAGAACAATCAAGGTTTGATTGAAAACACCTTCACCTTGAAGATTCTTAATAAGACAGAGCAATCCCACGAATACACTATGAGTGTCGAAGGATTAGACAACTATAAATGGTACGGTCCAACTTCGGTCACTATTGCGGGTGGTGAAGTGTTAACTCTCCCTATTAGCGTGGGTATCGATCCGGTTGAGCTGTCTCGTTCAGTTACTAATATCGAGATAAAAGTGAAAACTCATATCGACGGTGAAGAAGTCGAAGTTGAGCAAGAATCTCGCTTCTTTAGTCCATAGATAACAATATTTATGATGATCTAATTGAGCGTGACTCATATAGATTGCCAGACTTAATCGAGATAAAGGGGCTTTTTAGCCCCTTTTTTATACGTATCGTTTGATAAGTAAACGTCTAAACCATTAATCGTTATTTTCCTACAAAAAGCCCTTGCACAAAATCTTCTGCTCCCTATAATGCGCATCCACTGACACGGCAGACAGCGAAAGCCAGCTGACGAGTTAGGTTGAATTGAGTCGCTTTTAAGCACTTAATTCAAGCGCAGCAAGAAGTTGTAAAATACTCCTTGACGCGAAACGGGAAATGCGTAGAATACGCAGCCCTAGCCAACTGGAAGCGTTCGACGCTCAGTGTGGTACTCACCTTCTCTTACGAGGTTGAGTTGCTCTTTAACAAGATAAAACAAGAAATCTGTGTGGACACTCACAGGTGTTGAGTTAATCGAAACTGCTTAGCCTTCGGGTTGGCAGTCAAAAATTTAAATCAATGTAACAATGAGTGTTCATAGCAATATGTACAGTTTGTTTCTTTAGCGAGAAACAAAAAAATCAGAATTCATTGAGCCGCTGAAGTCGCAAGACGGAAGCAACAAAACTTTAATTGAAGAGTTTGATCATGGCTC